>JBAUEL010000119.1:0-4000 GCA_049678585.1 Dehalococcoidia bacterium
GGCGGTAGCACCCGAAGCCCCTTATAGGGCTTCGGCGCCATGCCATAAGGAAAGGAGCGACTGATGGAACTCGGACTGTCCGAAGAGCAGGAATTGCTCAAGAATGTGGCACGCGACTTCATCGAGAAGGAGTGCCCGGAGACCCTCGTGCGGGAGATGGAGAAGGACGAGAAAGGCTACTCGCCGGAGCTCTGGCAGAAGATGGCCGAGCAGGGCTGGCAGGGCCTCATCATCCCGCCCGAGTACGGTGGCAGCGGCATGAACTACGTGGACCTCATAATCCTGCTCGAGGAGTTCGGACGCGGCGTGGTGCCCGGCCCCTTCATCCCCACCGTCACCGGCGGCGCCATCCCCCTGCTGGAGGGAGGCAGCGAGGAGCAGAAGCAGCAGTTCCTGCCCAAGATCGCCACTGGCGAGCAGATCTGGACTCTGGGCTTTACCGAACCCTCTGCCCGCTTCGACGCCGAGGGGGTGGAGCTGGAGGCCAAGGCCGAGGGTGACGCCCTCGTCCTCAACGGCACCAAGCTCTTCATCCGCGACGCCCACGTGAGCGACTACATGACCGTGGTCGCCCGCACCTCCAAGGGGGCCGCCCCTGAGGATGGCATCACCCTCCTCCTGGTGGATAGCAAGAGCCCCGGCATCTCCTTCACAGAGCTCAAGACCATCGCCTCGGACAAGCAGTGCGAGGTCAAGTTCGAGAACGTGAAGGTGCTCAAGGAGAACGTGCTGGGCGAGGTAGATAAGGGCTGGCCGGTGTTCAGGCGCATCGCCAACAAGGCCACCGTTGCCGAGTGTGCCTACCTGGTCGGCCTTGCCCAGATGGACTTCGAGATCACCGTCCAGTACGCCAAGGACCGCATCCAGTTCGGACGCCCCATCGGCAGCTTCCAGGCCATCCAGCACAAGTGCGCAGACATGGTCACCGACGTCGACGGCGCCCGCTTCATCATGTACAAGGCGGCCTGGGCCGTGGCGGAGGACGAGCCCACCGCCGACATGGACGCGCACATGGCCAAGGCCTGGTGCAGCGAGGCCACCCGCCGCGTCGTGGCCCACGGCCAGCAGATCCACGGCGGCATCGGCTTCACCGAGGACTACAAGATCCAGCTCTACTTCCGCCGCCAGAAGATGGCCGAGCTGGCCTGGGGTGACGCCGACTACCACCGCGAGTTGGTGGCCCAGGAACTGAAGCTGTAAACGTCCCTTTCCGGGCGGGCGAGGGAGGCCGTGTCAGCAGACGCAGCACGGCCTCCTGTCCTGCTCTCGGGGCGGCCCCGATGAGGTGCACATGCGAAGACCCTTCCTGATCCTTGGCCTCTTGGCCATCTTTCTTGTCGACTGCGGAGGGGACGGCGCGCCAGCGCCCCCCACGCCCGCCGCTCCCTGCAGCCCACGGGTTGTCCCCGGACCTCCCACGGGCAGGATCGCCTTCCACTCCAACCGCGACGGCAACCTCGAGATCTACGCCATGAACGCCGACGGCTCCGGCCAGACCAACCTCACCAACAACCCGGAGCGCGACATGTTCCCCGCCTGGTCCCCCGACGGCACCATGATCGCCTTCACCTCCGACCGGGACGGAAACAACGAGATCTACGTCATGAATGCGGACGGCTCGGACGTGTCCAGGCTCACCAAGGACCCGACGGCTGACGGCTTCCCCGCCTGGTCCCCCGACGGCACCACGATCGCCTTTGCCTCCGAACGCGATGACAAATCGGACATCTACGTGATGAACGCCGACGGCTCAGGCGTAACGCGCCTCACCGATAACTCCGCCGTGGACAACCAGCCCGCCTGGTCCCCCGACGGCGAGCGCATCGCCTTCGTTTCGGACCGTCGGGGCAACCTCGAAGTTTACGTCATGGATGCTGACGGCTCCCACCAGACCCCGCTAACGAGCACCGAGGGGCGCGACTCGGTGCCGGCCTGGTCACCCGACGGTGCCTGCATCGCCTTCGAATCCACCCCCGGGCCCCAGCAAAACATCGAGGTTCACGTCATGAGCACCGACGGCTCCGGCGTCACAAACCTCACCAACAATCCAGCCTGGGACGGCGTGCCCGCTTGGTCGCCCCGTGGCTCCCATATCGCCTTCGTCTCCGACCGCGACGGCAACGGCGAGATCTATGTCATGAACGCCGACGGCTCCGGCCAGACCAACCTGACCGACAACCCCGCGGTTGACGCCTTCCCTGCCTGGTCACCCGTGCGCTGAGAACCGCCTGGCGCAGTTCAACACACCGGTTCGCTACACGCCCGGGGTGCAAGGCGGTTCCTCCTGTCGGGGTGCGCAAGAGATACCCCCTCGCCCTTCCGCCAAATTCTTCTAAGAATTGATGGCAGGTAGCACCCTTGGCCCTTCCCAGGGTTTCGCTATTATGGGGACGAGCGGTCCTGTCGAGCCAACAAGGAGGTTCCCATGCCCGAGTGTCTGTTCTGCCGGATGGCCTCCGGCGAGATGACCGTGGACAAGCTCCATGAAGATGACCTCTGCTTCGCCATCCCCGATATCAATCCCCGCGCGCCGGTCCACTTCATGGTCGTCCCCAGGGAGCACATCCCCACCGTCGCCGACGTAGGCGACCAGCACGGCACCCTGCTGACCCGCCTCATGCAGGTGGGCAGCCGCCTGGCCGAAGAGCAGGGCATCGCCCGCAGGGGGTACCGCTTCGCCTTCAACTGCGGCGATGACGGCGGCCAGTCCATCTACCACCTGCACATGCACGTCCTGGGGGGCCGCCGCCTGGGTGCGGAGGGCTAGGCTCGGAGCTTCCCTAACAGTTCCCTGCAATCCTCGGGGTGGCGCTGTGTTACAATATTCAACAGGGTGCTGAGAGGCTCCTGCGGTCGGGGGTGTAGGGGACAGAGCCCCTTGCCGTGAGCCGCCGGCGGGCGACCCAGCCGAGCCGGGGACGGGCTCCTTCCGCATCCTGCTGGAGTGGCTCCGGCCCGAGCGAAGAGGTGGTGAAGGAAGCTCATGAATACGTTCAAGACCGCAGTTCTGCTGGCCGCCCTAACGGCCCTCTTCATGGTCATCGGGTTTGCCATTACCCCTGGTAGCCTCGTGGGCCCGCTGGTCGCCCTTGGCTTGGCCGGGGTGATGAACTTCTTCGCCTACTGGTCCTCTGACAAGCTGGCTCTGCGCATGGCGCGGGCGCGAGAGGTCTCCGTTCAGGAGGCCTCCCGCCTGCACTCCATCGTCGAGGAGGTGGCGGCCCAGGCCGGGGTGCCCAAGCCCCGCGTCTACATCGTGGACACGGCCACGCCCAACGCCTTCGCCACCGGGCGCAACCCTAAGCACGCAGCCGTGGCCGTCACCACAGGCATCATGAACATCCTGGACGAGCGGGAGCTGCGCGGCGTCCTCGGCCACGAGATGGCCCACGTTCGAAACAGAGACATCCTTACCGGCTCCATCGTAGCCACCCTGGCCGGGGCCATCAGCATGCTTGCCTGGATGGCCCTCTGGTTCAGGGGCATCCGCAGCGGCTACGGCCAGATAATTGGCCTGCTGGCCTTTCTCCTGGCGCCCCTGGCCGCCGCCCTCATCCAGGCAGGCATCTCGCGGACAAGGGAGTATCAGGCGGATGCCTCCGCCGCCCGCATCACGCACGACCCCGAGGCCCTGGCTAGCGCCCTCCTGAAGCTCCAGCGAGGCATAGCAGCGCGGCCCATGCAGCCGACCCCGGCTGCCGAGTCGACCGCGCACCTGTACATCGTCAATCCCTTCCGGGCTGGTGGCCTGGTCAACCTGTTCAGCACCCACCCGCCCATCGAGGAGCGGGCCCGGCGCCTGCGGGACATGTCTCTCCAGGGCCTCTAGTCAGCGGGGGATCCAGATTCCAGGGGCCGCGCGAGGGATCGGGCGGCCCGACTGCCTTCTGGGAGAGGGCAATGGTTGGGGACGTGCCTTCCGAGAAGAGGCTGGCTGACCTTCGCCGCTCCCTGGTGAAGAAGCTGCGGCAGCAGGGCTCAATGCGCTCAACGGCTCTAG
>JBAUEL010000120.1:0-21082 GCA_049678585.1 Dehalococcoidia bacterium
GATCACCTCCGCGCTCTTCACCGCCGCCACCCCGTCGCACCCCCCGATGAAGGCGGCCCG
Source organism: Dehalococcoidia bacterium (assembly GCA_049678585.1). Classification (GTDB taxonomy): domain Bacteria; phylum Chloroflexota; class Dehalococcoidia; order DSTF01; family CAZFGZ01; genus CAZFGZ01. Next base: position 61 of record JBAUEL010000120.1, read on the forward strand.
CTCGATCATGGGGGCGAGGGTGGGATGCATGCGCCGGGCTCCGAAGCTGAGCAGGAGCCGTTCGCCCGCCAGGTGCTTGCAGCGGGCCGCCCGGGTGGCCACGCCCGAGGCCTGGCAGAGCAAGCCCAGGATGGCTGTCTCCAGCACGCCGAACTCCAGGTAGGGCCCTTCGATCTCCAGGACCGGCTGGAACGGCCGAAAGGCCCTCCCCTCGCTCATGCTGCGGACGTTGACGGGGAACCCCTCCAGCACGGCTACGCACTCCTCGAGGCCGGCCAGGATGGCCCAGGGCCAGCCGTCCGGGAGGGTCTTGGCTACGAACTCGGCGCGTACGCGCTTGCGGATGCCCTTCGCTTCCAGGATCTGGCGGGTGCGGTCGAAGTAGACATCGGTGACTCGGCCGGAGCGGATGTCCTCGAGGCTGGCGACGTGGAGAGGCATGGGGCACCTCCTGCGAGATAGAGTGCGAGCATGCTGCCGGACGGGGTGCATCGGCATCAGTATACTCAGCGGCCCGCCAGGGCGACACGGAGGGCGTACGGTTAAGGTCAAGGAGGGCGATCGCGGGCGACCGGCCCCTCGGCCAGGCGGGCGGCGCGTGTGGCGCAAGCCCGGGGCGCTTTCTCCAATCGACTCGCAAGAGTGGTTTCGCCTATAACAGGGCTATCCGGATACCCATAATGAGCCCACCTGGACAGTGCTTTTGGGCCGGATAGCTCTTGGCAGGGATCGAGTCTGAGAGCGGCCAGCGGGGGCGGGTGACTTAGCAACTGCTTAGTTTTGCGGTATAATTGGTCGGCGGGATCGATGGAAGACCCTACTTATGTCTCCCGGTCGAGTCTGAGCAGGCTGCGCTGGCTGAGCATGGCGCTGCCGGCGGTCTTTGTGGCGACGCTCTTGCTCCTGGCCGTGATCGTGCCCTCGCCAGGGACCCAGCAGTGGATCGCTGTGCCCATCGCGGTGGCGGTGGCGCTGGTGGGAACCCTAGCGTTCTCTCTGGGGATGTTCCGGGTGATCGAGGGGGTGCAGCGGCGGCTGCTCCAGCAAAACCGGGACCTGGCCGCCCTGAGCCTGCTGGCGAGCCGCCGCGCCGAGCAGCTCGCCGCCCTGAACGACGCCGCTATCAGTCTCACCTCTGAGCTGGCTCTGGGGGCGGTGCTGCAAAAGGTGGTGGACCTGAGCCGTCAGGTGGTCAAGGCGAGATACGGCGCCCTGGGCATGCTGGGGCCCCGGGGCACCATCGAGGAGTTCATCACCTCCGGCATCAGCGGCGAGGAGCGCGCCCGCATCGGTGGGTCGCCCCAGGGCAAGGGGGTCCTGGGCGTGCCGCTGGGGGAGGGGAAGCCGCTGCGCATTGCCCGTCTCAGCGAGGACGCCCGGGCTGCGGGGTTCCCGCCTCATCATCCCCGGATGACCAGTTTTCTGGGCGTCCCTGTGGCCTACAAGGGCCGCATCATCGGCAACCTGTACCTGACGGACAAGCTGGGGGGCGAGGAGTTCAGCCAGGAGGATCAGGAGGCGGCGACTCTCTTCGCCAGCCAGGCAGCTACGGCCATTGAGAACGCCCGCCTGTACGAGGAGGAGCGCCGCCGGGCGGACGAGTGGAAGGCGCTGTTCCAGTTGGGCGGCCAGGTGGCCTCCAGCCTGGACCTTCATTCGCTCTTTGCCACCATTGTGGAGCGGGCACAGCAGCTTTTGGGGACGGACGTGTCTATGCTTTCGCTCCTCTCGCCCGACGGGAAGGATCTGGTGGTGACCGCGTCTACGGGCCTGCGCACGGAGGCCATGCGCAGCTTTCGCTGGCGCATCGAGGAGAGCGTCTCGGGCATCGCCTTCTCCACGGGGGAGCCGGTGATCGTGGAGGACTACGTGCGCGACCCGCGTCTGAATACGCCGCCGCTGGGGGCGATCCTAGAGGAGGGTCTGAACTCGTGGATCGAGACCCGCCTTGCGGCCAAGGGCAAGACGCTGGGGGCGCTGCACGTAGGTAACCGGGGCCCCACTAGATTCTCCCGGCGCGATGCAGAACTCCTCCAGTCGTTCGCCAATCTGGCGGCGGTGGCGGTGGAGAACGCCAACCTTTACAGCCGGGTGCAGCAACTGGCCGTCCTGGAGGAGCGCGAGCGCATCGGCATGGACCTGCACGACGGGGTCATGCAGGCCATCTATGCAGTGGGGCTCAATCTGGAGGGGAGCGCGGAGGACGTACATGCTGACCCGGCGGGGGTAAGGGCGCGGCTAGGGAAGGCCATCGCCGACCTGAACCAGGTTATCCATGACATCCGTAGCTATGTCTTCAACCTGCGGCCGGCCGACTATAGCAGCGCCGACATCGTAGAGGCCCTCTCTAACCTCGTCAGGGAGGTGGGAGTGAACTCGCCCCTGGAGGCGACCCTGGAGGCAGATCGGGAGGGTTGCGCGGGCCTGTCCGAAGAGCAGAGCATCAACCTGTTCCACATTGCTCAGGAGGCCCTGAGCAACGTGCAGAAGCACGCCAGGGCCACCTGGGTAAGGGCTCAGTTGAATGGCGATGTGGGCCGGCTCTGCCTGAGTATCAGTGACAATGGCGTCGGCTTCGACACGAGCCGCCCGGTCGAGCCGGCCCATCGAGGGTTGGTGAACATGATGGAGCGGGCACGGAATATCGGCGCCCACTTCAGCCTAGACAGCGAACCCGGGAGGGGCACCACGGTGACCGTGGAGTTGCCCCTGCGGAAGGGAGGTGGGGCGTGAGCACTCGAGCTCTGCGCATTCTCATCGTGGACGACCACGAGGTGGTTCGAGAGGGCCTGCGGGCGCTGCTCAATCGCCGTCCCGGCTTCTCGGTGGTGGCGGAGGCCGCCACCGTGGAGAGCGCTGTGGCGGAGGCCTCGCGCGCCAAGCCCGACGTAGTGATCATGGACGTGCGCCTGCCCGATGGAAGCGGCGTGGAGGCCTGCCGGGAGATCCGGCAGGAGAACCCGGATACCAAGGTGATCATGCTCACCTCCTACGCGGACGAGGAGGCGGTGTTCGCGTCCATCCTGGCGGGCGCCGCGGGCTACCTGCTGAAGCAGACCCGCGTGCAGACCCTGGCAGAGGCCGTGGAGGCGGTTGCGCGGGGGGAGTCGCTCCTGGACACGGCTGTCACCCAGAAGGTCATGGAGCGGGTGCGGTCGGCAGGCACGCGGACGGTCGACGACCCGCTGGCCTCCCTCTCGGAGCAGGAGCACAAGATCCTCCTGCTCATCGCCGACGGCAAGACTAACAAGGAGATCGCCGACGAGATCTACCTCAGCGATAAGACCGTGAAGAACTACGTGAGCAGCATCCTCAGCAAGCTGAACCTTCGACGTCGGGCGGAGGCAGCCGCCTTCATCGCGCGGCGAGAGGCGCCCCAGCAGCAGTAGGCTTCATCCGGGTTCACGGCGAGCCTGAGGCCCGGGCCGCAGCCGGGCGAGCGAGGGGCTTTCTTTGAGCCTGCCTCGCAGGTGGGACACGCCGGGGACCGGATGGCCCACTCAGGGAAGTCATTTCGGCCCCAGACAGTTGAGCCCAACGGCGCTATCGCCGCCTTGGGGGGTGGGCTTATATCAATGCATCGGGAAGGCGAGCCCTGCGGCGCTTTGGGTATGTGTCCACCGGTGCATGAGTGTGAGTAAGAAGATCCGTGTGCTGATCATCGATGACCACGAGCTGGTCCGGCAGGAGCTGGTCACGAACCTGGGCCGGGACCGCGGGCTGGAGATCGTGGGCGATACCGGCGACCCAGACGAGGCTGCCCGCTGGGCCAAGGAGCGGGTTCCGGACGTGATTGTGCTGGACGTGAGGCGAGAAGACAAGGGGGGTATGGAGCTGGTGCGGCGCCTCAGCGAACGCGGGAACGACTGCGCGGTGCTGATCCTGACCTCCTACGTGAGCCGTGACGAATGGCTTCAGGCGGAGCAGGCGGGGGCCTGCGCCTGCGTGCTCAAGCAGATCGATTCCAAGGGGCTGGTGGACAAGATCAAGGCCCTGGCTCACGCTTTCTAAGGCGCTGATAGGCGCGGCAGTGCGGGGCCGGGCCCGGCGGGCCCGGCCCTGCACGTTCACGGGAGCTTATCGATGCATTATGATAAAATTAGCAAGGAAGGTTTGCTATGCATGAGTTGGCGGCAGCACAAGACATGTTGAAGACGGTCATCCAGGCCGCCGAGAAGCACGGAGCGAAGAGGGTCGCAGTGATCAGGGTTAAGATCGGAGAGCGCTCCGGGCATGAACCGTCCTACATCGTGGACCTGATGGGGATTGCCGCCGAGGGCACCATCGCCGAGGGCGCCAGCGTGGAGACGACCCTCGTGTCCGGCACCGAGGTCGGCGTGGAGGATATCGAGGTTGAGTGAGACGGTAACCCGGGCACAGATCGTGGTGCGCGGGGTCGTGCAGGGGGTAGGGTTCCGGCCCTTCGTGTATCGCCTGGCCCAGGAGCACCGCCTGAACGGATGGGTGCTCAACTCCACCCAGGGGGTGGTGATGGAGGTCGAGGGTGTGCGGGCGGCCGTGGAGGGGCTGGTCGGGGACCTGACCGCTAAGGCTCCTCCCAGGGCGGTTATCGACAGGGTAGAGACCAGCTTCCTGCCGCCGGTGGGCTACTCCTCCTTCGTCATCGAGACCAGCCAGGAGGGGGAGGAGTCGGTTCTCATCTCGCCGGACATCTGCATCTGCCAGGACTGCCTGAGGGAGCTGTTCGATCGGCGCGACCGGCGCCACGCTTACCCCTTCATTAACTGCACCAACTGCGGGCCCCGCTTCACCATCATCGGGGATATTCCTTACGACCGTCCCAAGACCACTATGCGGGTCTTCACCATGTGCCCGCCCTGCGAGCACGAGTACCACGACCCTTCCGACCGCCGTTTCCACGCCCAGCCCAACGCCTGTCCGGCCTGCGGTCCGCGGGTGGAGCTGGTGGGCAGGGAGGGGCAGCCGGTGGGGAACTCCGACGGCTCGCAGCCTATCGAGGCGGGCCGCCGCCTGCTGGCGAAGGGGGCTATCGTGGCGGTGAAGGGGCTGGGAGGCTTTCACCTGGCCTGCGACGCTAGCGACGCGCGGGCGGTGGAGGAGATGCGCGAGCGCAAGCACCGCATCGACAAGCCCTTCGCGGTCATGTCTCTGGACGTGGAGACGGTACGCCGTTACTGCGAGGTGGCCGAGGGCGAGGCGCAGTTGCTGGAGTGTGCCGCGCGGCCCATCGTGCTGTTGCGGCGCAGGGCAGGCTCGCCCATCGCCGCCCAGGTGGCCCCAGGCAACGACTACCTGGGGGTCATGCTCCCCTACACCCCGCTCCACTACCTGCTGCTGGCCGGCGACGGGCAGAGCGAGATGCCGACGCCCCTCGCCCTGGTCATGACCAGCGGCAACATGAGCGAGGAGCCCCTGGCCATCGACAACCAGGAGGCACTGGATCGCCTGGCCCCCCTGAGCGACTACTTCCTGATGCATGACCGCGACATCGAGCTCCGCTGCGATGACTCGGTCACACGCTTGTTCCGCGGGCAGGAGGGCATCATCCGGCGTTCCCGCGGCTATGCGCCGTATCCCGTCCGCCTGGACATGGACCTGGCCGAGGTGCTGGCCTGCGGGGCCGAACTGAAGAACACCTTCTGCCTCACCAAGGGCAGCGACGCCTACATGAGCCAGCACATCGGCGACATGGAGAACTACGAGACCTATACCAGCTACCGGTCTTCCATCGAGCACTTTCAGCGCCTCTTCCGGGTCAGTCCCCGGGCGGTGGCCTACGACCTACACCCTAACTACCTGGCCACCCAGTACGCTCAGGAGCTGGCAGCCGAGGGCCTGGAGGCGGTGGGCGTCCAGCACCATCACGCCCATGCGGTCAGTTGCATGGCCGAGAACGGTGTGCGGGGGCAGGTCATTGGGGTGGCCTTCGACGGGACCGGCCACGGGACCGACGGCCACATCTGGGGCAGCGAGTTCCTGCTCTGCGATGAGGCCGACTTCTCGCGCCAGGCGCACTTCGAGTACGTGCCGCTGCCTGGGGGCGAGGCAGCCATCCGGAAGCCATATCGCACGGCCGTGAGCCACCTGCTACACGCCTTCGGGGAGGAGGCCCTGAGCCTGCCCCTGGAGCTGTGGTCCCACATAGAGCCCGCTGAGCTGACGCTGCTGCGCCGTATGGTCACAGGGAGGGTGAACTCGCCCCTCACCTCGAGCTGTGGTCGGCTGTTCGACGCGATCTCGGCCCTGCTGGGGGTGCGGAGGGTGGTCAACTATGAGGGGCAGGCCGCCATCGAGCTGGAGATGCTGGCGGCGGAGGGGGTGGAGGAGGGCTACCCCTGGAGGCTCACGCCGGGCTCCCCCATGACCATCGACCCGGGGCCCCTGGTGCGGGAGGTGGTCTCGGAGCTTCTTCGCGGGGTGGAGCCGGGGGTCATCTCGGCCAGGTTCCACAACACCGTGGCCGAGATCATCGGCGGCGTCAGCGAGGCCATCCGAGAGAAGACCGGCGTGAGCAAGGTTGCCCTCAGCGGCGGCGTGTTCCAGAATGTGTACCTGCTGGGCCGCACCCTGGATGAATTAGAGCGCCGCGGGCTCGAACCCCTGATCCATCACCTGGTGCCGACCAACGACGGCGGCATCGCCCTGGGCCAGGCGGTCGTGGCCAACGCGCGCCTACGGAAGGAGGCCAGCCGTGTGTCTAGCTATCCCCGCGCGGCTCTTTCAGATCGAGGGTGAGCGGGGCCTGGTAGAGCTGGCAGGCGTCGTGCGGGAGGTCAGCCTGATGCTTCTGCCCGAGGCCCGCATCGGCGACTACCTGCTGATTCATGCCGGCTACGCCCTCCAGAGGCTGGACGAGGCGGATGCGCAGGAGACCCTGCGGTTGCTGGAGGAGGTGGCCCAGGCGGGCCAGGAGGAGGCGTAGTGCGGTACGTGGAGGAGTTCCGCGACCGAGCGGCCGCCCTGGGGATGGCAGAGCGCATCCGCTGCGGGGCGGTTTCTCCGGTGAACCTCATGGAGGTGTGCGGGACGCATACTGTGGCCATCTTCCGCCACGGGGTGCGCGATCTGCTGCCGCCGGAGGTGCGCATGCTATCGGGGCCGGGCTGCCCGGTGTGCGTCACCACCAACGCCGACATCGATAAGGCCATCGCCCTGGCCGAGCAGCCGGGGGTGATTCTGGTCACCTTCGGCGACATGATGAAGGTGCCCGGAAGCTATCAGAGCCTTTCGCAGGCGAAGGCCCGGGGCTGCGACGTGCGAGTGGTCTACTCGGCGCGGGATGCTCTGGGCATCGCCCGCGCGAACCCGGAGCGGGCGGTGGTGTTCTTCGGCGTGGGCTTCGAGACCACTGCGCCAACCATCGCCGCGTGCGTGCTGGAGGCGGAGTCGCTGGGGCTTGAGAACTTCTCGGTGCTGTCGGTGCACAAGCTGATCCCGCCGGCCATGGAGGCGCTGGTGGCCTCGGGGGAGGTGCGCATCGACGGCTTCATCTGTCCGGGCCACGTGAGCGTGATCATCGGTTCGCGCCCGTACGAGTTCATCGCGGAGCGCTACGGGGTGCCCTGCGTCGTGACCGGCTTCGAGCCCCTGGACATCCTCCAGGGCATCGACATGCTCGTGCGGCAGATCGCCGGTGGGCGGCCGCGGGTGGAGATTCAGTACAGCCGAGGGGTGCGGCCCGAGGGGAACCCACGGGCGCGGGAGATCCTGGAGCGGGTGTTTGAGGTGAACGGCGCGGACTGGCGAGGTCTGGGGCACATCCCCGGCAGCGGGCTGAAGCTGCGGCCGGAGTACGCCCGCTTCGACGCAAGGGCGGTCCACAGCATCAGTCCGCCGCCTACGAGGGAGCATGCCGGCTGCATCTGCGGAGACATTTTGCGGGGCGCCAAGACTCCGCCGGAGTGCCCTCTTTATGGTAAAGTGTGCACGCCGGAGAATCCTGTGGGGCCGTGCATGGTGTCGTCGGAGGGAACCTGCGCCGGCTGGTATCAGTACGGGTCGCGTTGAGGTAAGGCGGGGACATGGCAGAGGATGAGAGGATCCTGCTGGCGCACGGGAGCGGAGGGCGCCTGAGCCACGAGCTGGTGGCGCAGGTGTTCGTCCCTCCATGGGAGAACCCTATTCTCAGCAGGCTCGACGACTCCGCGGTGTTCCGCCTGGGCGACGGGGCGGAGCCCCGCCTGGCCTTTACCACCGACTCTTATGTGGTGAAGCCTCTCTTCTTCAAAGGGGGGGACATCGGCAGGCTGGCCGTCTGCGGGACGGTCAATGACCTGGCGATGTCGGGGGCGCGGCCCCTGTACCTCTCGGCGGGTTTCGTGATCGAGGAGGGGCTCACGCTGACGGACCTGCGCGCCATCGTCCAGTCCATGCGCGAGGCCGCAGAGGAGGCCGGCGTGCAGATCGTGGCCGGCGATACGAAGGTGGTGGAGAAGGGCAGCGCGGACGGTCTGTTCATCAACACGGCAGGCCTGGGCCTGCTGCGGGCCGGGGTGCAGATCTCGGGCGAGAGTGCCCGAGTGGGCGACGTTGTGATACTCTCCGGGAGCATCGGCGACCACGGCGTCGCCGTGCTCTCGCAGCGTGAGGGGCTGGACTTCGAGAGCCCGGTGAGCAGCGACGTGGCTCCTCTCAACCACATGGTGGCGGCTATGCTGGAGGTCAGCCCCCAGATCCACGTTCTGCGCGACCCCACCCGCGGCGGTCTGGCCACTTCGCTCAACGAGATCGCCGGCCAGTCCGGCGTAGGCATTCGCATCCGCGAGGAGGCCATCCCTCTGAAGCCGGGGGTGTGGGCGGCCTGCGAGATGCTGGGGCTGGATCCTCTGTACGTGGCCAACGAGGGCAAGCTGGTGGCCATGGTGGCCCGCGCCGACGCGGACAGGGTACTGGAGGCCGTCCGGGGGAGCACGTACGGCGGGGAGGCCGCCATCATCGGGGAGGTCGTTTCGGAGCCGCAGGGGAAGGTCTTGATGGAGACGGCCGTGGGCGGCACCCGCATTGTGCACATGCTGGTGGGGGAGATGCTGCCGCGCATCTGCTGAGGGAGGATCGTGAGGCGCGCGGATTCATCCACGGAGGACGAGAAGGCCTTGAGGGGGGTTCAAGGGGTGGACGGGTACCCCTGCCCTGAAGGTCTCGAGCATATCTGCCAGCGGGTCGCTGAGCTGGCTACGCTCCTGGACATCTCCATGGCCCTGCCCGCCACGACGGACACGGACCACCTGCTGGAGGCCATCGTGGCCAAGAGCGTGGAGCCATTCGAGGCGGCCGACGCGGGCGTCCTGTTCCTCTACGATGCGGAGGAGGGTGCCCTCGTGCCGAAGGCCTCTATCGGCTACCGTCAGGAGCCCCTGTCGCGGGTGCGGCTGAAGCCGGGGGAGGCGATCGCGGGGAAGGTGTACCAGCGGGGAGAACCGCGCCTCTGCGCGAACCCCGACCAGATCGCCGAGAACATGGCGGACGTGGGGGGGGAGAACCAGGTTTACCTGGAGAAGGCGCGGGGCAACCTGGCCCAGGCCCAGAGCGCCATCTGTGTGCCTCTGGTCTCCAAGGATGCCGTGCTGGGCGCGTTCACCCTGGCCAACCTGCGGCGGGATGGCGCCTTCTCTGCCGGCGACCTGCGGCTCTTGCAGGCCATCGCCAACCAGATCGCCATTGTGCTGGAGAACGCCCGCCTCTGGGTCGAGGTGAGCCGGACGGAAGCCCAGGATGAGGCCAACCGGCTGAAGGAGGCGTTCCTCTCCGGCATCTCTCACCAGCTTCTTACGCCGATCACCGCCATCCGGGCGGCGGTGGACATCCTCCAGACCTCCGGCATCGACGGGTCAGAGCCTGGGGCTACCCTGCTCAGCAACGTCGCCCGCAACACCCTTCGTCTCCAGAACCTGGTGCAGGAACTCCTGGACCTGGCCCAGTTGCGCAGTGGGGCGGTGAGCCTGGACCTGAAGACCTTCGACCTGGGGTCGCTCTTGGAGGATTGTGTGGCTTCTATGCAGCCGCTGGTGCAGGAGAAGGAGCAGAGCCTCACTCTTACCAGCCCGTCCTCCTCTTCCCGGGTGCGGGCGGACCGCGGCCGCGTGGAGCGGGTGGCCATGAACCTGCTCTCCAACGCCTGCAAGTTTACTTCTGCGGGCGGCACCATCAGGGTGGAGCTAGGGAAGGAGAATGGGAAGTACGTGGTGAGCGTAGCCGATACCGGCCCAGGCATCGCGCCGGGGGAGCAAGAGCGTGTCTTCGAGCGGTTCTATTCGCGGTCCCAGGGACCGCAGCAGAACGCTGGAACAGGGCTGGGGCTGGCCATCGCCAAGGTTCTGGTGGAACTTCATGGGGGGCGGATCTGGGTGGAGAGCGAGCGGGGGCGTGGGAGCATTTTCTCGTTCACTCTGCCGAAGGAAGCTGTTACATGAAGGTGCTCATCGTAGACGATGAGGCAGACGTAGCCGAGGTTATCACGCTCACGTTCAAGATGCAGTGGCCGGCGTGCGAAGTCATCTCAGCAAGCGACGGCGAGACCGCTCTGGAACTCGTCGCGGATGAGCGGCCGGACGTGGTTCTGCTGGACGTAGGGCTGCCGGGCCTGAGCGGGTTTGAGGTGTGCGAGCGGCTGCGCCAGGTCTCGGACGTACCCATCCTCATGCTGACGGTTATGGGGGAGGAGATGCATCGTGTGCGCGGCCTGGAGATGGGTGCAGACGACTACATCGCCAAGCCCTTCAGCCCACTGGAGCTGGTCGCCCGCACCCGGGCGGTGCTGCGGCGCGCGCAGATGCTCCCCATGTCGGCCCCCGCCCACATAGTGGTGGATGGCGATCTAAGCATTGAGCTGGGTGAACGGCAGGTAGTGGTGAAGGGCCAGCCCGTGAAGCTGACGCCCACGGAGTTTCGTCTGCTATCTCACCTGGTGTCCAACGCGGGAAACGTGCTTCCCCACGAAGCGCTGCTGGCCAAGGCCTGGGGGCACCAATCCCAGGACGATGTCTCCATGCTAAAGGTGCACATCGCCCGCCTGCGGGAGAAGTTGGGGGACGATGCCCACGACCCGCGCTACATCTTCACCGAGTGGGGCATCGGCTATCGCTTCGCCAGGCCGCGTGCGGCGGTGTAACCTCGGCGAACGCGAATCCGAAACGATATTGTTACCTTTGTCAACCGGAACTGCAACAAGTCTGCGGTAGACTGGTTGTGAAAATCGCCGCAAAGGAGGGATGCGTTAGCTTCATATGGCTTGGGTCAGCTACAGAGCTCAGAGTAGGATGGGGTCTCTATGAAAGCATTATCGCCCTACAAAGAGGCCGTTGAGGTACTGAAGGAGGCCGGCGGCGAGATATCAGAGCTGTGCTATCAGTGCGGTCTCTGTACGGGTTCGTGCCCTTGGAACCTGGTGCGCAGCTTCCTGGTACGTCGGATCATGCACGAGAGCCAGTTGGGCCTGGTGGACTTCGAGAGCGACGACGTGTGGCTGTGCGCCACCTGCGGTATGTGCGTGGAGCGCTGCCCCCGTGGCGTGGAGATCATCGACGTCATGAGGGCCCTGCGACGAACCGTGGTGGGGCTGGGCGTGGGGGCCGTCCCGGACTCGCTGCGCCTGGCGACCAACAGCATGGCCAGCGCCGGGAATCCCTGGGGCGAGCCCCGGGAGCAGCGGGGCGACTGGGCAGGCGCCCTCAACGTCAAGCCATTCGCTGAGGGGACGGAGGTCCTGTACTTCCCCTGTTGCCTGGTGGAGTACGACACGAGCATCCGCCCCATAGGGCAGGCTATGGCCCGCGTCTTCCAGGGGCTGGGCGTGGACTTCGGCGTGCTGGGTGCGGAGGAGGAGAACTGCTGCGGCGAGAGCGCCCGCAAGGTGGGGAACGAGGAGCTATTCCAGGAGCTGGTGAGCCGTAACACCAAGAGCTTCGCCGAAAAGGGCGTGAGGAAGATCGTGGTCTCCTCGCCGCACTGTTACTACACGTTTAAGAACGAGTACCCGCAGAATGGGATCGAGGTGGTGCACTCCACCCAGTTCCTGGCTGAGCAACTGCGGGAGGGCAAGCTGAAGTTCAGCAAGGAAGTGAACCGGAAGGTTGCCTATCACGACCCCTGCTATCTGGGCCGCCACAGCGGGGTGTACGACGAACCACGGGAGGTGCTGAGCAGCATTCCCGGCCTGGAACTGGTGGAGATGGCCGATAACCGGGAGAACAGCCTGTGCTGCGGGGGCGGCGGCGGCAGGGTGTGGATGGAGACCCCGGCAGAGGAGAGGTTCGGCGACATCCGGATAGAGCAGGCCCGGGAGGTGGGCGCGAACGTGCTGGCTGCGGCGTGTCCCTACTGCCGGCTTATGTTCGAGACGTCTGCGGCGACGCCGACGGGCGAGCCGGTGGAGTTCAAGGACGTCTCGGAACTGGTTGCGGAGGCGATGTAGCCATGGAAGAGCCAAGAATCGGCGTATATATCTGTCACTGCGGCAGCAACATCGCTGGCACGATCAATGTGGAGTGGCTGGCACAGTTCGCCCAGGGTCTCGATGGCGTGGTGGTGGGCCGAGACTACAAGTTCATGTGCTCCGACCCGGGCCAGGAGATGATTAAGGACGACATCAAGGAGCACAACCTCAACCGGGTAGTGGTGGCGGCGTGCTCTCCGCGCATGCACGAGCCGACCTTCCGTCGGGTCTGTGAGGAGGCAGGGGTCAACCCCTATCTCTTCCACATGGCCAACATCCGGGAGCAGTGCTCTTGGGTGCACGAGGAGGGGGCCACGGAGAAGGCCATGGCCATCATCAACGCGGCGGTACAGCGTACCCGCCTTCTGGAACCCCTAGAGTCGCGGCAGGAGCAGGTCACCCCAGCCGCCCTGGTGGTGGGAGGGGGCATCGCGGGCATCCAGGCCGCCCTCAAGATCGCCGACGCCGGCCACAAGGTTTACCTGGTGGAGCGGGAGCCCTCCATCGGCGGGCGCATGATCCAGCTCGATAAGACCTTCCCCACCCTGGACTGCTCCGCCTGCATCCTTACCCCCAAGATGGCTGACACGGGCTCCCACCCCAATATCGAGCTGATGACCTGGAGCGAGGTGGTGGACGTCCAGGGCTACATCGGGAACTTCAAGGTCACGATCAAGAAGAAGCCGCGCTATGTGGATATGGACAAGTGCAATAGCTGCGGCGTGTGCATGGAGAAGTGCCCCTGGAAAGCGGACAGCGAGTTCGATGTGGGTCTGGGCAAGCGCAAGGCCATCTACACACCTTTCCCTCAGGCCGTCCCCAACGTCCCGGTGATCGACACGGAGCACTGCGTGTACTTCACGCGGGACGGCGCGTGCCGGGCCTGCGAGAAGTTCTGCGACCCGGATGCCATCGACTTCAACCAGACAGAGGAGCTGGTGGACGTGGATGTGGGTGCCATCGTGGTGGCCACGGGGTACGACCTCATGGACCCCTCGCCCATCCGTGAGTACGGGTACGGGCGGCTGGACAACGTGCTCACAAGCCTGGAGTTCGAGCGGATGTGCAGTGCGACCGGCCCCACAGGGGGCGAACTGAAGCTCAAGGACGAGTCCACGCCCCAGAGCGTCGCCATCGTGCACTGCGTGGGCAGCCGGGATACGAATTATCACGAGTACTGCTCCCGCGTCTGCTGCATGTACGCCCTGAAGTACTCGCACCTCATCAAGGAGAAGGTTGAGGGGGCAGACGTTTACCAGATCTACATCGATATGCGGTGCTACGGTAAGGGCTTCGAGGAGTTCTACCAGCGCCTGTCGGACGAAGGGGTTAACTTCATCCGGGGGAAGGTGGCCCAGGTGACCGACCGCGCCATCAGCGACGAAGAGAAGGGCAAGCTGGTGGTGGTGTGCGAGAACACCCTCCTGGGCAGCATGATGCGACTCCCAGTGGACATGGTGATCCTTTGCCCGGCCATGGAGGCTCGCTCCGATGCCAGGGAGGTGGCGAGGCTGTTCAACATCAACCAGGGGGCCGACGCGTTCTTCCTGGAGAGGCATGCCAAGCTGGAGCCGGTAGCCACCGCGAGCGATGGCATATTCGTGGTGGGCTGCGCTCAGGGGCCCAAGGACATCCCGGACACGGTGGCCCAGGCGGGCGCGGGCGCGGCCGAGGCCCTCGCCCTAATCGATGCGGGGGTGGTGGTGGTGGACGCGGCCACGGCAGCGGTGAACGCTGAGCTCTGCTCAGGCTGCAAGACCTGTCTGGAGCTGTGCCCCTATGGCGCCATCACCTTCAACGAAGAGGATAAGGTCGCCGAGCTCAGCGACGTGCTCTGCAAGGGCTGCGGCACCTGTGTGGCGGCCTGTCCGGCCGGCGCCATCACGGGGCGCCACTTCACCGACCAGCAGATCATGGCCGAGGTGGAGGCCCTGCTGGCCGACGCCAAGCGGCCCCTGGTAGCCGTCTAAGGAGGTGTAGCAAATGGCCACACCCGCTCCCGAATACGAGCCGAGGATCGTGGGTTTTCTCTGCAACTGGTGTTCCTACCAGGGGGCCGACCTGGCGGGCACTTCCCGCATGCATTACGCCCCCAACATCCGCATCGTGCGGGTCATGTGTACGGGGCGCATCGACCCTACCTTCGTGGCGAAGGCGTTCGCCGCGGGCGCCGACGGGGTCCTGGTAGCAGGCTGCCACCCCGGCGACTGCCACTACATCGAGGGCAACTATAAGACGATGCGCCGCATGGCCCTGCTGCGGAAGTTCCTAGACCAGATGGGCATTGAGCCAGAGCGCTTCCGCCTGGAGTGGGTCTCCGCCAGCGAGGGGGCGAGGTGGGTCCAGGTAGCCAATGAGATGACCGAGCAGGTCAAGGCACTGGGGCCGCTGGTCCGGCAAGTGGCACCTAAGGAGGCGATAGCATGAGTGAGCCTACCATCGCGGGCCTGGCGGGAAGGGCGATGCGATGGATGGGCCTCGGGGGAGCGAAGGGACCAGTCACCCTCTCCGGAGAGGGTACCGCCCCACCACAACCCGGCCCCACCGTTCAAGCAAAGGAGCCTCAAGGAGGCGAAGGAATGACCAAGCCCAAGATAGCCCTGTACTGGGCAGCAAGCTGCGGCGGCTGCGAGATCGCGGTGGTCCAGCTCTACGAGAAGATCCTGGACGTAGCCAACGCTTTCGAGATCGTTCTCTGGCCGTGCGTCATGGACTTCAAGTACAAGGACGTGGAGGCCCTCCCCGACAAGAGCATTTTCCTGACTCTCTTCAACGGGGCAATCAGGAATTCCGAGCAGGAGCACCTGGCCCGCATGCTCCGAGAGAAGTCCCAGGTCATGGCGGCCTTCGGGGCGTGCTCCGCCTTCGGGGGCATCCCCGGCCTGGCCAACGTGAGCGACCGCCAGGGCGCTTTCGATGTGTCCTACCGGGACACCCCCTCCACCGACAACCCCGAGGGCACCCGGCCGCAGCTCAGCCACCAAGTCCCGGAAGGGGAGCTCACGCTCCCCACGTTCTACGACACGGTGCGGGCTCTCCACCAAGTAGTGCCGGTGGAGTACTTCATCCCCGGTTGTCCTCCGGACAAGAAGCAGATCGCCGCGGTGGTCCAGGCGCTTGTGGAGGGTAATCTGCCGCCCCCTGGTTCCGTGATCGGGGCTAACGAGAAGACCGTCTGCGACGAGTGCCCCCGTACGAAGGAGGAGAAGAAGGTTAAGGCCTTCTACCGCACGTACGAGATCATCCCGGACCCAGAGCAGTGCCTCATAGAGCAGGGCATCCTGTGCATGGGCATGGCCACCCGCGGTGGCTGCGACGCGGCATGCCTCAGTGCCAACATGCCCTGCCGGGGCTGCTACGGCCCGCCTCCGGGGTCAACGGACCAGGGGACGAAGTTCCTTAGCGCGGTAGCCTCCGTGATCGATTCTCAGGACCCGGCGGAGATCGAGCGCATCCTTGAGGGGATCCCCGACCCGCTGGGGATAGCGTACATGTTCGGCCTGCCTGCATCGCTGCTGCGGCGTCGGCGCATGCCCGAAGCCGTCGCGGCAGAGGTGGGGGCAGCCCAAAGCTCGTGAGGTGGTAAGCCATGACTCCAGAGGGAGCATCCCCGGCCAAGACTGAAACCAGGCGCATTAGTATCGACCCCATCACCCGTCTGGAGGGGCACGGGCGCATCGAGATCTTCCTCAACGATGAGGGGGACGTGGCGAATGCCTACTTCCAGGTGCCGGAGCTGAGGGGGTTCGAGAGGTTCTGCCAGGGGCGTCCTGCGGAGGAGATGCCCGTCATCACGGAGCGCATCTGCGGCGTCTGCCCCTCAGCCCACCACATGGCCTCCACGAAAGCCCTCGATGCGGTGTTCAAGGTGCAGCCGCCTCCCGCGGCCATCAAGCTGCGAAGGCTCCTGTACAACGCCTTCTTCGTGGCCGACCACGCCACCCACTTCTACGCCCTGGGAGGCCCTGACTTCGTGGTGGGGCCGGAGGCTGACCCTGCTGAGCGCAACATCCTGGGGGTCATCGCCAAGGTGGGGATGGAGATCGGGGGCCAGGTGCTCACGGCCCTCCGGTTGACTCACGAGGTTGTGGCGATGCTCGGGGGGAAATACGTCCATCCGAGCTGCGGTATCCCCGGAGGTGTCAGCAAGGGTCTCACGGAGGAGGAGCGGGCTAAGGTCGAGGAGATCGCCACCGCCGCCATTGACTTCGGCAAGCTGACCGTCAGCATCCTCAATGACGTGGTCTTGGCCAACAAGGATTACCTGGACCTGATCCTTAGCGACGCCTACACCCACAGGACCTACTACATGGGCCTGGTGGACGAGAACAACAAGGTGGACTTCTACGACGGGCTGATACGAGTGGTCGACCCCGACGGCAAGGAGTTCGCTAAGTTCCATCCCTCCGAGTACCTGGACCACATCGCCGAGTACGTGGAGCCCTGGACCTACCTGAAGTTCCCCTTCCTGAAGAGAATCGGCTGGAAGGGGCTACAGGATGGCAAGGACAGTGGCATCTACCGGGTGGCGCCTCTGGCCCGGCTCAACGCGGCCGACGGCATGGCCACCCCCGTGGCCCAGGCCGAGTACGAGCGCATGTACGAGACCCTCGGGGGCAAGCCCGTCCACCAGACGCTGGCCACGCACTGGGCCCGGGTCATCGAGCTGGTCCAGGCCGCGGAGCAGATGCTGGAGTTGAGCCGCGACCCGGAGATCACTTCGACCGATATCCGCACCATCCCCACGGAGACTCCCGAGGAGGGGGTAGGCGTCGTCGAGGCGCCGCGGGGAACCCTCTTTCACCACTACTGGACAGACGAGAGGGGGGTCATCGAGAAGGTCAACCTTATCGTGGCCACCGGAAACAACCACGGGGCCATCTGCATGTCCATCAAGAAGGCCGCCGAGGGCCTCATCAAGAAGGGCACGGTGATCACGGAGGGCCTCCTGAACAAGGTGGAGATGGCCTTCCGAGCCTACGACCCCTGCCTGGCCTGCGCCACGCACTCGCTGCCGGGCGAGATGCCCCTCATCGTCAGCATCTACGACAGCAAGGGGGAGTTGGTCGAGGAGCTCAGGCGAGATTGACGAAGAGCCTTATTCTGGGGCTGGGGAACCCCATTCTTACCGATGACGCGGCGGGCCTGGAAGTGGCCCGCCGCGTTCATTCGCTGCTGGGACGGGAGGAGATCGACCTGAGGGAGGCCGCCACCGGAGGGCTCCAGACCGTCCAGCTCCTGATCGGGTATGATCGGGCCGTCATCATCGATGTCATCCCGGACCGGGAGCATGCCGGCCGGGTCTACCGGCTGAGCCCCCAGGAGCTTGGCGACCCTTCGTCCCAGGTCACGCACGGCATCGGGCTAGGGCAAGCGATCCAGTGGGGAAGGAAGATAGGACTGGACCTGCCCCGGACGGTGATCATCTACGCCATCGCCGTCAATGATCCGTGGACCTTCGGCGAGGAGCTCACTCCCGAGATGGAGAAGGCCCTGCCGGACATCGTCCGGGAGATAGGCGAGGAGGTGGCGGCGCTGTGGGCAGAGGAGACCGGCGCCTAGCAGCGGGCGGCCAGCTTCTGTGAGCGCTGCTTTGTGCCCATGGAGGAGGGGTCAGGCGGCCAGGCGGTGTAGGTTGAGTTAGAGGACGGGGCGCCATATGATAGGGGCGGATTCCGCTTCGTTGCCTGAGCCGGTCAGATGTCGGCCAGGAGTTGGACAGTGGAGCCCTGGGGAGGTTGAATGAGTTCACGAGCACCTGTCCGTGAGAAGGAAATCGGGCCGTCCGAGCCGACCCGACGGCGAAGGCAAGAGTCTCGAGCTACTAAGGAGTGCAGGAAGCCTCGCGCCCGTGGGGAGGCCGAGGCACAGTCGTTCCGCTTTGACGACCCCTACTGGGACGAGGCGTTCGACTCTTACTATGATCCGACTCTCCGGACCTGCTGCCGGACCTGAGGCCCAGGGGGAGTCTGTCTCGGGGCACTGCGAAAGGAAAGAACCGTGGCCAAGATTGCATCATTCGGCGCATACATTCCCCTGTTCAGGCTCTCCAGGCAAGAGATGGGGAATGCCTGGGGGGTGCCGGCTGTCCCCGGCGAGCGCGCCGTGGCCAACGCCGACGAGGACAGCCTCACCATGGCGGTGGCTGCGGGCTCAGACTGCCTGGCAGGCATAGACCCATCCAGTGTGGACGGTCTGTTTTTCGCCACCACTACCGCCCCCTACAGCGAGAAGCAGTGCGCGGGGGTCATCGCGGCCGCCCTGGACCTGCGCAGGGACATCAACACCGCCGATTTCAGCGGGTCGCTGCGCGCGGCTACGACGGCCCTGCGGGCGGCAGCAGATGCCATCGATAGCGGCTCGGCGGGGAGCATCCTGGTGGTCGCGGCGGACTGCCGGCTCGGCGAGCCGGAGTCGATGTGGGAGCAGCTTCTGGGCGATGGGGCCGGCGCAGTCCTGGTCTCCAAAGAAGGGTCGGCGGCGGCGCGCGGCTTCCACTCCGTGGTCGGCGAGCAGGTGGGCGCCTGGCGGCGCAGTGAGGACCGCTACGTCCACTCCTTCGAGGCCAAGGCTGAGACGCAGTACGGGTATGTGCAGAGCGTGGTGCAGGCGGGGAAGGCCGTTTTAGAGAAGGAAGGCGTGGCTCCCGGCGACCTGGCCAAGGGGGTCATCACCGCCATGGACCCGCGGAGCCATGGGACCGTGGCCCGTAGCCTCGGCCTGGACGCTGGCCAGCTCCAGGACATCCTGTTCCTCTCGGTGGGCAACCCGGGGGCGGCCCTGGCCCTGATGATGCTGGCGGGAGCCCTGGAGCAGGCCAAGGCAGGCGAGAAGCTGCTGGTGATCAACCATGGTGACGGCGCCGATGCCTTCCTGGTGGAGGTGGCAGAGGCCTTCGCTCCGGCGGCCGGCCGCAAGGGGCTGGTCGGGCACCTTCTCCAGAAGCGGGACCTGCCCAACTACACCGCTTACGTCCACTTCCGCAAGCTCATGGAGCGCGAGGAACCGCCGCTCAGGTCCTCCGCCGTCACCTACTGGCGTGACAGCAAGATGGAGCTGAACCTCCACGGCGCCAAGTGTCGCAAGTGCGGCGCCGTGCAGTACCCGATCCCC
This sequence comes from Dehalococcoidia bacterium, assembly GCA_049678585.1. Lineage (GTDB taxonomy): Bacteria > Chloroflexota > Dehalococcoidia > DSTF01 > CAZFGZ01 > CAZFGZ01. The sequence continues at coordinate 19,586 of JBAUEL010000120.1, forward strand.
CGCGTCTGCGGCGAATGCGGGACCAGGGACCAGATGGAGGAGATCAAGCTAGCCAAGACCGGCACCGTCTACACCTTCACGCTCGACCACCTGGTGGGGGGCCAGTACGTCAACGTGCCTGCGCCCCGGCTGGTGGTGGACCTAGAGGCCGGGGGCCGCATCTTCCTGGAGATGACCGACGGCGACCCCCAGGAGGTCAAGATTGGCATGCCGGTGGAGTTCACCTTCCGCCGACTGCACGAGGGGTCGGGCTTCCACAACTATTACTGGAAGTGCCGGCCTCTGCCGACAGCGGCCTAGCAGCGAGCGACACCTCCATCGGAGGAGCAAAAGGAGAGTCTCATGGGAAGCATCAGGGACAAGGCAGCTATCATGGGCGTGGGCTGCACCAAGTTCGGCGAGATCTGGGAAAAGGACGCAGAGGACCTTCTGGTGGAGGCCGTTTACGAGGCGCTGGACGATGCCGGGATCACGCCGGACGACATCGAGGCGACCTGGGTGGGCGTGCTCTATAACTTCACCGGCGTGAGCGGCAGCGCCGCCGCCGAACCCCTCAAGCTCTTCGGCAAGCCGGCCACGCGGGTGGAGAACTTCTGCGCCTCGGGCATGGATGCCTTCCGCAATGCCTGCTATGCGGTCGCGTCCGGCGTGTACGACGTAGTGCTCGCCTGCGGGGTGGAGAAGCTCATGGACACGGGCGGGGCCGGCCTGCCCACAGGGGAGATGGGGCACCCGATATTGGGCAACGTCAGCGCCCCAGGCATGTTCGCCCTGGCGGCTACGCGCTGCTTCCACGAGCACGGCTGGACCAGGGAGGACCTGGCTCACGTAGCCGTCAAGAACCACAAGAACGGCGCCCTTCACCCCAAGGCCCACTTCCGCCGTCCCATCACCGTGGAGAACGTGCTGAACGCCCCTATGATCGCCTGGCCGCTGGGGCGATTCGACTGCTGCGCCATGTCCGACGGGGCGGCGGCCCTGGTGGTGACCCGGCCTGAGATCGCCAAGAAGAGCAAGCACAAGGACGACTACGTGCTAACGAAGGCCAACGCGCTGGCCGTACACACTATGCAGCCCATGTACCGGGCCTCCTTCGATTACCTGGGCTTCCCGGCGACGCAGGCGGCGGCGAGGCTGGCCTACGAGGAGGCAGGGATCAAGAACCCGGCCAAGGAGATCAGCTTCGCTGAAGTGCATGACTGCTTCACTATCACCGAGATCCTGAACTATCAGGACCTTCAGTTCTGCGAGCCGGGCCAGGGCGCGAACTTCGTGCGGGAGGGCCACGTAGAGGTTGACGGTGACCTGCCGGTTAACCCCAGCGGTGGCCTGAAGTGCTTCGGCCACCCCATCGGCGCCACCGGCTGCCGGATGCTTTACGAGGTCACGAAGCAGCTCCAGGGTCGCGCCGACGGGGCTCAGGTGAAGAACCCGCGCCTGGGGCTGGCGCACAACCTGGGAGGACCGGCCTCGGTCTGCTCCGTCACCATCCTAGGG
>JBAUEL010000121.1:0-1566 GCA_049678585.1 Dehalococcoidia bacterium
ACCCTCCAGGCGGCGGGCGTGGCCGCTGGCGTCGTCCAGAACGCCCGGGACGTGCTGGAGAACGACCCTCACCTCAAGGAGCGCGGCTACTACGTCTACCTCGATCACGCCGAGGCCGGACGCACCGCCTACGATGGCCCCGGCTTCCGCCTGGGCAAGACGCCGGGCAGCCTTCGGCCGGCCCCGATGCTCGGGGAGCACACGGAGCGCGTGTGCAAGGAGGTCCTCCAGATGAACGACGAGGAGATGGCCCAACTGGTGATAGAAGGGGTGCTGTTCTAGGCGCGCGCACCGGCGCTGGCGTCTGGATCTCGCACGTCCCCTGCGCCCTCCGACCCCGAACCGGAATGCTGGTAGGAAAAGGTAACAATTTTCCTTTTCAGATTGCTTGACAAAAGGCAAAGCGCCCTTTATAATTCCTTTGTAGAATGCGCACAAGGTGGCAAAGGAACGAAAGGGGCCGTGAACTATGACAGATGACCACGTGACGCTAGAAGATGTCCGCAGAGTCCTCGGGGATCGAGCCTTTGCTGCTCTGACTGAAAAGGTGAAGCGGCGGCAAGCCGAAGAAACTGTGGCCTCGCTGGAGAGCAGGTGCACGGAGTGGGCGCGCTCGGTTGTCGATGCGGGCGAGGCCACGGCTGATGATCTCCGCGCGATCTTCAGAAACGTGGAAACCGACGATCAGACAGGCGAGATATACATTCGGGGTCGGCGGTGGGCACTGCAGGGCAGGGCCTCGACACGGGCAGCCACCCGCGCGGCGCGGCCGAGGCGGCTCGACCGGACGCAGGAGCGCGATTTCCGGCTTCCCATCCTTGAGGCGCTGGATGAACTGGGCGGGCGCGCGCGAGCGGAAGACGTCCGCCCACTTCTCGAAAGGAAGATGGAGGGCAAGCTGAGACCGGACGATCACGGGACCCTTCCTTCAAACGGCGAGCTTCGATGGTGGAACAGCGCCAAATATGAACGAAAGCACATGCTGCGGATGGGTCCGCCGCTGCTCAACCCCAGCTCCCCGCGTCGCTGGTGGGAGCTAACGGATGCCGGGCGAGAGTATCTGCGCCGACACGCATCGTAGCGCCTGCGTAGGGTGGAGGGCCGTCGCACGGGCCCATCCTTAACGTGCCGACCGCTTGCCCAGACCCTCCGCAGCGCCGAACGTGGAACCCGCTGAACGCTGAGTTGCTTATCGGTCTCCAGTCCTGTGTTCGCGGGCTTGTTGTCCCACGGCCGATCCACTAGTATTGGCGATGGCCTCAGCGCCGCGGAGCCCCAGCGCAGGGGAGTGACCTATGGCCCTTGTCGACGGTGGTGATCTGGTTGCCCGCTGCCTCAAGCAGGAGGGAGTGGACGTTATCTTCACCCTCTGCGGCGGCCACGTCCAGGCCATCTACGACGCCTGCATCGATGAGAACATCAAGGTAATCGACGTCCGCCACGAGCAGGCGGCCGGCCACGCCGCCGAGGGCTGGTCGCGGGCCACCCGCAGGTGCGGCGTGGCAGTGGTCACCGCAGGCCCCGGCGTCACCGACGCCGTCACCGCCGTGGCCAACGCCTACCAGA
>JBAUEL010000122.1:0-1554 GCA_049678585.1 Dehalococcoidia bacterium
GTACGGCGGATGGGGATATGAGTCCGACACGCCGTGGTGGTCGGATCTGTCGAATACCCAGTTTGCCCTCATGGCACTGGATGCGGCCGAACTGGATCCGGCCAGCCCAGTGTGGGCCAAAGCTGTAACCTTTATCAGCAGATGCCAGAATCTGGCCAGCAACCCACACGGCTTCCATGATGATGGAGGCTTCATCTATAGCCCCGGAGAGGACTATTGGTGGGCGGGCGGCCAGTCCTACGGGAGCATGACGGCGGCGGGAGTGTGGTCACTCCTCCTTTCCGACCTACCCGTAGCCGACGCAAGGCTTCAGGCTGCTCTAAATTGGCTTGACAACCTTCACTACCACGTCGACCAGAACTACCCCATCGGGAACCTCTGGCTCTATTACTACGATCTCACCCTCGCCAAACTGCACGCAATGGCGGAAGCGAGCGGGTGGACAAGCGGACACCCGTGGTATGACGACGTGTCCGACTTCTTGGTAGGCAACCAGGAAGCCGATGGGCACTGGCCGAACATCGAAGGCGATGAATCCTGCGACGTACTGACTACTGTTGAGGCGATCATGGCGCTGGAGGTCAGGAAAATTCCGACCAGCGTGCAAAGGTTCTCATGGCTGACCTTCATATTGAGGTCCAATGCGGACCTACACGTCTATGACCCACTCGGCAGGCATGTGGGTATGAACTATGACACCGGCGAGATGGAGATCGAGATACCGGGTGCAACCTTTAACGTCGACGGCGCTCAAACCATCCAGATTCCCGGATTGGTGGCTGGAACATACCGAGTGCGTGCTGTGGGCACAGGAACTGGCAGTTACGAGCTTACAGTAAGGGGAGGAGTCGGAGACACCGTCCTTGAGGATGAGACGTATGTGGAGACGATCACGCCGGCCACAAGACACGACGCGAGGGTGATGGTAGCGATGATAGTGGGGCTCGAGATCGATGCCGTTGCGCCGCCTTCGGCTGTCGGCGGCATCGTCGAAATCCCCGTGAGCGCCTCGGACGCACCCGCCAGCGCCGCAAACGCCTCCGGCTCCTCGTCCCCGCCCTACGCCGCCATCGCTGGAGCCGCCGCTACAGCAGCGCTCGCCCTCACGGCGGGCGGCTGGTACGCAAGGAGGCGGTGGCTGAGGTAAGTCTTCTCGCCGGCAGCCTAGGCGGCCCGCTCTATCTCGATAGACGGGGAAGTGCCGTCGATGGGCGCTGAGGGCACCTGCTCCAGAAAGCGGGCCGCCTGCGCTGCCCTCTCTTCCTCCGTGGGAGGCGGGTAGTCGATGCGGGGGGTGGTAGACCCCCCGCAGGCTAGCCTTGAGCGACTCGCCGATGACCTTCAGGTCGCGCAACGTGAGGCCGTCTCTCCTCTAAGAATGACCGCACACTAAGTGTCGATGGTGTGGGTCGCGCCGCCAATGCGCTAGTCTCTTCCCTTGCCCACACTCGCGGCTGCGAGTAGGATGGGGGCCAAGCTATCTAGTTCATCGGGGGTGAGTCGTGAAGTCTCTTTGGCGATGTGCGTTGGTCTTCTGCACTCTCATGACAGCTT
>JBAUEL010000123.1:0-8293 GCA_049678585.1 Dehalococcoidia bacterium
AGGGTGGCCGGGGCGGGCACGGGCAGGACGCCGTGGGCGCTGCGGGCGCTGCCCCCACCCGCGGGCAGAGCCGACGCATACAGGTCCCGCACGCCCAGGAGGCGCAGGCCGGCGACGGCGCCCATCACGTCCACGATGGCGTCGAGGGCGCCGACCTCGTGGAAGTCCACCGACTCGGGGGTCGCCCCATGGACGGAGGCTTCCGCCTCCGCCAGGCGCTGGAAGACGGCCTCGCCGCGACGGCGGTCGGAGGCGGGCAGGTCGCTGTCCCGGATGAGGTCGAGGATATCGGGCAGGCGGCGGTGAGGCTGGCGACGCTTCTCCAGCACGACCGTAGCCCTGGTGGCCGCCAGGCCGGCCCGCTGCGTCGCCTGGGCCTCCAGCCGGTAGCCGCCGAGGCCGAGCTTGTCCAGCTCTCCACGCAGCGAGTCCAGGGAGAGGCCGGCATCCAGCATGGCGCCCAGCAGCATGTCGCCGCTGACACCCGAGAAGCAGTCGAGGTAGGCGATAGCGGTCATCACGGGCCAGAAGCTGAGCCGCTCAGCCCTGCGGCTCCGAGAGGGCCAGGCGGTTGATGGTGGCGGCCAGATAGCCCGCCCCGTAGCCGTTGTCGATGTTCACCACGGCCACTCCGGGGGCGCAGCTATTGAGCATGGTGAGCAGGGGGGCCAGTCCCTGGAAGCTGGCGCCGTAGCCGACCGAGGTGGGCACGGCGATGACCGGCACCGAGACCAGCCCGGCGACCACGCTGGGCAGGGCGCCCTCCATGCCCGCCACCACCACCAGGACCCTCGCCTCGTGAAGCTGCGGCAGGTGGTCGAGCAGGCGGTGGATGCCGGCGACGCCCACGTCGTAGAGGCGCTGCACGGCGTTGCTCATGAGCTCAGCGGTCACCGCCGCCTCCTCCGCCACCGGCAGGTCGGCGGTGCCGGCGCAGAGGACCACCACCCCCGCCTGGGGGGTCTCCTGCCGCCGGTTGACAGTGATGGCGCGCGCGGTCTCGTGGTAGAGGGCGTCGCCGATGTGCTGGCGCAGGCTCTCGAAGCAGGCGCGGTCGATGCGGGTCACCAGGAGGCGGCCGGAACGCTCCACCAGCCGGCGCGCGATCTCCACTACCTGGTCCGGCGTCTTGCCCTCGCCCAGGATGACCTCGGGCAGGCAGTCGCGGAGGGCGCGGTGGTGATCGATCTTGGCGAAGCCCAGGTCTTCGTAGGGGAGGAGGCGCAGCTCCTCCAGGGCCGCCTGCACGCTGGTGGTGCCCGCAGCCACCCCTTCCAGGAGCTCGAGAAGGCGCTGCCGGTCGATGATGCCCTCCGGGGATCGGTGTAGACGGATTATAGCATCGCTTCAGGGAGCGAACCAGGCAAGAGGCCATGTTGAGCGGCCGCCGCGCCTGTGCCATAATCCCCGCCAGTGGCACGGAGAGGGGTCGTCGTTCAGCGAGGGCGGGGAATCCGCCGGATGGGCCTGCCGGGCGTCGCCTGGGCAGCGGGGGGAGTGTTGTTTGCCCTCATGGCCGCCCTCGCCGCGGTCCGCGATACCTTCCCCGCCGACCTCTTCCTGGCGCATCGCTGGCAGGACGTGGACGTGCCGGTCCTGGGGGGCACGCTGGCCTTCGCCAACGCGCTGGGCTTTATCTGGGCTGCCGCACCCATCATGGCGGGAGTGATAGCGCTGCTGGCCCTGAGGCGCCGCTGGCTGGAGGGGGGGGTGGTGGTCCTTACCCTGGTGCCCCACGGCCTGCAGACGGGCATCAAGGAGCTGGTGGGGAGGGTCCGCCCCTCGGAGGAGCTGGTGCGGGTGAGCGAGGAAGCCAGCGGGTCGGGGTTCCCCAGCGGGCACGTGGTGGGGGCGATGGTCTTCTACGGGTTGGTCCTCTACCTGACGCCCAGACTCATCGACTCGAGGCCCCTGCGCGTGGTGCTGGGGCTGTTCTGCGTCTTCATGATCGTGGCGACGGGGCCGGCCCGCGTCTACACGGGGGCCCACTGGCCCAGCGACGTGGTGGGCGGCTATCTCTTCGGCCTGCTCTGCCTGGCTGTCCTCATCGCCCTGGATCGGGCCCTGAGGAGGCCCCAGACTTCGCGGCGAGGGGACAGCTCCTAAGCGCCTGGCCCAGGGGCTGGCTTCCTGTCCTGAGAGGGCCTGTGCTAGACTGGACCCAGCGTTCGATCCGTCCAGCAAGAAGAGGTGGCGGCGGCCCGCGGGGCCAACATAAAGAGCGTGTTTCTGCCGAAAAAGAAGGAGAAGGACCCAGAAGAGGTGCTGAGGGTGGCCCTGAAGGACGGGGCCAGAGGTTGAGGAATCGCTGTGAACTGGCTGGACGCGGCCATCATCATCGTGGTGCTCTGGTTCACCGTGACGGCCTTCTCCGCGGGGTTCATCCGCGAGACGGTGACGATCTTCGCGGCGATCCTGGGGGTGGTGCTGGCCGGCCTCTTCTACAAAGACCTGGCTGATGATGTTCTGGATTTCATCGACAACGAGGAGGTCGCCAAGGTCATCGCCTTCGCCGCTATCTTCGTGGCGACGGCTCTAGCGGGGCAGCTCGGGGCCATGCTGCTGAAGCCCACGGTAAGCGTCCTCCAGCTAGGCATCTTCGACCAGATGGCGGGGGCGGCGTTCGGCTTCGTGAAGGCGATGGTTTTCGTGGAGATCTTCCTTATCGTTTTCGTCACATACGATCAGCTTGGCCTGAGGGAGACCATCGACGGGTCCCTCTTCGGCAGCTTCATCGTGGAGGGCATCCCCATCCTGCTGCGCATCCTGCCCGGGGAGTTCGAGACGGCCGTGGACGCCCTCTAGCAGGATGCGAACAGGCCCCCCTCTCTTACGCCGCGCCCGCTCCATGGCAGCGATTCGATTGACCCCAAGGCTCCAGCAGCCGTAGAATGAGCGGGCGAAGCATGGCGAGCGAGCCCCAGGGTTCGCTCCCTTCCGTCTGATGGAAGACACTGCCTACCGGAAGAGCACTCTCCCTAACGGCCTGCGGATCCTCACAGCGCCCATGCCTCATACGCGCTCGGTGAGCGTGAGTATCTACCTGGGGGCGGGGTCCCGCTACGAGACGCCTCCGGAAAGCGGCCTCTCTCACTTTGTGGAACATCTCTGCTTCAAGGGGACGGAGAAGCGGCCCACTCCACGCGACATCTCCGAGGTGATCGATAGCGTAGGCGGCGTTCTCAACGCGGCCACTGATCGCGAGCTCACGGTCTATTACTGCAAGGTGGCACGACCCCACCTGGAGGTGGCCCTGGACGTGCTGGTGGACATGCTGCGGCGGCCGCTCTTCGCCCCGGAGGAGGTGGAGAAGGAGCGCAAGGTGATCATCGAGGAACTGGCCGCACTGGCCGACTCCCCCGCCCTGCAGGTGGACATCCTGCTGGACGAGACCCTCTGGCCCGACCAGCCCCTGGGCCGGGACGTGGCCGGCAGCGAGGCTACCGTCTCCGCCATGACCCGGGAGATGGCCCTGCAGTACCTGCACCGGCAGTACGTCCCCAACAACGTGGTGGTGAGCATAGCGGGGGCGGTGGAACACCAAGAGGTGCTGGATCTCATGGGGGCGGCCCTGGGCGACTGGCCGCGGGGCATCCCCAGCGGCTGGTTCCCGGCGGTCAACGGCCAGGACGGCGCCCGCGTGGCCGTGCGCTACAAGAACACGGAGCAGGCCCACATCTCGCTGGCGGTGCGGGGCCTCTCCAGCCAGCACCCCGATCGGTTCGTGCTGGACCTGCTGAGCGTGGTGCTGGGGGAAGGCATGAGCAGCCGGCTCTTCCTGGAGCTGCGGGAGCGTCGCGGCCTCTGCTACGACGTCCATAGCTATACGAGCCACTTCCTCGACGCCGGGGCCCTCGTCGTCTACGCGGGGGTGGACCCGGCCAATGCGACCGATACGCTCCAGGCCCTTCTGGAGGAGCTGGCCAAGGTGCGTGATGGCATCCCCGACGGAGAGCTGGCCAGGGCCAAGGAGCTGGCCAAGGGCCGCCTGCTCCTGCGCATGGAAGACACCCGGAGCGTGTCGGGCTGGCTGGGGATTCAGGAACTGCTCCTGGGCCGCGTGCGCACCGCCGACGAGGTGGTGGAGGAGCTGGAGACCGTCACCGCCGAGGACGTGGCCCGGATGGCCTGCGACCTCTTCCTGACGGACCAGCTCAGCCTGGCGGTGGTGGGCCCGTTCCGGAGCAACAGGCGCTTCGCGAGCCTCCTCAGGATCTAGCACGACAGGGCTATGTCAGAGATGCCCCAGGAGCCGAAGGCGCGGGTGATCGCCCGCTGGGTGGGCGGCCGCCAGTTCATCGGGGTGGATGAGGGCGGCCAGGCGATCGTCATCGGCCCGCCAGAAGAGGGGCACAGCCAGGGCTTCAAGGCCGCCAACCTGCTGCTGGCCGCCCTGGCGGGCTGCGCCGGCTACGACGTGGCGGGGATCCTCGAGAAGCAGCGCCAGCGGCTTACCGGCCTGGAGATCCGCGTCCGGGCCAGCCAGGAGCCCGACCCTCCCTGGACCTTCACCGAGGTGCACGTGGAATACCTGCTGAGGGGCCGCGACCTGGACCCCGACCGCGTGCGCCGCGCCATCGAGCTGTCCGAGACCAAGTACTGCTCGGTGGCGGCCACCATCTCCGGGCGCGCCCGCCTTACCAGCTCGTTCCAGATCGAGGAAGAGGCCGAGGCCTAGCCCCAGCGACCGACCTGCCCGCCTCACCGACCGACCTCCTCCTCGATGATCCGCCGCTCCTCCTCCGTCAGCCCCCAGAGCCGCGCCGCCAGGTGGTCGATTTTGTCCTCCACCTCACGGAGGCGGGCTGCTCCCTCTATTCCCTTAGCGGCCAGTTCGTGAGCTTCCTGTGAGAGGGCCGACAGTCGCCGATGAACAGCGTTTCGCCGGTTAAAGCTAGGGACGGCGACGTGCTTCAGTACGTGCGGGGACGGGTGAAGGGCAATATACCCTTTGGTCACTAGCATTGCCGGGGCTGAGTTGAGCACAGCGGCCAAGTATGCTGCCTCTTCCCCCTCATCGGCACGCACCAGTATGAGCGTGTGATCCGGTACGGCGGGTTTTTCGCCTAGCCACTGGTCATCAACTGATTGTGCCACTCCGGAGCGAACAACATCCCCCACCTCAGGCCACACCACCTTGTACGGCGCGAAGGTGTATTCAGCTACGGCATACATGGAGTAGAAGGCTCCTTTGTCCATAAGGTCGCGCACGACCCGGCTCCGCCTCTCCGACCGTAGCACGTCCTCAAACTGCTTCAGGTAGGTGTAGGTATGAGGATAACTCACCTTCAGCCATGACTCCTCGTAGCCCGTGCGCTTCACCGGGTCCTGCACTATCAGGATGTAGGCTGAGGGCGCTGCCCGCCAGCGGTCCACGTCCCGGCCCCTCAACAGGGGGTATACAAGGTCAGGTTCTATCGCGGCTTGAACCACGCGGACTTTCTTTCTGCCCACATCGTACAAGTTCTCAATGAGAAGCAGTCCGTCGGGACGCCTTCCAAGGATGCGTAGCCAATAGACCCCGTTGAGACCGCCTGTATTTGAACCCTCATACGCGCGGTACTCAGATGCCCCGATGACTTTGCCCAGAGCGTCTAGCGCTGCGCGGCTTGCCGTAATCCAGGGGCTTGTCACCTTGTCAGCCTCAACGGGTCGCGCAGCAAGCTCAGCAGTCGTAGTCTCCCGCCGCACTTCCTCAAGCGACGCGTCGGGGGAAATCCTGCCGGGCTTCGCCTTCCGCCACACGATGTACGGGACCGGATACTTTGTTTCTCCACCCTTTTCGAGCACCACTACCGCCGTTCGGTTGCTCGCGCCCTCGAACGGCTGGAGGGTGACCAGATCCACCGCCCCGCGCACTCTAAGAAGTGCTCCGTCACCAATGCGAAACCGGCGAAAGCCGTCCCCAGCCCCCTTCGTCTTGAACACGGTCTGGGTGATGACGAAACCCAGGCGTCCGTCGTCCTTCAGGTAGTTGTCCATCGCAGCGTACAGCATGAGCATGGCAAGGTCTTTCTTGCCCCCGCCCAGGCGCGCGGCGTGTCCCTTCAGGGAGAACAGGCCATACCGCTGCCAGAGTTTGCGCGTGGCCGCGCGGTATTCATCGGCCAGGCTCTCCCAGTTGACCCAGGGAGGATTGCCCACTACAAGGTCCACCTTCCCGGTGAACACCGGGGCGAAGCGGTTCTTCAGGAGACGTGCCCAGATGCCGTTACTTTCGTCACTCTCTAGCCTCATGACCTTCTCGAACAGCTCTTGCAGAATGCGGGTGGAGTCCCGGTCCGTAGCCGCTATCTCCCGCCTCACACGCTCAAGAAAGGAGTTAGCATCGTGTCCCCCTCCTACCCTGGCGCAATCCTCCAGGACCCGCATCAGGGCTTCCAGGCGCTCCTTCGTCGCGAAATCGCGCGGAATGCGGAAGTCCCCGACCACAGAAGGCACCGTGTACGGTTCCCCCAGAGCTTCGAAGCCTCTCTCCTCCTGCCCCTCATAGGTCCACGGCGTAAGGATCGAGTCGCAGAGGTACACAGGAATCTCCAAGGGCCTCTTGTGGCGAACGAGCGTCCCCAGAGCCAGAAGGTAGTTGGTCCTGGACGCGATAACCGCCAGTGGATTCAGGTCGAACCCGGTGATGTTGCTCACGATGCTCTCAACGGTATCCTTCTCTTCCCCTAGCCTTTCGTCCGCTTCTTCGCGCGCCCGGCGGATCGCCAGCACTAGAAACGTGCCTGAGCCACACGCCGGGTCCAGCAACCTAACGTCGGCAGAGCCCCGATACCCTACCTCGTCCAGAACCAGTTCCGCTAGCCAGTCCGGTGTGTAGTACTCTCCCAGGTCGTGCCGAATCTCGCGGGGTATGAGGTACTGGTAGAGCTTCTTCAGCAGGTCGCGCGTAGCTTCCGGCAGGAGGCTGCCGGTAGCAGGCTCGTATTCGGAGAGCACGCGAGCCATTTCACGGATGGCTCCCTCCAGCTCGTCCGTCCAGGCCGACAGATACCAACCGAAGAAGTCGCCCTCCAGGAAGTTGTGAATGCCCTGCCGAGCGAAAAGGCCACCGTCTTCAAGCTCGCCTAACCAACGGTGCAACTCGTCGCTCGGTAGACCTGGAAGGTCGGCGATGGGCCGGGCCAGCAGATAGCCGGCCTGAAGAGATACTAGCTCTGCCGCCAGAAGCTTCATTATCAGGGCAAAGTAGGTATGAACGGCGAATAGCAGCGGCTTTAGGTCTGACTCTAGGGGAGCGCCGTATTGCCGCGCCAACTCCCGCGCGTCTTGGACCGCTTTCGCCACCTCCTGCCCGTACACGATGCCGAAGATGCGGTCCCACTCGCTATAGAGGGTTTCGACACGCTTCTGCTTGGCGACCTTGAATGCTTCCAGCAGAGCAGAGACAACCCGCTGCGCCACGTCGCCCTTTGGCCCAAAGGCGTCGGCCAGACGCTCAGGCGTCAACTCGCGGCGCCGAAGCGCTCGCAAATAGATCAGGAACTGGGCAACCGATTCTGTGGATACCTCATAGGGTCCTTCCCGCCGGAACACGCCGGGTGGTTCAGCCATCGGGAGCAGGGACAACTGGCTTTCTAGTAGCAGAGGCTCCGGCTCAGTCTTGGCTGTCGCCGCTGTTCCCCTGTAGCGAACGAAGAAGATATGGGTTGCATCCAGGCCGATGCCAACGCTCCGCCGAAGCACATCCTCCGTCTTCACAGCCGAGCGCCGGGCTTCCGCCTTCAGGTAGCGTTCCAGTTGCTCTTGCGCTCTCTTTACGCCCCGCTGTGTCCGCAGTGCCTTAGGGGGCTCATACTCCATGATGGCGTGTCCATACACCGCGTCAGACTGTCCCCCCTCACCCTTTAGGACCGCCCGGTAGTGCCGTTCATAGGCTGGCGTCGAAGTTATCCCCAGTTCCGCAAGTACTGGTCGCAATAGCAGTTCGACCCCTACCCGCACATCCTCCTCGGTATGCGCCTGTTCGCCCACGCGGCGAATCTCTGCTGCGAGGGCTTCAGCGTCAGGTGTCCTAGGTTCTGGCATTTGCCTCGCTCTCCTCCACCCCCGGTGCCACTATCCCCTTCGACCTCTACTCCCCGTCCGCTATCATCTACACGCACATCATATACCACAAAGGCGAGGCTCTTGCCCCGCCTTCCACCAGCACTTTACCACCACGGCCCTATCGTCATCACCAGAATAACCTACCCCGCGGATTCAAATCCGCGGCTTCCCCCAAGCTGCGGGTTTCAACCCGCAGGTGCTTGTTTAGACCTTCCAAATAGCCAGTCCACCAGATTTGAGC
>JBAUEL010000124.1:0-5929 GCA_049678585.1 Dehalococcoidia bacterium
TACCGCCGCCGGAGACGGCGTGCAACGTGGTCAAGCCAGAGACAGACGATTCCCCATCCCGTTAGCGCGATTATGACAGCGGAGGCGCCGGGCGCAGGTAGTCCCATTTGGCCTGTCCAGAGCGCCCTAGCCGGGCGAGGCCGTCCGAGATCGCCGCTGGAGGCAGGGCGTGCAGGCGTCGGTGTCCGGGTCCGCGGCGTTGGGCTATAATGGACACTACGAGGCCCTCTTCGATTCAAGATTCGGTTGCGGCCGTCCAGGTGGGACTGGCGGTCGCCGGACGGTGCAAGCTATGAGTGCGCTAGACCGCGGAACGTCGGCCGCTGCGGCCATCTGGTCAGCCTCCCCATCCCTCTCCCCCCGGGTGCGCCGCCTCCGCGAGGAGTTCTTCTCCTTCTACAGCCGCGAACACTTCCGTAACGAGGTGCGCCCCTACTCCAGCGGCACGCCCTGGGACCAGGTCTGGTCCCCCCACAACTGGGGCGTCGTCCCGGAGATCTGCCTCTTCTTCGACGCCATGCGGGATAGCCTCCTGGCGGCCGCTGAGCCGGTTCCGCTCCCGGCCGACTTCTGGCGCCAGCCCCTGGCCGTCCGCCGCGCTCGCTTCTTCCAGTTGGTGCTGGAGCGGCACCTGCCCGTCCAGATCCTCGACGGCGAGCTCATCGTCGGCTCCTACTTCAACACCGCCCTCTCCAAGACCCACACCCGCCGCGAGGCCCGCCGCTGGCGGCGCATGCTCGACCGCTGGCTGCGCAGGGCCCGCCTGCTCAACGACCCGGGCGTCGGCAACTGCGGGGCTGTCCCCGGCCACCTCATCCCCAACTACCCGAAAGCCCTGCGGCTGGGCTTCCGCGGCATCGTCGCCCAGCTCGAGGAGAAGCTGGAGCGGGCCCGCGACCGCCGCAAGCGCGAATTCCTGCGCTCCCTTATTATAGCCTGCCAGGCGGTGCGCCCCTTCGCTGCCCGCTACGCCGCAGAGGCGGAGCGACTGGCCGCGGAACAGCCCGACGAGAGCCGCCGTGCCGAGCTCCTGGAGATCGCCCGCATCTGCCACAAGGTGCCCTGGGAGCCCGCCGAGACCTTCCATGAGGCCCTCCAGGCCCTCTGGTTCACCCACATGCTGGTCATGGCCTCCGAATCCTACCCCGGCCCCGGCCTCTCTCCCGGCCGCATCGACCAGTACCTCTACCCCTACTACCGTCGGGACCTGGAGGCTGGCCGCCTCACCCGTGACCAGGCCCGCGAGCTTCTTCAGTGCCACTGGATCAAGCACAACTACGCCTACGACTACCAGGCCCGCGTCGGCACCAACCAGGGCATCAATTCCGGCTTCGGCCAGCTCATCACGCTGGGCGGCCTTGGGCCCGATGGCCAGGATGCCAGCAACCCCCTCACCTGGCTCATGCTGGACGTCATCGAGGACATGAACCTGCTGGAGCCCAAGCCCAACTTCCGCCTCCACGCCGGCACGCCCGACGACCTCCTGGGCAGGGTCAGCGAGCTCATCGCCCGTGCTCAGGGCTCTCCCTTCCTCCTCAACTTCGACGAGGCGGCCATCCGCGGCCTGGAGTGGGAGGGCCTGCCTCGCGAGCAGCTCTGGGACTACGCTCCCGTGGGCTGTCTGGAGAATACCCTCCAGGGCTGCGACCGCTCCGGCACGGTCGACGTCAACATCAACATCGCCAAGGCCGTGGAGCTGGCCCTGAATGACGGCCGCGACCTGCGCACCGGCCGCCGCCTCGGCCCGCGCACCGGCGACCCTCGCCGCTTCGCCGACTTCGACGCCTTCTTCGCTGCCTTCAAGGCCCAGCTCAAGGCCATCCTGGAGCGCCTCATCGACTGCAGCAACCATGCCGACGCCCTTCGTGCCGCCCTGGAACCCACCCCCTACCTCAGCGCCCTGGTGGACGGCTGCGCCGATTCCGGCCGCGACATCACCGCTGGCGGCGCCGAGCACAACTACATCACCGTTGAGGGCATCGCCTTCGCTACCGCCGTCGACTCCCTCGCCGCCGTCAGGAAGCTGGTCTTCGAGGACCGAAAGGTCTCCATGGACGAACTCCTGCGGGCCATCGCCGCCAACTTCGAGGGCTACGAGCCCCTCCGCCAGACGCTCATCCACAAGGCCCCCAAGTTCGGCAACGACGACCCGTCCGTCGATGACCTCGCCCGGGAGGTCTCCCAGTTCTGGACCCAAGAGGCCTTCCGCCACACCTCGCCCGCCACCGGCCGGCGCTACCGTGGCGGCTACCTCTCCTGGAACTACTGGATCGCCTACGCCCCCTCCACTGCCGCCACACCCGACGGCCGCCGCCGCGGGACGTTCCTCTCCAACGGCGTCTGCCCGGTCAACGGAGCCGACCGCAGCGGGCCTACCACCATCATCAAGTCCGTGGGTCACCTGGGCCTGGAGACGGCGCCCAACGGTGCCTCCCACACCCTCAGCCTGAGCCCTTCCCTCCTGCGCGACCAGGAGCATCGGGCCCGGCTGGCTGCCCTCCTGCGAGCCTACGGGCAGGTCGGCGGCACCGCCCTCCAGATCAACGTGCTTGACCCGGACACCCTGCGTGCCGCCCAGGCTGACCCCGAGACCTATCGCAACCTCCTGGTGCGCGTTACTGGCTACAACGCCTACTTCGTCACCCTGGGCAGGGAGATCCAGGACGAGATCATCGCCCGGCAGGCGCACGATTCCCGCTAGTGGAGCAGGTCTGACGTGGCTGGCAAGACCCTCAGGTACGCGGAACTGAACCTCACCCAACTGCGCGAGTTGAATCCTGGTAGCACCATTACCCTCATGGCCCTCAGCCCTCTGGAGGTCCACGGACCTCACCTGCCCATAGCCACAGACCTGATGGTCGCACAGGAACTCCAGGACCGCCTGCTGGGACGCCTGCGGGAACAGTACCCGGACCACGACTACCTGGTGCTGCCGCCCGTTTACGCTGGGGCGGACACCATACCCGCTCCCGGCTCCATCAACGTCGACAGCCGGGCCATCTACCGCCTCCTCCTCTCCACCGCGGCCAGCCTCGCTGAGCAGGGCTTCAAGTACATGGTGCTCACCGACAACCACGGCGGCCCACGTCATCAGATCGCCGTCGAGAAGGCCGTCCGCAAAGCCTACAAACGGCTGGGGTTCATCATCGTCGCGCCGTTCCTCAATTTCTACCGGCGCATGGTCGAGCACGATCCCGCCCTCCTCCGGGCCACCAACACCGGCCCCGGAAGCTGCGGCGACCTCACCGACGCCCACGCCGGGCGTAACGAGACATCGCTTATGCTGGCGGCCGCACCCGAAACCGTCCACCCGAGCTGGAATTCCCTGCCCTGGGCGGTCGTCGACCAGAACACCGCCGTCTGCCGCCTCCTCCGGGCCGCTGCGGCTGTCCTTCGCGTCCTCCGTGCGAAGGGGGCGGCGTCTGATTTGCGGGCCCTCGCTTTCGTTCTGGGCTGGCTGAGGGCGGAAGAGAAGCCCACCTACGTCGGCGAGCCGCGGCTGGCCTCGGCAGAGGCGGGAGCCCTGATGCTCGATGCACACGTGGACGAGGCGCTCGTCCAGCTCGAGCGGGCCATGCGCGGCGAGCCGCCGCATTCGACTCCCCTGCTGTGGGGGCTGCGTTTCGTCGAGCGCAGTTGAGACAAAGGAGGTAACACAGTGCTAGAGTGCCTGCTGACGCCCGAACAACGGGAGCTACGCGATGAGGTGCGCGCCTTCGTCCGCGATGAAGTGCCCCGCCAGCTCATCCTGGACATGGACGCGGGAAAGGTGTCTTACCCCCGCGAGTTCCTTGAGGCCGCCGCCCGTCGCCGGCTCCTGGGGCTGCGCTTCTCCGAGGAGTACGGCGGCCGCGCCCTCGGCTGGGCCGACGAGATCGTGGCCCTGGAGGAGATCGGCGTCCTCAGCACCAGCCTCCCCTGCCTCTACGGCCTTGTGAGCATCGTCGGCGAGGCACTCAACGTCTTCGGCACACCTGAGCAGAAGGAGCGCTGGCTGCGGCCGGTCCTGGAGGGGAGGCTCACCGTCGCCGAGGCTCTCACCGAGCCCCGTGGCGGCTCCGACTTCTTCGGCACGACGACCATTGCTCGCCGCGACGGCGACGGCTGGGTCCTCAACGGCCAGAAGCGCTTCATCGTCGGCGCCGAGGGCGCGGACTACTTCCTGGTCTACGCCCGCACGCGGGAGGACGCGCCCTCTCATGAGTCCATCAGCGTCTTCATCGTCGAGCGTGGGCCGGGTGTCGAGGTGCAGCATGTCTACGGCCTCCTGGGCATGCGTGGCGGGGGCACCGGCCGCGTCTACTTCCGGGATGCCCGTGTGCCTGCCGAGAACGTCATCGGCGGAGAGCACTGCGGCGCCCTGGTCTTCAACCAGATGATGATCCCGGAGCGCATGACCAGCGCGGCCGGCGCCCTGGGGGGTGCCCGGGCGGCCCTGGAGATCGCCGCCCGCTACAGCGACCAGCGCAAGGCCTTTGGGCAGAAGATCCGCCGCTTCGAGGGTGTGAGCTTCAAAGTGGCCGACAGCATCACCCTCCTCGACGCTGCCAGCGGCCTCGTCTACGCCGCCGCCCAGGCCGTGGACCGCGGCGATGAGCCCGGCCGCGCACGCCGTCTCGTCTCCGAGGCCAAGAAGTTCGGCACCGAGACGTCGTGGCAGGTCATCAACCACGCCATGCAGATCATGGGCGGCATCGGCTACACCAGCGTCTATCCCATCGAGAGGATGCTGCGGGACGCGCGGCTCCTCATGATCTGGACCGGCACCAACGAGATCATGAGCCTCGTCATCCAGCACGAGTACTACAAGGAACTCGGCATGGCTGCACCCGTCCGCGACGTCGAGGCCGACGCCCCCGACGCCGAGGTGGCCGGCGAGAAGGTGTACGAGTAGGTTGTGACCACGGGCATCCTCTTCAATGTCCAGAAGTTCAGCACCGAGGACGGACCGGGCATCCGCACCACCGTCTTCCTGAAGGGCTGCCCCCTGCGCTGTCGCTGGTGTCACAACCCCGAAGGCCTCTCGCCCGGGCCGGAACTCGTCTGGTACGACGTCCGCTGCATCGGCGCCCGAGAGTGCCTGGCCGCCTGCCCCGAGGGAGCCCTGGAACTGACGCCCCAGGGCATGCGCATCGACCGGGAACGCTGCACCGCCTGCGACCTCTGCTCCGAGGCCTGCCCCGCCGCTGCCCTGGAGGTCATCGGCCGCGAGTGGACGCCCCAGGACCTCTACGCCGAGGTCGACAAGGATCGCGCCTTCTACGAGACCTCCGGCGGGGGCGTCACCGTCTCCGGCGGCGAGCCCACCATGCAGCCGGCCTTCCTGGAGGCCTTCCTCCGCCTCTGCCGCGCAGGCGATATTCCCACCGCCCTGGACACCTGCGGTCACGCCGACTGGCCGGTCTACGAGCGCCTGTTACCCCTGGTCGACCTGGTCCTCTACGACTTGAAGTTCATTGACCGGGAGCGGCACCGCCGGGCCACCGGCGTGGCCCCGGACCGCATCCTTGAGAACGCCCGGCGCATCGCCCGCGACGGCCGACCTATGTGGGTGCGCACGCCCGTCGTTCCCGGCTGCACTGACGACGCGGACAATGTCGCTGCCCTCGCCTCCTACATCCGGGACGAGCTGCCCACGGTGCTTCGCTGGGAGCTGCTGGCCTACACCAATCTCGGACGCCCCAAGTACCGGCGCCTGGATCGCCCCTACCCCCTGGAGGGCGCCGAGCTACCCATGCGGGACCACATGGAAGAGCTGAGCCGGCTGGCGCGACAGGCCGGCGTGGAGGTCGTCACGTGGTCGGGAGCGGTGCGCGAGTAGGGGCGGGCGAACCGCCCGCCGCCCAGACCGAGCTGAGCCCGCCTATCGTGGAGGCCCTGGCCGGTCGCGCCACGCCCAAGTTCCTCGCTACCCTCGACGCCGCCAACG
>JBAUEL010000125.1:0-18346 GCA_049678585.1 Dehalococcoidia bacterium
CCCCCGCGCCGCCCCGCTGGCCCGGCCGGCCCTAGTGGGGTGCTGAAGAATCCCGCCGCTGGAGACGGCCCGCGACCGGCCGAGCCGGGGACAGGCCCTTCCCCATCCTCTGAGTCCCGCAGGGGGTTCGCTGTGGCCTCGTCGTGTGTATAATGAGCGCGGGCAGGTGTTCTTTGGGAGTTTCTCCCTTGCGCTTCGCCATCCTAGTCTTCCCCGGCACCTGGAGCGACCACGACTGTCACTACGTCCTCCGGGAACTCCTGCATCAGGAGGCGGACCTGGTCTGGCACCGCGAGCAGGACCTTTCTCGCTACGACTGCGTGGTGCTACCCGGCGGCTTCTCCTACGGCGATTACCTGCGCGCCGGCGCCATCGCCCGCTTTTCGCCCATGATGGAGGCGGTGGCCCGTCACGCCGAGGCCGGCGGGCTGGTCATCGGCATCTGCAACGGCTTCCAGATCCTGTGCGAGGCCGGGCTCCTGCCCGGAGCCCTCATGCGCAACGATAGCCTCCAGTTCCGCTGCCTGCCCGTGGACCTTCGGGTGGAGAAAGCCAACACCCCCTTCACACGCGCCTGCCGGAGGGGACAGGTGCTGCGCATCCCCATCTCCCATGGTGAGGGCAGCTACTACGCCGACGAGGCCACCCTGAGACGCCTGGAGGAGGATAGGCGCGTCGTCTTCCGCTACTGCACCCCCGACGGGCAGATCACCCGCCAGGCCAACCCTAACGGCTCCCTGAACAACATCGCCGGCATCATCAATGAGCGGGGCAACGTGCTGGGGATGATGCCCCACCCGGAGCGGACCAGCGAGGCGCTCATGGGCGGCGAGGACGGCCTCTTCATCTGGCGCTCCATCCTCGCCTCCGTCGAGGTGGCGGCGGGCTAGCCGCTGACGACGGAGGGGCGAGAACAGTGTCCGGTCGGGTCCGCCGGTAGGCGAACACTGAACGGGGAGGTGTACGATGGCTGCGACGTCAGCCGGCATAACGTGTCCTCACTGTAACGCTCGTACACAACAGGCGCTCTTCTGTCAGGTTTGTGGGCTCTTCATGGCTGACCGGACGGGGACCCTACAACGGGTTACATACAACCGCCGCTTCTTCGGAGATTCCCTTCTGGAGGGTGTCCTCGTGCTGGTCACTCTCGTTGTCGGGTGGCTCATCTGGCTGGCATTTACTGCTCAGACATCCCAGACCCCCGCGAAGCGCATCCTTGGCGTGTACGTGCTCGATGCTGCCACAGGTGTGCCCGTGAGCGCTGGCAAGATGTGGGTGCGCGAGGTACTGGTGAAGTGGCTGCTCGTAACATTAATTAATGCTGTCATCGGAGTTGGGGGGTTGATAGACGCTCTCTGGGTCTTCTTCGACAAGGATCGCCAGACGCTGCACGACAAGGTTGCGAGCACGGTCGTAGTGTACGCGCCCGCCGGCCTGCCGGAAGAGTTCGCGCTGGCTACCCCGCAGCCTATCGCCCGACAGGTGACACCCCCAATGAAGGATGTGGCGGAACAGCTTCGCGAGCTTGCCAGGCTGCACGAGCAGGGTATTCTGACGGATGAGGAGTACGAGCAGAAGCGGAGCGAACTGGCGGGCAAGCTGTAGATCTCTTGAGTGCAGCGCCAGGCGCATCCGGCCGAGCGACCGGCGTTTGTCAGGGGCGCGGCTCCTTCGCCAGAGCTCGATGCTACGGTCCGGCGCGTTAGCCGGCAGGAAAGGATAGAGCCATGACCCAAGCGGCAACCTACCCGATGACCTACGACGTCGAGTATCCCCCGGAGCTATCCCGCTGGCTGATCTTCGTCAAGTGGCTGCTGGTCATCCCTCACTGGATCATCGTGAGCGCGCTCGGCATGGCGCAGGGAGCCATTACCCTCGTGGCCTGGTTCGCCATCCTGTTCACGGGCCGCTACCCCAGGTTCCTCTTCGACTTCGTGGTGAACGTTTACCGCTGGAACGCCAACGCCGGAGCCTATGTCTACCTCCTGCGGGACGAGTATCCGCCCTTCACCTGGGAGGCCGGCCAGTACCCCGTGACCTTCGACGTGGAGTATCCGGAGCGCCTTTCGCGCTGGCTCATCTTCGTCAAGTGGCTGCTGATCATTCCACACGTCATCGTGCTCTATTTCATGATGCTGGCCTGGTTCGTCACTACCATGATCGCGTTCTTCGCTATCCTGTTCACCAAGCGCTATCCGGAGGGGCTGTTCCGCTTCGCGGTGGGCGTAGAACGCTGGAGCAACCGGATCAACGTCTACGTCAACCTGCTGCGCGATGAGTACCCGCCCTTCAGCCTGGCGCCCTAGCCGACGCGAGAGGACAGTGCCATGGCCGTAGCCGCTCCCTACCCCGTCACCCTCGACGTCGACTACCCGGAGCGTCAATCGCGCTGGAAGACGCTGCTGCGGCTCTTTCTGGCCGTCCCCGTGCTCATCTTTGCTGCCATCGTCGGAAACGGGCAGAACGCCATCGTCCTGGCGATGTGGATCGCCATCGTCCTGCGGGCGCGCATCCCCCGCTGGCTGTTCGACTTCCAGGTGGCCCTCTTGCGCTGGCAGGTGCGCGCCTACTCCTACGCCTTCCTCCTTACCGACGCCTACCCGCCCTTCGAGGGAGACTACCCCATCCGCTACGAGGTCGACTACCCACAGCGCCTGGCCCGCTGGAAGGTGCTCATCTGGAAGGGCATCACCTCGCTACCCCACTTCTTCGTGCTGCTCATCCTGTATCTGACCCTGGTCGTCGTGATCCCCATCGCCTGGTTCGCGATCCTCATTACCGGGCGCTTCCCCCGAGGCCTTCACGGCTATGCGGCGGGCGTCATCCGCTGGGCGATGCGGGTGCAGGCCTACTTCCTCTCGCTCACCGACGAGTTCCCGCCCTTCAGCCCTTCCGCCGACGCGGGCCCCGGCGGCCGCGACACCTACGTCATCTCCTCGGTGCTCGGGCTGCTGGGGACGGGGGCCATCATCGCCGGCCTCGTCACGCTGGGCGTCATCGCCGTGCAGACGGAGGAGCGAGAGGTCTCCTATGCCGCCCTCCTCCGCGGGGATGCTCCGATGTCACAGACGCTCGTGGACCAGGCCCAGTTGGATGTGATGCTGGTGGACGCCACCGACCCGGCCGACGAGGACTTTCCCATCCTGGACGCGGCTCCGGGACACAGACTCGTTCTGTTCACCCTGATGATCGAGATTCCAGACCCCGACCTGAGGGTGGAGGCATCCGACTTCACCCTGAAGGACACCGCAGGCGACAAGGCCGACCTTCTCCTGGCGCTGGTGGGAGGACGGGTCCCGCCGGTATCTATCGCTGGAGACGGGCTCGTGGACGCTCTCCTGGTCTTCGAGGTGTCGGACGGCGAAGACCCCGCCGAGCTGCGCTACGACCCGAGGGCGGTGCTGGCCAGGACCATCGTGTATCGGTTTCTGGAGTAGCCGTGCCGGTTGACGAACAGGCCCTCTTTCAGCTTGCCCTCTCCTGGGACGAGTACCGCCTCATCGTGGAGCGGCTGGACCGCGAGCCCACCGATGTCGAGCTGGGCATGATCGGCGCCCTCTGGAGTGAGCACTGCGGCTACAAGCACAGCAAGCCTCTCCTCCGCCTCTTCCCCACCGAGGGAACGCGCATCCTGACGCGCATCGGCGAGGAAAACGCCGGCGTGGTGGACATCGGCGATGGCTTCTGCGTGGCCATGAAGATCGAGTCCCACAACCACCCCTCAGCCATCGAGCCCTACCAGGGCGCAGCCACCGGCATTGGCGGCATCGTCCGTGACATCATCGCCCTGGGGGCGCGGCCGGTCGCCCTGGTCGACCCCCTGCGCTTTGGCCCCCTCTCCGAGCCGCGCAACCGTTACCTCTTCACGGGGGTGGTCTCGGGCATTGGCGGCTACGGCAACTGCCTGGGCATCCCCACGGTCGGGGGCGAGGTCTCCTTCGCCGATTCCTACTCGGGCAACCCCTTGATCAACGTCATGTGCGTGGGCCTGGCCCGCATCGACCGGCTGGTGCGCGGCCGCGCCGAGGGCCCGGGCAACCTCCTCATGCTGGTCGGTGCCGATACCGGTCGCGACGGCCTCCACGGCGCCACCTTCGCCAGCGTCGAGCTCGACGAGCGCTCCGAGGAGCGGCGCCCCGCCGTCCAGGTCGGCAACCCCTTCATGGAGAAGCTGCTCATGGAGGCCTGCGTGGAGCTGGCGGAGCAGCACCGCGACTGGATCACCGGCATCGAGGACCTGGGCGCGGCTGGCATCACCAGCGCCGTCGTCGAGTCGGCCGCCCGGGGAGGCACCGGCTTGGACGTGGACGTCTCCCGCGTGCCCCGCCGGGAGCAGGGCATGACCCCCTACGAGGTCATGATCTCCGAGTCCCAGGAGCGCATGCTGGTCATCGTCAAGCGCGAGCACGAGGAGGAGGTGCGCCGCCACTTCGAGCGCTGGGAGCTCCAGCCGGTGGTCATCGGCGTGGTCACCGACGACGGCTACGCTCGCATCCG
Organism: Dehalococcoidia bacterium; assembly: GCA_049678585.1. GTDB lineage: Bacteria > Chloroflexota > Dehalococcoidia > DSTF01 > CAZFGZ01 > CAZFGZ01. The sequence continues at coordinate 4,498 of JBAUEL010000125.1, forward strand.
TGACGGCGAGCAGGAGGTCGCGCGGCTGCCCGTGGCCTTGCTTACCAACCCCCCGCAGTACGTCCGCGAAAAGGTGAAGCCGGCTATCCTGGACCAGCTCCAGAACTACGACCTGGCCTCCCTGCCCGACCTGACCGACCCCGCTCTCGCCCGCCTCCTGGGCGTGCAGGAGGGCGGGTCGCCGGGCACGGCGGCGCTCCTCCGCCTGCTGGCCACGCCGGAGATCGCCAGCAAGCGCTGGGTCTGGCGTCAGTACGACCACCAGGTCATCACCAATACGGTGGTCGCCCCAGGCGCCGACGCCGCAGTGCTGCGGGTCAAGGGCACCCGCAAGGGCATCGCCCTGGCCTCCGACGGCAACGGCCTCTACTGCTACCTGGACCCCTACCAGGGCGGCGCCATCGCCGTCGCCGAGGCCGCCCGCAACGTGGTCTGCGCCGGCGCCGAGCCCATCGCCCTCACCGACTGCCTCAACCTCGGCAACCCTGAGAAGCCCGAGGTCTACTACCAGCTCGACGGGGTCATCCGGGGCATGGCCGCCGCCTGCGAGAAGCTACGCACACCGGTCATCTCGGGCAACGTCAGCCTCTACAACGAGACCACCCTCGCCGGCGAGACCGAGGCTATCTACCCGACGCCCGTCGTCGGCATGCTCGGCCTGCTGGAGGATATCGACCAGCGCTGCGGCACGGCCTTCCAGAACGAGGGCGACCTGGTCTTCCTCCTGGGCGCCTCGCTGGAAGGGGACGCCGCCGCCCTGGGCGGCTCCGAGTACCTGCGAGAGGTCCACGACCTGCTGGCCGGCCAGCCGTCCATCGACCTCGACCTGGAGGCGCGGGTGCAGCGGGCCTGCCTCGACGCCATCCGCCGGGGCCTCCTGCGCTCGGCGCACGACTGCTCGCACGGCGGCCTGGCGGTGACCCTCGCCGAGAGCTGCATCGAGGGCCACATCGGTCTGGATGCCTCGGGGGTGCCCGTGCAGGGCCGCCTCGACGCTGCCCTCTTCGGCGAGGCCCAGTCGCGCATCGTAGTCTCGTGCCCGCCGGAGGCCCGCGCCGACCTGGAGGCCCTGGCCCGCGAGCACGATGTGCCTCTCACCTACCTCGGCGCCGTCGGCGGCGACCGCCTCCGCCTCGCCTCCTCCGTGGACGCCCCCCTCGCCGACCTCTCCCGCGCCTACGAGGAAGGACTGCCGCGGGCCCTGGGCGGTTGACAGATCGCACCCGTTGCCCAGAAGGTGACGATTTCGTCCTCATCATGACCTAATGACCTATGCAGGTTCACACCCTGGCCTGGAACACCTTCCAGGCACCGTCAAGCTTGACAAGGTTCGGCGGTGCCGCTTGAATAATTAGGGGCACAGTTCTAAAGAGGAACTGTGCCCATGTTTTCTTCTTGGCTCCGAGGGACACCGGCCCGCGCTGTCGAACACGCCCTTGCTCCTCTCGTGCCCTGGCTTCCTCTGGTGGCGATCGAGGCCGGGGTGTGGGCGTGGCAGCAGCTGGCTTCGGCACCGCTCGCCCTCGTGGTGGTCGCCCACCTCGTCGTTGCCCCGCGCGCCGCCGTCATACTCCTCCGAGAACTTCGTTGCTGCCTCGCCGAGTTCCGTCTCGCACGCGCGGAGTGGCGTCGCACCTTCGGAACCCCACCACGCAGGCGCTCCGGGCAGCCCGCCAAGAAGACGCGCCGCTCGGCACCACACGCCGTATCGCTACCTGCCGCCCGCCGCGGCACTCCACCTGCTGCGTCAGCTTGACATAGAACAGTCGTTCTCACTACACTCACCCTAGGGGACATTTCCCACAGGCTTTTGCTTTGGCGCTTCGACATGTGGGGAGATTCGGCTGGCGCGCTCGACTGGTTATCATTGACGGACGCTTCACCGGACGTATGATGTGGTTGACACCGCCCCTGCTTGCCGCCTCGCCCGGCGGGTGTCCCGGGGCAGCGTCCCATGTACTGGAGGAGCCATGAAAGTCGTCTTTCTTGAAGAGGTAGAGGGCACCGCCCGCATCGGCGAGATCAAAGAGGTCAAGAACGGCTTCGCCCGCAACTTCCTTCTGCCGCGGGGCTTGGCCGCCCCCGCCACGCCCGACCACATCAGGCGCGCAGAGGCCCGCGCCCAGCGCGAGGCCCGCCGCCAGATGGCCCTGGACGAGGATGCCCAGACGGTCGCCGCCCAGATCGAGGGCAAGACCATCAGCATCACCGCCCGCGTCGGCGAGCAGGGCAAGCTCTACGGCTCGGTGACGGCGGGCGACATCGCCGAGGAGGTGGCCAAGCTCCTCAAGGTCGATGAGTTCGACCGCCACAAGGTGGTGCTGGAGGAGCCCATCAGGGAGGTTGGCGCCCACCAGGTGCCGCTGAAACTCACCCAAAACGTCGAGGCGATTGTCGAGGTGGAGATAGTGGGGGAGGGCGGCCTCCCGGAGCCGCCCGCCGCCGAAGCCGAGCCAGAGCCTGCCGAGGCCGAAGCGGCGGAGGCCGGGCTGCAGCCTGCAGAGGGCGAAACGGCCGAGGCTGAGCAAGAGGAGCCCCGAGAGGAACAGGCCGAGGAGTAGTTTACCCTCAGGAGGGAACCACCCATGACCACCGAGGCAGACTACGCGGAGACCCTGCGGGCGGCCGAGAAAGAGCTGGCGGAGGCCGCCTCGGCAGACGATGTCCGCCGCGCCTGGCGGAAGTACTTCGGGAAGCTCGGCCACCGGGCGCTGGGTCGCCTGCTGGTCGGCCGCAGCGCCGACGAGCTGCTCGCCCGCCGCGCCGGCCGCGACTAGTTGCCTCGCCCCTCGCGGCTGAGGACGAAAGGAGTCGTCCCGCATGGTGGTCGGTGAGAGGTTGCCGCCCTTCAGCGTGGAGGCCGAGGAGGCCATCATCGCCTCCCTCCTGGTGGACGAAGATGCCATCTACAAGGTCCAGGGCATCCTCCGGCCCCAGGACTTCTACCGCGAGCAGAACCGCTGGGCCTACGAGGCCTGCCTGGCCCTCTGGGAGCGCAACGAGGGCATCAACCAGGTCACCGTCGCCCATGAGCTGACTCGCCGCCAGCGCCTGGAGGAGGTGGGCGGGGTCAGCTTCCTCAGCCGCCTGGTCACCGAGCTTCCCACCCCCATCGGCGTCGAGCACTACGCCGGCATCGTCCGCCGCGACGCCACCTACCGGCAGCTCATCAGCGCCGCCGCCCAGGTCACCCAGATGGCCTACCAGGGCGGCCCCGACCTCGACGCCGTCCTCTCCCGCGCCGAGAACATGATCCTGGCCCTCCGCGGCGGTCAGAAGCTCCGCGACCTCGTCCACATTCGCAGCCTGCTGGAGGACTTCTGGGAGACGCCTGGCATCGAGAGCGTGGGCGCCACCCTCATGGGCGCGGTCCGCACCGGCTTCACCGACCTGGACGTGCTCCTGGGCGGCCTCAAGCGCTCCGACCTGATCATCGTGGCTGCCCGGCCGGGCATCGGCAAGACCAGCCTGGCCCTCAACATCGCCCGCAACGCCGCCGTCGGCCAGAACGCCAGGGTAGCCCTCTTCAGCGTCGAGATGGCCTCGGACCAGCTCGCTCAGCGGCTGCTGGCCAGCGAGTCGGGGGTCGATTCCACCCGCCTCCGCCTCGGCCAGCAAACCGAAGCTGAAGAACGCAAGGTTATGCACGCCCTGGGCGTCCTGGCGGGCACCGAGATGTACGTCGACGATAGCGCCGCGCCCACCGTCATGGAGATCCGGGCCAAGGCCCGCCGCCTGGCCGGCGAGAAGGGAGGCCTGGATCTCGTCATCGTCGACTACCTCCAGCTCGTCCACGGCGCCACCACCGACAACCGCGTCCAGGAGGTCAGCTACATCTCTCGCGGCCTCAAGGAGCTCTCGCGCGAGCTGGATGTCCCCGTGCTGACCTGCTCGCAGCTCTCCCGGGCGCCCGAGCAGCGCCCCTCCCACATCCCCATACTCGCCGACCTGCGGGAGAGCGGCAGCATCGAGCAGGACGCCGACGTGGTGGTGTTCATCTACCGTGAGACAGCCTACGTCACCCGCGAGGAGTGGGAACACCGCGAACCAGTAAGGCCTTACCCGGAAGAGAAGGCGAGCATCATTGTTGCGAAACATCGAAACGGGCCGACTGGCACGCTCGACCTGCGGTTCAGGAATAAGATCGCCCGCTTCGAGGACCCGCTGCTGCGGGAGCAGGAGGTGGAGGCGCAGGCGCAGTGAGCGAAGGAACCTTCACTGGCTTCCCGGCACGAGCCCAGGCCACCCCTATCCCCAACGCCTTCTTCGCCCGCCTCCTGCCGGAGCTCACTGACCCCGCCGAGCTCGGCGTCACCCTCTACGTCTTCTTCCTGCTCCACCGCAAGAAGGGCTACCCTCGCTTCCTGACCTACGGCGAGCTCGCCGCCGACGCCACCCTGGCGTCCTTCCTGACGCGCGCCTGCGCGGACGCCTCGGTCGCCCAGGCCCTCCGCTCCGCGGTGGACGCCTCCCTCAAGCGGGGAGTCTTCCTGCGCCTGCGCGTGGAGCACGACGGCCGCGAGGATGAACTGCTCTTCCTGAACGCCCCCGCGGATCGCCGCGCCCTCGAGCTGGTGCGATCGGGCCGCACTGACCTGGGGCGGGCCCTCCCGGAGGAGGCGCCGGAGCCCCGCGCCCCCGCCTCTGATCTGTTCGCCCTTTATGAGCAGAACATCGGCACCCTGAACCCAATGGTGGCGGAGGAGCTGGCCGAGGCCGAGCGGCTCTACCCCCGGGAGTGGCTGGAGGCGGCCTTCCGCGAGGCAGCCGCGCTGAACCGACGGAGCTGGCGGTACATCTCGCGCATCCTGGAGCGCTGGGCAGCCGAGGGACCCACTTATGAGAAGGCTGGACGAGATTCTGCGGATGATTTCGAGCGGCGCTACCTCAGCGGCAAATACGGACGCATCATCAAGCGCTGAGGTCTCGCCCTCGCAGGAACAAGAGGTCTGCCCCCTCTGCGGGGGCGCGGGCTTCGTCCGCCGCAGCGTCCCCCTCGGCCACCCCGATTTCGGCCGGGCGGTCCCCTGTCGCTGCGTGGAGGAGGAGCGCGAGGAGCAGCGCCTCGCCCGCCTCCAGCGCTACAGCAACCTCGGCCCCCTCACCCGCCTCACCTTCGATAACCTCATCCAGCGCGGCCGCAGCGCCCGCCCCTCAGACCAGGAGCGATTCATGCGCTGCGCGCAGGATACCCGCGCCTTCGCCGATGAGCCCGACGGCTGGCTGCTCCTCCACGGGGCCAGCGGCTGCGGCAAGACCCACATCGCCGCTGCCGTGGCCAATCGCTGCCTCGAGCTGGGCAACCCTGCTCTCTTCGTAGTGGTCCCCGACCTGCTGGATCACCTGCGCGCCGCCTACAACCCCGGCTCCGAGGTCGGCTACGATCAGCTCTTCGAGCAGGTGCGCAGCGCCCCCATCCTCATCCTGGACGACCTGGGCACGCAGAGCGCCACCCCCTGGGCTCAGGAGAAGCTCTTCCAGCTCATCAACCATCGCTTCAACGCCAGGCTGCCCACCATCGTCACCACCAATGTCTCGCTCTCTCAGCTCGACGAGCGGCTGCGCACCCGCCTCACCGACCCCTCGCTGGCGCGGGTGTACCTGCTGGAGGAGAGCCGCCCCCTGGAGTACCGCGAGCTGGACGTGCTTCACCACCCGCTCCTCAGGGACATGACCTTCGAGAGCTTTGACATCCGGGGCTACGGCCTCAACCCGGAGGAGCGGCACAGCCTGGAGAACGCCTATCGCCAGGCGCTGGCCTTCGCCGAGCAGCCCGAGAACTGGCTGGTCTTCATGGGCCGCCACGGCTGCGGCAAGACTCACCTGGCCGCGGCCATCGCCAACTACCGCCAGCAGCGGGGCGAGCCGCCTTGCTTTGTGGTGGTCCCGGACCTGCTCGACTTCCTGCGCCAGAGCTTCAACCCGGACAGCTCCCTCAGCTACCACCAGGTCTTCGAGGAGGTGCGCACGGCGTCCCTCCTCATCCTGGACGACCTGGACACCCAGACCGGCATCCCCTGGGTCCGCGACAAGCTCTTTCAACTCCTCAACTATCGCTACACCGCGCGCCTGCCCACGGTCATCACCACCGCCGTCTCGCTGGACGACCTGGGAGAGCGCATCGCCTCCCGCCTGGTGGACCCGGCGGTATGCTCGGTGCTGCCGATACGTGCGCCCGGCTACCGGGCCGACGTCGGCGGCGGAGAGCGGCGCCCGGAGCGGCCCAAACGCGGACGGCCCAGGCGCTAGCTGGCTATCCTCACCCAGTCCCTGAGCGCCTGCTCCGTTGTGGGGAAGGCCAGCTCCTCCCAGGGGATGGCCTCCGGGGTGAACCAGCGCACCTCCAGCGTCTCCTCGCCGGGGTGCGGCTCCTCCTTCGGCGCCTTCGCCCGGAACACCACCACCACGATGCCCGCCTCCCGCCGCGTGTACGCCCCCAGGATCTGCCCCAGTTCCACCGAGATGCACACTTCCTCCTCGGCCTCGCGCCGCGCCCCCTCCTGGACTGTCTCGCCCACCTCGAGGAAGCCCGCGGGGAAGGTCCAGTAACCCCGACGCGGCTCCAGGGCGCGGCGCATCAGGAGGACGCGCCCATCGCGCTCGGGGATGGCTGCGGCCACCACGCGGGGGTTGAGGTAGTGAATGAAGCCGCAGCTCTCACATACCAGGCGGGCTCGGTGCTCCTCCGGCAGGAAGCGCTCGCGGAGGTGCCCGCCGCACTGGTGGCAGAAGCGAGGGGTGGGCATCTCTTCAGAACTCGCGTAAAGATGGAGCACGTTGACAGATTATCGCAATCGAATTGCTTGACTTATCATAGAGTCTTGCCTACACTCCGCCCATGGCCCCGCACCCGGTCCTAGATAGACCCCGCGCGGTGACCAACTACTTGCCAAGGAGGGACACAAGAGTTGGCATTTGAGGATAAGACCATCGTTTGCCGGGACTGCGGTGCGGAATTCCTCTTTACAGCCGGCGAGCAGGGGTTCTATCTGGAAAAGGGCCTCCTCAACGAGCCGCAGCGCTGTCCCACCTGCCGGGCCAACCGCCGACGGGAACGAGCGGGCAGCCGGGAGATGACCACCGTTGTCTGCGCCGCCTGCGGCGCCGAGACCAGCGTGCCCTTCGTGCCTCGCCTGGACCGCCCGGTCTACTGCAGCGACTGTTTCGAGAAGGTACGTCCCGGCGTCCCCAGGTAGGCCCTCACGGGAAGTATTGTATGAGCCGGGCATCCCCGGCTCCAGCGCTTTCCCTCCAACAGGGCGGGTTTGCCTGAATAGCGCCTGGCTCACGGGCTTGGCGCGGCCGTTTCCGGTGGCGAGACGTGATGCCCTTCCAGCCACACCTCGCCGCCCTCACCCACTTCCTTCTTCCAGATGGGGACGATCTCCTTGACCCGGTCCACCGCGTACTGACACGCCTCGAAGGCCTCCCGACGGTGGGGCGACGAGACGGCTACCACCAGGGCGGCTTCGCCCACCTCTACCCGCCCCATGCGGTGGATCATCCCCATCTCGGTGATAGGCCAGCGAGCCCTCACCTCCTCGGCCACCTCCCGCATCTTCTTGACGGCCATGCCGGGATAGGCGTCGTACTCCAGGTACTGGACGCGCCGTCCCTGATTATGGTTGCGCACGACCCCGTAGAACAGCGCCACCGCGCCTGATTCGTCCTTGCGCACGAAGTTCATCAGGCGCTGCAGGTCCGGGGGCTCTCTGGTCACCTCGAACATGCTAGCCTCCGCTGATCGGTGGAATGAGGGCGACCTCGTCCCCCTCCCGAAGCCGGTGCTCGCTGAGGGCGTACTCCTCGTTGACCGCCCAGACCAGGGTAGGGAGGAACGTCCGCACGATGGGGTGCTCCTCCACTAGGCGGTCGCGCAGGTCGCCTATGGTGGCCCCCTCGGACAGCTTCAGGGTCAGTTCGCGCTGGCCCAACAGCTCGTGCAGGGCAGCGAACAGCTTCACCTTGATCTTCACGTCTCGCTCCCGGCGGATGTGGTCCTCAACACTTCAGTATACAGGAGGCCCCGCGAAGCTGTCGAAAGCCCATGGTCGGTCCTCCGGAAGGCGGCGAATGGGCGGGCCGAGCCATTGTAGCACGCCGCCGTCGGCCGCTATACTGCCCACGATCCCCTCTGAAGGCGGCGGCGGTGACGATCTCCCTCCTGGCCCGTCTGGGGCGGGCCGCCGTGGACCTGGTCTTTCCACCCCGCTGCGCCCTGTGCGGTCGCGGCGGACCCTTCCTGTGCGAGGAGTGCGCCTCCTTCCTGCCTCGGGCTCTGCCCCCGCGCTGCCCCCGCTGCTGGCGGCCCACGGCTGACCCCGAGCTCTGCCTGGAGTGCCTGGAGCAGCCCTCGCCGCTCGAGGGCGTTCGCTCCACCTTCCTCTACCAGGGCCCCGTGCGCGAGCTGGTGCACGCTCTCAAGTACGACGGGCAGGCCGCCCTCGCCCAGCCCATGGCACGGCTCATGGAGGCAGACCTGCGCCGGCAGGCCGTGGGCGCGGACCTGCTGGCGCCTGTGCCCCTATCCGGCTGGAGGGAGCGCACCCGCGGCTACAACCAGTCGACCTTGCTGGCGAGGGAGCTGGCCAGGCTGCTGCGCCTTCCCCTGGCGAAGGATGCCCTGGCGCGATCGCGCCATACCCCGCCTCAGGCACGCATCGCCACGGCCAGCGAGCGGCGGCGGAACGTAGAGGGAGCCTTCGTCTGTCGCCACAGGGGGCTCGCCGGCCGGTCCATCCTGCTCGTGGACGACGTGACCACCACCGGCGCCACCCTCGAGGCCTGCGCCGCTGCCCTGAAGGCCGCGGGCGCGGCCCGTGTTCGCGCCCTCACCTTCGCCCGGGAGGACTAGCGTGGCAGTGAAAAACTCCCGCCGTCGGGGACAGGCCTTTCCGCCTCCTGCTGGCGGGTGGCTCGTTGCTGGCGCTGGCGCCCTTGCCCTACAATGAAAGGGGTCCCGTTCGTCTATCTCTGCGTAGGCGCTGGAGGCAGGAGCGATGGAGGTCACCGTCAAAGGAAAGCACACCGCCGTGCCGGAGCAGGTCAAAGACTACGCGCGGGCCAAGGTGGGCAAGCTGGATCGGTATCTGCCAAGCCTGCGGGAGGCGGTGGTGGAGATCGCTCAAGAGGGCACTCGCTCGGCGAGCCACCGCTACGTGGTGCAGGTGACGGTGGACTCCGGCGGCACCTATCTCCGAGCGGAGGAGCGGGCCAGCCAGCCCCGCGCCGCCATCGATCAGGCCGTCGACGTGATGGCCCGCCAGATCCGGCGACACAAGCAAAGGCTCTACGGCCGCTCCCGGAGCACCCTGGCCAAGGAGGTGACCCTCCGCAAAGCCGGTCCCGCGCTGGAGGAGCCCGAGGAAGAAGATGAGTTGATCCTGGGCAGGGTTGTGCGGGTGAAGCGATTCCCCATCAAGCCCATGACCGAGGAGGAGGCCCTCGAGCAGATGGAGCTGCTGGGGCACGACTTCTTCCTCTTCCTGGACGCCTCCACCGACCAGTACGCCGTCCTCTACCGCCGCCGCGATGGGCACTACGGCCTGATCATCCCGGAGGTATCGTGACCCTTGCTGTCGCCTGCCTCGCGAGATCGCGCCGCCGCCCGAGCGCCTGATTGATCGGGGACCGCTGAGTGGCCGACCCTGACGCCAACCCCTCTTTGCCCTCCCTTCCCGTTCTGGTGGTCTTCCTGGGTGGCATGGGTGGCAGCCCCGTCGAGGACATGCTGGCGGAGGCCCTGCGCGCGGCCGCCCTGGACAGCCTGGAGGAGGCCCTGGCTACCGGCGCCTTCGGCGGCGCCGTCCTGGTCACCGACCGCCCGGACCTGAAGGCCCGGGCGCCCGCGGGCGTCACCGTCGACGTGGACGCGGGCCCCTTCCACTTCGGCCGGCGCCTCCTGGAGGTCATCGGCCGGTACGAGATTCAGCGCGTTGTCTACTTCGGAGGCGGCAGCGTGCCCCTCCTCCGGGGCTCTGACTTCGCCGCCCTCGCTGGCCACCTCCAGGAGGCTGCGGGCGTGGTCATCTCCAACAACTTCTACTCTGCCGACCTGGTGGCCTTCGCCCCCGGCAGCGCCCTGGCCCAGCTCGAGCCCCCCGCCAGCGATAATGCGCTGCCCCGCCTCCTGAAGGAGTGTGCCGGGCTGGAGAGCCGACCCCTACCCCGCACCTGCGCCACCCAGTTCAACATCGACTCCCCCGGCGAACTGGCCATCCTGAAGCTGACCGGCGGCGCGGGCCCGCGCCTGACCCGCCTGCTGGATTCGCTTCCCCTCGATGTGGAACCCTACCGGCGCGCCATCCCCTACCTTACGGACCCCTCGGCCGAGGTGCTGGTGGCAGGGCGCGTGGGCAGCCAGGTGTGGCAGTACCTGGAGCGCGAGACGGCCTGCCGCGTGCGGCTCTTCTCTGAGGAGCGGGGCATGGAGGCGGCCGGCCGCCACCAGGCGGGCCAGGCCCGCTCGCTCCTGGGCTTCCACCTCCAGCAGGTGGGCCTCCCGCGCTTCTTCCGGGAGATGGCCGAGCTGGCCGACGCCGCCTTCATTGACACGCGTGTACTGGTGGCCCACCTCGGCGCCCATCCCTCACGCGCGGACCGCTTCCTCTCCGACCTGGGCCGCCACCAGGAGATCGCCGACCCGTTCCTCCGCGAGCTGACCGCGGCGGCCGCGCAGGCGCCTATCCCCGTCGTGCTGGGAGGCCACTCCCTGGTGGCAGGCGGCCTCATGGCCCTCACCGAGGCCGCCTGGCGGGAGCACGACCGCGCCCTGGACGACGAGTAGGTGGCGCCGTTCCTCTGGGGAGCCGCCCCCGCCACGCCCCTCTCGTTGACACCCGACAGGCCCTCCGCTACACTGCCCCTCGGAGGTGGAAGTGCCTTCGCCAAGTGTCGGCTTCAGGGGCGCTGGACGCGGGCCACGTCACTGGTGAGGGCTGGTGGCCGGTCCTGCCCTGTGCTGAGCCACGTCAGCCCGTGACGTGGCCGTTTCGTTTCCGGGACAGGGCGAGGCTGGTCCTCGCCGGGAGAGACCGGTTAGGAGGCAGAGGTGCCGGAGCTACAGCAGACAGATCCCGAGATCTACTCGCTCATCCAGGCGGAGGAGCGCTACGAGTTCGAGACGGTACGCCTCATCCCCTCCGAGAACTACGCCTCCACGGCGGTGATGCAGGCGCTGGGCTCGGTCTTGGGAAACAAGTACTCGGAGGGCTACCCCGGCAAGCGCTACTACGAGGGCCAGCGCAACATCGACCAGGTGGAGAACCTGGTGAAGGAGCGCGCCCAGGCCCTCTTCGGCATGGACCACGCCAACGTGCAGCCCTACTCGGGCTCTCCCGCCAACATGGCCGTCTACTACGCTCTGCTGGAGCCCGGCGAGACCATCATGGGGATGAGCCTGCCCCATGGCGGCCACCTCACCCACGGCTGGGAGGTGAGCTTCTCCTCCCGCTTCTACCGCTCCGTCCAGTACGTCGTGGACCCCAAGACCCACCTCATCGACTACGACGCCGTCCGCGACCTGGCCCGCCGGGAGCGCCCCAAGATCATCGTCTCGGGGGCCACCGCCTACCCCCGTGAGTTCGACTTCAAGGCATTCGGGGAGATCGCCCGCGAGGTCGACGCCTACTTCCTGGCGGACATCGCCCACATCGCCGGCCTCATCGTCGCGGGTGTTCATCAGGACCCCGCTCCCTACGCCGACGTTATCACCACCACCACTCACAAGACCATGCGGGGGCCGCGCGGGGCCATGATCCTCTGCCGCGATGAGTTCGCCCAGCGCATCGACCGGGCGGTATTCCCGGCCCTCCAGGGCGGACCCCACAACCACACCACCGCCGCCATCGGCGTCTGCCTGAAGGAGGCCGCCACCGAGGAGTTCCGGGAGTACGGCCGCCAGATCGTGAGCAACGCCAAGGTGCTCGCCTCCGAGCTGCTGGAGCGGGGCTTCTCGACCATCTCCGGCGGCACCGACAACCACCTCATCCTCATTGACCTGACCAACAAGCGGGTCTTCGGCAAGAAAGCGGCCAGGGCCCTGGACCGGGCGGTCATCGTCACCAACTACAACACCGTCCCCTACGACCCCCGCAGGCCCTTCAGCCCCAGCGGCCTGCGCATCGGCACGCCCGCGGTGACCTCGCGCGGCATGAAGGAGGAAGAGATGCGGCAGATCGCCGCCTGGATGGACCAGGTCATCGCCAACGTGGAAGACGAAGACGTCCTGGAGCGGGTGAACCGAGAGGTGCGCGACCTTTGCCTTACCTACCCCGCGCCCGGCATCCGCCTGGACTAGCGGCGTGCTGAAAAACTCCCGCTGCCGGAGGCCGCCTGTGACTTGGCCGAGCCGGGGACAGGCCTCTCCCATCCCGCTGGCGTTGACGGGCGGGCAGTCGGGTCCTATAATCTTCCCGCTGCCAAGTAGCGGATCGTATAGGCTGCTTGTAAAGCCCCATCTCCGAACCGACGAGGTGGAGCCGGGCACGGTTAGCTTATGATCTTATCACCGCGAGGTACGGATTGCGCGATTACGAATTAGTCTTTATCCTCAGCCCCGACATACCCGAAGAGGAGGTGGCCGCCGCCATCGAGCGCGTCGGTCAGGCCGTCACCAGCCGGGGCGGCGAGGTGAAAGAGGTGGACCGCTGGGGCCGCAAGAAGCTGGCCTACCCCATCAACGGGCACGCCGAGGGCAACTATGTGCTGACGCAGGTACGGCTGGACCCCGCCCGGACGGCCGAGCTGGAGGCCGGGTTCCACATCTCAGAGGAGGTCATTCGGCATCTTCTGGTGCGGCTCGGCGAGTAGGGGCGGTTCGCGAACTGCCCCTACCGGACCCATAGGTCGCTCGTCGCTCTGCTTAGCGGAGGCAGGTCGGCGAAAGGAGGAGGCAGATGGCGGGTTTGAACAAGGTAATGATCATCGGCAACGTGGGGACCGACCCGGAGATGCGCTATACCGCCAGCGGCAATGCGGTCACCACCTTTCGCATCGCTTGCAGCCGCAACTACACCGCCCCCGACGGGGAGCGCCGCGAAGAGACCGAGTGGTTCAGTGTGGTCACCTGGAGCAAGCTGGCCGAGACCTGTAGCCAGTTCCTTCAGAAGGGGCGGCGGGCCTACGTGGAAGGGCGTCTGCAAACCCGCTCCTGGGAAGGATCCGATGGCCAGCGTCGCTTCCGCACCGAGGTGATAGCCAATACCGTGCTCTTCCTCGACCGCCCCCAGGCCACTCCCCTGCCCGAGGAGGAGACTCCGGAGACGGCCAGCCCAGCCACGGAGCCGGAGGCTCTGCCTTTCGAGCAGCCTGCACCTGGAAGGGAGGATAGCGAATCTTGACCACCGAGGAGACGGAGCAGCAGCCCGAGCAGCCTCAGGAGCCTGCCCCACAGGCAGCGCCTGCCACCACGGAGGCAGCCCCTGCCCGGCCGGAGCGTCGGCCCCGGGGCCGTTTTGGAGGGCGCCGCAAGGTGTGCGCATTCTGCGTGGAGAAGGTAGACATCATCGACTATAAGGACCCCCTGAAGCTGCGTCGCTACCTGTCAGACCGGGGCAAGATCGAGCCCCGGCGGAAGACGGGAACCTGCGCCAAGCACCAGCGACGCCTTACCGTCGCCCTCAAGCGGGCGCGACACCTGGCCCTCTTGCCCTACACAGCGGAGCACATCCGCCTGACCGGGGTTTTCATTCCCCGCAGTTGATCGACAGGGGCGGGCGGGGGAAAATGATGGGGCTCCCTGCCCGTTTACCATATCTGCGGCCGGGGAACCCCGCTGGGAAGAGGCGATAGCATGTCCAGAGAGAGGCGTCGAGAGCAGGCCGTCCCGCCTCCCGGCCGCCCTGTAGGC
>JBAUEL010000126.1:0-2393 GCA_049678585.1 Dehalococcoidia bacterium
GCCCACCGGCGGTGGAGGCGCACCGCGGCGACGCCGCCGGATCTGCTCGGCCGCTTTGAGGCGCACGAGCGCCCGCTTGAGAGCCATTTCCGCCTGAACCATGTCGACGGTCGCCTCCCGCGAGGCCAGGCGCTCCTCGGCGCGTCGGCGGGCCTCCTCCACCCGCGCCACATCGATATCCTCTCCCCTCTCAGCGGCATCGGCCAGGATGGTGATGCGGTTCTCCCGCACCTCGATGAAGCCGCCCGTAATAGCCATGGTCGTCTCTTCCTCGCCCTTGACGACGCGCAGCACCCCCGGCTGGATCGTGGTCAGAAGGGGCGCATGCAGGGGCAGAACCCCCAGCTCGCCCTCGATGCCGGGGACGATCAGCCGGTCGACGCCCTCTTCAGAGAGGACGACCCTCTCGGCAGTGACGATGTCAACTCTCAGATTCGGCACTCCACAACCAGTCTACAACAGGTTCAGCGCCAATTGGCGCACTTCCTCCGGAGGATGCGACAGAGCGGCCTCAAGTGCTGCGCTGAGGTCCCGGCGGTGTCTAATCGGTATCGCTGCGTCCGCCAGGAGCTTGCGATTGCCTTCGCGGCCGGCTGTCTCACTTGAGTAAGCCATTGCCCAAAGCGGCTTTCCTTGGCGGACGCATTCAAGCGCGGCATTGATCGTGCCGCCTCGTTCGCGGGCCTCTATTACGAGCAGGCCCAAGGAAAGCCCTACGATGACCTTGTTACGCTTCATTGCCCTCCACGATGTCCACACAGAGTCTGGCTCAAACGTGGAGACGGCTAGGAAGTTTTCGCTAGGGTCTATTAGCGGCTCCAGTTCCTTGACTATGCGAAAAGAGTCAATTCCCTGGGGGAGTACTGCAATCGTGGCTCCGCCTCCCTCAAGCGCGCCCTTGTGAGCCAACCGGTCTACGCCCCGCGCGTAGCCGCTGACAGTCACCAGCCCGCGTTTGGCAGCTTCGAGGCCGACCAAATGAGCGGCAGCTAGGGCATTCTCCGATGCGTTTCGAGATCCACAGATGCCGATGCCTGGCCTTTCTAGAAGCCTTGTGTTGCCAATAGCATGGAGCGGTGCTCCACCGGCGACGGCTCTCAGGCGTTCCGGATATCCGCGGTCGGTAGGGAAGATCGCGGAATAGTCCATCGAGGATCACCCCCAGTCTTCCCGTGCTTCGAGCAGCTCGCCTAGGCCCTGCGTACCCTTCGCGGTCTTCACAGCGCAGAGAACAAACACCTGCGACGCTCCCTCCGCACGCAAGGTCCTCACAGACTCTCGGACCGTATCGCCACTTGTGTACAGATCATCCACCACAAGGACACGGCGCTCCCTGGCGTCGGGATCTGCATCCATAGAACGTTCTTGATTTCGACGCCGTTCGGCGGTATCCTCAATCCCCTTCTGAGGCCGAACGGTGCGGATCCTCCGTAGAGCGGTTGCAGGTACGCCCAGCCGCTCCGACAATGCCCGCACCCACTGATCCGCTGCGTCGGTTCGATTCCCCAAGTCAGAGGCAGGCGGCACCGCGCAGAGGACATCTGCCGAGGCTAGAGCGGGATGCGTTCGGCTCACCTCCGTCATCGCGTCGGCGACTGACATCGAGGACTGATAGTCTCCACGGTACTTGGCCCTGTAGACGGCCTGTCCTATCTCAGTGTGCGGCCATTCCTCTGGAGACGCCGCGCTCTCTTCCGGGATCCTGTACAGGTCGAGACAGTGACTCACGTCGGCGTCATCGTTCACAGAGACTAACCTTGTCATTAGACGCAGCAAGTCATCTAGGGCCTCCGTGTCGGGCAGGGCACCCGAAAGCGTCAGGTTTGCCTCCGTCCCCCACGGGAAGACTCGCCCCTTCTCACTCACTTCAACATTCAAGCCGGGGAAACTTGCTTCAAGAACCTGCGCCAATCTGGTTAAGCCAGGATGCATGCTGCAGCTCACTGACAGCACCGCCCCAGTCGAACTAGGGACCGTACTCCAAGACCTGACCGCATAGCAGAACGCCATCAGCAGCGGCTCCTCCTGCCTTATCGAACGAGTGTTCTAAGCTTACCCCACCGCATTCCGAAAAGTCAAGCTCTGCTATGCCTCCTTGGGCCCGGCCCCCGCCGCTTCCTTCTCCATCCGCTCGGCCTGCTCGGCCGCCTCCTCGATGGTGCCGACCATGTAGAAGGCCTGCTCCGGCAGGTGGTCCCACTTGCCCTCCAGTATCTCCTTGAAGCCCCGCACCGTCTCGCGCACGGGCACGTACTTGCCGGCGCGGCCGGTGAAGGCCTCGGCAACGAACATGGGCTGGGAGAGGAAGCGCTGGATCTTGCGGGCGCGCATCACCGCCAGCTTGTCCTCCTCCGACAGCTCCTCCATGCCCAGGATAGCGATGATGTCCTGCA
>JBAUEL010000127.1:0-2072 GCA_049678585.1 Dehalococcoidia bacterium
GCCCTGGCCGAGGAGGCCAGCGAGGCCTACAAGGACGTGGCCCAGGTGGTGGACGTCCTCCACGACGCTGGCATCGCCCTGCGGGTGGTGCGCCTGCGCCCGATAGGGGTGGTGAAGGGGTAGGGAGCTCCTCCCCCACGTCCGTCGCCTTTACGCCGCGGGTGACCGGCACCCGCAGGGCCAGGGCCGGCGGCACCCTGCACTCGTCGTCGGGGACGAGGAACGGCCTCTCGCGGTCCCGCAGATACTGACGCAAGGAGAGCTTGCCGCCCTGCTCGGCCGGCTCGGGCTCGCTGGCGGTGGCCATAGGCAAGACGATTCGCGCCTTAGTGCTAGTCTTCTTGGGGAACCAGTTTTTGGGGTCGAGGGGAGTTTTCTAAGGGAGGTGTTCGCCACCTACCCGCCCGGCAGGCGGGCGAGGGCACGATCCAAGCGCTAACTAACGGCCGACGCGCTTCTTGTCTGCCAGCCTGTGGCGCAGCTTCTGCCAAAGCTCGGCCAGTCTAGCGCGGCCTCCGCCCAGGAGCCAGCTTCGGCCCCAGAGGTCGTCGTACTTGCCCGACTTCACCCGCGGATACTCGGACGCTACCTCTGCACCCAACAGCAGGATCACCGCGCTGATGTACGTCCAGAACAGGAGGGCTACCACGGCTCCCAGCGAGCCGTAGATGACGTCGTAGCGACCAAAGTTGGCGACATACAAGCTGAATCCATGCTTGACGACCTCGAAGAGCAGAGCCGCGACGAGGACCCCCAGCCAGACATCGGCCACCCTGGTGCGGGCATGGGGCACGAGGCGATAGAGAACAAGGAAGGCCACGAAGGAGAACATGGCTGGGGCCACATGGGGAACAGTCCGCCAAAGGAAGGTGGTGCGGCTGGACAGGGGCCCGAGAATGTCAGAGCTAGACTCCTGCGTCGCGTGCAGGAGGCCGGTGGTGCCAATGGACAGCAGAAAGAATACCACTACTCCCGCCATCAGACTCAGGTCGACTAGCTTTTGCTTGATCAACGGCCGGGAGGTCTCCAGCTTCCAAACCACGTCCAGGGAGCTACGGATGGTCCCGAACATGCCGCTGGCCGACCAGGCCAGGCCCAGAAGCCCGACGATGCTCAGGTGGATGCTGACGCCGGCGATGGCGTCTAGAGCATCTTTCACCTCAGACCCTCCTTTGTCGGCGGTGAGGGGGAGGAAATCCAATACCTTGTCTATGATGTCTTTCTGAAGGCTGGTGCTCTGCAGGAAGATGCCGAATATCGACACCATGAAGATAAGCAGAGGGAACAGGGAAAAGAGGGCATAGTAAGAGATGGCGGCCGCCATCTGAGAGCAGTTGTCCTCGCCGAACTTCTGGAGGGAGCGGACGGTCAGAATGAGCAGCCTTCGCACGGTTGGAGCACCTTGGCTTCAGTATACACTCGGGCAACCTGCCACCGTCTGGGATGGTCAGTACGGGCGCCGCTTGACCTTGCACATGCGGACCGGACGGCAGCAGGTGACCGAGAGGCTGCGGCAGTTCTTGAGCTACGGAACGCGAACCGTGAACCCGAACGATGTCAACGCTAGTCACGCCCGCTGCACCGAACGGCGGCCGCAGTTCGCCAGCGCCCGTCGGGGTCCCCGCAGCTGAGAGCTAGAGTGGTATCCTTGGTAGGACCGAGTAGCGCTTTCCTCTGGCGTCGGGAAGGCTTCTTGGCAGACGACTAGCCTGCGGCTACTTCTTCTCTTCGTCGCTCTTGAAGGGCTCGCGCAGGACAACCTTCACACCGGAGATGGTGCCCGTGACGACGTTGCGGACCTGTTCCACTGCCGTAGTGCTGACCTTGCCGGCCCCCTTCACAGCGCCGCTGGCCGCTGCGGCCGCCGCGTCCTCGGCCTTCAAGCCGATCTCCTTGGCGCCTTCGATGGCGCCTTCGACGGCGCCTTTCGCGGCGGCTCCCACGTCGCCGCCCACGTCGCCGGTCGCCTTCACCGCCGCCTCCGCACTGGCGCTGATCGCCTCCGCCGAGCCGGTCGCCACCTCTTTGGTCCCTCTGATCACGCCGAGAACGGCATTCTTGGAGGCGATCCC
>JBAUEL010000128.1:0-1879 GCA_049678585.1 Dehalococcoidia bacterium
GGGGCCTTCTTTGTGGCGATGAAATGAACAAAGTAGTTGACTTGGCGTTGCGAGTAGAGCGTACATACACACCTGACCGCGAAGCGATGCTGGCGGCGCTGAGGGTCGTCCTCGGGCTGCCCAAGACGCCGCCCAAGTGGAGGCAGGAGCTGAAACGATGACTGGTCAGGTCAGGCGAGTAGCGACTTACGAGAGGGTCAGCTCAGAGGATCAACGTGAGCGGGAAACCATCCTTACCCAGACCGAGGAACTGGCGCGCCGCCTCGACATGGACCCAGATGTTGAGCTAGTCCAGCGCTACGTCGACGACGGCATCTCCGGCACGATCCCCATGTCACAGCGCCCCGCTGGTCGCCGTCTCCTAGAGGACGCCGTTCGCAGTCCGTTCGACGAGGTCTGGGTGTACAAGATCGACCGCCTGGGGCGGGACGACGTTGACCCGCTTATCGTGTGGCGCGACTTGGAACAGCTAGGCATCACCGTGCACTCCGTCACCGAGGGCGTGAGCAGCCTGTTCGAGTACCACATCCGCGTCGCTATGGCCGCTGAGGAGCGGAGGGCGTTCCTCGCCCGCTCGTCGGCTGGAATAGAGAGAGCGGTGCGCGAGGGCCGCTATCCCGGTGGCATCGTCACTTTCGGCTACAAAGCGCAGGGCGAGCGCCACAACGCCCGCCTTATCCCTGACGACCGCGTGATTTGGGGCAGCCTTACCGCCGCCGATATCGTGCGCCGCATATTCCGCCTCATCGCCGACGAGGGTTGGGGCACAGTCCGAGTGGCGGACGAACTGAATCGCCTCGGCATCCCAACGGCATATGCAATCGCGGGCAGAGGCGTTCGGGGGAGGAGCACTCAGAAGGTATGGAGTCCCGCACGGGTAGTGCAGATTCTGCACAACGCCACGTACTACGGTGAGTACCGCTACGGCAAGCGTTCGTCTCGACGGGACCGACCGATCATCTCAGTGGAGGTGCCCGCCATCCTCTCGAAGGACGTGTGGGATGCCGCCCAGGAGGCACTCAGGTCGCGACGGAGGAAACAGCCGGGCCAGCGCAAGAAGTATCTTCTCCGTTCCCTCATCACGTGTGAGATCTGTGGCCTCAACTACACGGGCAGCACGAGCCACGGCGACGTCTGGTATCGCTGCAACGGCCAGCTCGCGGGTCGGGGCCCACTTGAGGGACGTTGCCCGGCAAAGGGCGTGAAGGGCGAATACATAGAGTCCGTCATCAAGCACGACATCGAGGCATCCCTCCGCAACCCCGGTGCCCTCTTGGACGAACTCGCCTCCGAACTCGATGGTGAGCAGGAGTCGACGGCCGCCATCGCCGAGGCAGAGCAAACCATTCTAACGGAGGTTTTGAAGGACGTCGAGGCACGCCGCAACCGGCTGCTGGATCTGTATCTTGACGACCGCTTCGATCGCGATGAGCTACGTCGCCGACTAGACCGCCTGGAAGCGCAACAAGCCGATATCCAGGAGCGCCTCGACGAGTTGGAGTCTGTCCCCGTCATCGAGCCAGAGCCCCTCGACAGAGCCCTCCTCCCCGAACTCCGGAGACGGCTGGATGCCGGTCTCGACGATGACCAGTGGCACGAGATCATCTCGCTGCTGGTTAGGAGGATCGGCATCCACACCACGGAACTCGGAGACGGCAAGAAGCAGGCAAAGGCGGTCGTGGTCTATCGGTTCAACTCTGTAGTCGAAACCTTCACGGGCAGGGATTCATGGCGCCCACCAGCATGAAGTTTGCCGGGAACGTAACGTTGCCCTGGGCACGACTGACGGTGACCACACGGTCCTCCAGCGGCTGGCGGATCGCCTCCAGCACCGAGTGCCCGAACTCCGGCAGCTCGTCCAGGAAGAGCACCCCCCGAT
>JBAUEL010000129.1:0-19750 GCA_049678585.1 Dehalococcoidia bacterium
CCGCCTGAAGCCCTCAGACATCACCGTCGTGTCCGACTGGCTGGGCCCCGGCTACGGCCACCATACCCCCGCCGGCCAGCGAGCCCAGGCACTCCTCCGCGAGACCGAAGACCTCACCCTCGACGCCACCTACACCGCCAAGACCATGGCGGCACTCCTGGGCATGCTCGAGGACGGACGGCTACAAGGCGGACCCATCCTCTACTGGCACACCTACAACGCCCTGCCCCTGCCCGAGCCCGACCTGGCGGACTTCCGGCAGATCCCCCGGGCCTTCCACCGCTTCTTCGAGGCCTAGCCGGAGCTCTCCGTCCCTGCCGCGCCCCTTAGGGCCGCACCGAGTCCCTCGTCCTCACCAGGATCTGGTCGCCGTCTACCTTCACGTCGTAGGAGGGAATGTCACGCCTGAGGGCGTGGGGGTAGAAGGTGTAGAGCATGCGCCGCCACAGGGGACGGTGCGCCCAGCAAGCCCAGGAGCCGTCGGCGATGTCGAAGCGGCACCCGTGCCCGGGGCAGGTGACCACGGTCCCCTCCAGCTCGCCCTCGGCCAAGCGAGAGCCCAGATGGGGACAGCGCGCCCCGAAAGCGAAGTAGGTGCCGGCGGCGTTGGCCACCGCAACCTCGAACCGGCCGAGGTCCGCCGTTATCATGGCACCCTCGGGCACCTCGGACACCCGGCAGACCGGCACGAACTCCGCAGCCAGCCGGGCGCGCGTTCGAGCCCGTTCCGTCAGGTTCAGCACCAGCGGCCCCGAGAGGGTGTACAGAACGAAGGCCACCAGGAACGCCGGAACGGAGGCGCCCAGCCAGGTCACCTCCTCGCCCAGGGGGAAGGGAAGGCTCAGCACCCCCGCGAACAGCCCCTCCATGCCCCCCCGCCACCACGGCACCGTGCCCGGCTCGATCCAGTTGTAGATCAAGAAGCCAAGGATCCAGACCACGATAGCCGAGGGGTTCACCCCCCACAGGTAGCTGTAGATACCCCGCTCATGGTAGAGAGCGTCCACCTCCAGCCGACGCCGCCGCAGCAGGAAGTAGTCGGCGGCCAGGATGCCGAAGAGGGGCACAAAGATCGACCCCAGCAGCAGGAGAAAGCCCTCGAAGCGCACGAAGCTGACCCCCAGGGCCAGCACCGTACACAGGACGCCGATAGCCAGCGAAACCTGCCGCTGCCGCAGCTCCGGCGACAGGTTCTGCATGGACACGGAAGCGGAGTAGACGTTGGCGAAAGGCTGATCCGCCTCCAGCCCCAGCACTATCACCACGCCGATGACACCCAGCCCCGCCCCCAGGAAGTAACCCGGCAGGTCCTCCAGACCCACCGCGGGCATGAACAGCATGCCCAGCGCGGTGAACCAGACGGTCGCCACGAAAAACCCCACGAACGTCCCCCAGAAGGCGCCGCCTGGCCTCCGGGAGAAGCGGGCGTAGTCCGCGGCCAGCGGCAGGAACGCCACCGGCAGGGCCACGATGAGGTCCACCGCCTGCCAGAAAGAAGGCCACGTCCCGATCGAGGACCTCTCCAGCATGGTGGGCACGCCCGTCAGCCCGAATCCGAACAGGCTGAACCCAGCCGCCACCAGCAGCGCGAACCAGATGGCGAACTTCCGCACCCACTGCCGCATCACCGTCTCCGGACCCGCTACCGCCAGGAAGATCATCAGCCCGCCGAAGATGAGCACCCACAGGAACCGCGCGTTCACGCCCAGGGCCCGCTCCGTCGCTGCCCCCGCCACCTCCGCCATCAGCGCAACCTGGAAGGTGCCCCACACGATGTTGCGCACCACCGTCAGCCCGCTGGCGGCGTAGGAGCCCCGGATGCCCAGAGGCGCCCGGTAGAGCACCATGCTCGGCACTCCGGTGTCCGCGCCCACCAGCGCCGCCAGCGCCAGCAGCACACTGCCGATCACCGCCCCGATGAGGACGGCCAGGATGGCCTGCCCCAGCCCCAGCGAGGGCACCAGGAGCGCCCCCGTCACCATCAGCACCAGGCTGAACCCCAGGCTCCCCCACAGGGCAAAGTTGTCGAAGGTGCTGAAGGTGCGCGCCTCCTGGGGGATGGGTCGGATGCCCCACTCCGCCGCGGCGATGCGCGGCCGGCTCAGCGCCCCCAGTCGACCGGCCAAGGTGGCCACGACGCTCCCTCTCTCCCTCTAGACGATCCTCTCCACCTCTACGGCGATGGCCCGGTCGATCTGCTGCGGCTGCCAGTTGTTCCGCCAGAAGCGCAGGTGACCGTAGCCCCCCGCCATGTGCAGCCACTTGATCAGCCCCGGCACCACCGTGTCGTAGGGCTTCCAGTCGCGGTACTGGTAGGGCTCCCAGGCAGCATAGATGATGATCTCGCCGGGTCGCGCCCCTGAGGAGATCTTCACCCGCACCTTGCAGGAGTCGAAGTCGTTGTACATCCGCACCTCGTCGTTGTCCCGGATGCCCCGTGCCTCGGCATCCTGGGGGTTCATGAACAGCGACGGCTGCCCGCGATGGGTGTACAGCATGGTCTTGTTAACCGTCCAGGTGGAGTGGATGCTCGAGCGCTGGTGCCCGCTACACAAACGAAGCGGATAATCGCCCCCCTGCCGGGGGTTCGGCTTGTGGACGGGCAGCTCCTCACCGGCCTCCAGGAACCAGGGGTGGTCGATGTAGAACTGGATCCGGCGCGTCAGGGTGGGATAGGGGAGCTTCTTCTCGACGTGCCAGCTCAGCGGGTTGATGGTCTCGTCCGGCTTGATGTCGGTGGCCAGGTTGAGGCCCGGCGCATCCACGCCCGTGCCGGTGAAACGAAGGATGCCGTGCTCGCGCAGGTCGTCGAGGGTGGTGCGCTCGGGGAAGGCGCCCGCGCGCACCGTGTCCAGCATGATGTCCGCGGCCAGCTTGTCATCGTCATGCTCGCGGATCTCGCCGTCGTAAGTGAACACGCGGTACATGTCGTCGAGCTTGTAGGTTTCCCCGTGCACGTCCTGGTACTCGCCGAACTCCCGCTGGCGGGCCCGCTCCTCGATCTTCTTGGACAGGAGGCAGAAGATCTCCCACTCCGGCTTGCACTCTCCGGGTGGCTCGGCCGCCTTCTCCGTCAGCGTAAGGAAGTTGACGTGCGCCGTGGGGAAGCGGAAGTCCAGCCTCTCATAGAAGGATGCCACCGGCAGCACGATATCCGAGAAGAGCGCAGTGGTGCTCATGCGCAGGTCCACGGTGACGATCTTCTTGAGCTGAGGCCACAGTTTTTCTAGCAGCACCTTGAAACCGCCGCGGGTGCGCCGCAGCGTGGAGCCATTCACCTCGAAGAAGACCCGAGGCGGCTTGTCCGGGGGCGGCAGCATCACCCCCTCCCACCACTTCTTGTCCACAGCCTCCTGGAAGTACTCATCGAAGCTCCGCGCCATGGCCGGGTCGGACCAGTCGCGGCGGTTCCAGATGTCCTTGTAGCCGGCGTGCCAGTACCAGAAGAAGGCCGCCGGCACCGTGATGGGGCTCATGGGGAGGACGGTCACCGTCTCCTGCTCGATGGCCACCATCTCCTCGGTCAGCGTGGGGTCCTCATCCCTCAGCTCCTTCTCCAGCTCCGTCGCCTTCAGCGAGAACTCCAGGAAGCCCTCCATGCCCGGCCGCTTCTTGAGCGGGGTGAGCACCGCGAGCTGGCCGCTGTTCCAGCCCCGCATTCCCGTGCCCTTCCGGCCGAAGTTGCCCGTGAGGGCCAGGAGAAGAGCCATCGAGCGCTCCATGAGGTCGCCGTGAAAGTGCTTGTTGGTGTCGAAGCCCTGGATGATATGGATGTTGCGCGCCTCCATCACCATGTCTGCGAGCCTCCGGATAAGCGGCGTGCAGATGCCGGTGATGCTCGCCACCGTCTCCAGGTCGTAGGCCTGCGCCTTCTCCTTCATCAGCTCGAAGGCCGGTGTGACATCCACCTGCGTGCCATCCGCCAGGGCCACCTGGTAGCGACCCTCCAGGGCAGGGTCCACCTCACCCAGGGCCAGCGTGCCCCGAGGCGCCTCCACCGCCCTGCCTGCCTTCGTGTCCCAGAAGTAGAACTGGTCCTCGCGGCCCTCCCCCGTCACCTCGGGCTGCCGCAGGAAGCGCCGATTATCCAGCCGCACCAGCAGGGGCAGGTCGGTCTGGTCCTTGACGAAGGCCTCGTTCACCTTGCCCTCGTCCAGGATGATCTTGCAGAGGCCCAGGGCCAGGGCAGCGTCGCTGCTCGGCACCACCGGCACCCACAGGTCGGTGTGGATGCTGGTAGCGCTGTAGTCGGGCGCGATGCACACCACCTGCGACCCCCGGTAGCGCGCCTCGGTGATGTAATGCACACAGGGGATGCGCGTATAAAGCGGATTACAGTGCCAGACCATGATCAGATCGGCATGCACCCAGTCGTCGACCGAGCTCACGAAGTGGAACTTGCCGAAGGTCTCGTAGATGCCCACGCTGAAGTCGCCGATCTGCCCGTCGGCATCCAGGACCGTGGCCCCAAGGAGGCGGGCAAGCCGCCAGCCGGGGATGGAACCGTGGATGATGGCGTGGCCACCGCCGAAGTCGTATATGATGGACTCCGGACCGACCTCCTCGATAGCATCGAGGACGGCATCGGCGGTCTCGGTGAGAGCCTCGTCCCAGGAGATCCGCTCCCAGCGGCCCGAGCCCCGCTCGCCCAGCCGGCGCAACGGGTAGCGCAGTCGCTCCGGCGCGTAAACCACCTGGCTGAACGTGCCCCCCTTCTGGCAGCCCCGCGGGTTCATATCGGGCACGTCCTCCTCGATCTGGGGATAGGTGCCCGCCTGCTCCTCCCGCCAGATGAGTCCCTCCTTCACGTAAGTCCGCCACAGGCAGGAACCCGGGTAGCAGTCCACGCAGTGAGTGCTCCACACAACCTTGTCCCAGGTCCAGTGCTCCCGGTAGAGCTCCTCCCACCCCCGATAGATGACCTCCTCCAGAAGCTCCTCTTCCTCCTCGCGGACGCAGCCTAGCTGGGTAAGATACAGCGCCAGGACCGACGCCCCGCTCACCTTCAAGAAGCCCCGCCGCGACATCCTCGCCATCGCTATCTCCCTTCCGCCACCCATCGACTCGCCAGAGGCGGCACAGCCCTAGCGCAGATCGTCCTCGCCGCCATCAAGTCCCTCCCCACCAGGCTACACAGGCCAGAGCGGCGACACCACCCCGGCAGGGGACCGAACATCGCCCGATTCTCCACCCTGCCTCCTCCACAAACATAGCGCGCCTCGCAGGGGCGAAAGCGCGCCACGAAAACCTGTGAAAGCGACCGCTGATGTGCTGCTCTTCTGCTGCTACGCGAACATTCCCTTTCAGGAAGGCCCAAGACCTGGACACCGCCCGGCCCTTCTAGAAGCCTTCGCCCCCTTCTATGTCTGACCCGCTAGCTCCACTTGATCTCCGCGGGGTCCTGGGTGAAAGGCCCAAGCAGCTCTGACCAGTGATACACGATCAGCGTGTCCATCAGCTCCGACGCCTCACCCCTCCTCCTCTTGTCCAGCTCCTCCTCCAACGTCCCCAGAGCCTTGTGCACCCCCGGACCGAACAGACGCTCCTGATACTCACTCGGAATGCGCGGCGTCGACTCGTCGAAGCTGCCGTCCTCGTTCAGCCGAAGCGGGGCCAGCGGTGGGATGTAGAAGACGTTGGGCTCTGTCCCGAACTCCGCGTGCAGCGGCAGCGCCACCTCCCAGTCGTTCACCAGCCTGTGGATAGGCCCCTTGGGATCATCCAGATAGCCCACGAAGACCATCCGGCCGGGACACTGCCGCGCACAGGCCGGGGCCACGTTCTTCTCCAGCCGAGGGAAGCAGAACATGCAGTGCTGCGCGATCTTGCGCACATGGTTGAAGTAAATCTTCTTGTAGGGGCAGGCCTCCATGCAGAACCGATAGCCCCGACAGCGGTCCTCGTTGCGCAGAACGATGCCGTCCTC
Source organism: Dehalococcoidia bacterium (assembly GCA_049678585.1). Taxonomy (GTDB): domain Bacteria; phylum Chloroflexota; class Dehalococcoidia; order DSTF01; family CAZFGZ01; genus CAZFGZ01. The sequence goes on from JBAUEL010000129.1 coordinate 5,927, forward strand.
CTGCCGCTTGTACATCGCCCCCCGGGGGCAGGCCTCCACGCAGACCGGGTGTGTGCAGTGATTGCAGAAACGCGGCAGGTAGAAGAAGTAGCTGTTGGGGTACTCGCCGGCGCCCTCGTCCTCATCCCAGTTCGGGCCCCACTTGGGGGCAGGGCCCTTGGGCTGCAGGAAGACGGTGTTACCCTTGCCCTGGTAGAACACCTCTTCATAGTTGAAGTCCCAGCCACCCCCGAACTCGTCGCGGGTGGGCAGGTGACCCAGGACCGGGTTCCCGTTCCGATAGCCGCCGCCCATCTCCTCCCAGTCCTTGGGCGTCCCCTTGCCGGGCTGGGTGTTCACCGAGCACCACCACTGATAATCCTCACCCTCCTCCCGCGTCCACAGGACCTTGCAGCCGACGGAACAGGTCTGACAACCGATGCACTTGTTGAGGTCCAAGACCATCGCCAACTGGTGCTGAGGAGCCGTCCGCTCTTGCCTAGCCATGCCTACCTCCTGCCTGTGAAATCCCTTCGGCGAGCGAGGGGACTCAACCTACGCCTCTAGCTCCAGCTCGCGCCACTCCTTGGAGAACGACTTGAGCCCGGCGCGCTCCCCACTGGAGCCTTCCCAGACGGCGAAGGCCACCTTCACACTCTTGCCTGCCTCCAGTTGCACCGCCGCCTCGGCCTGACCCTTCAGCGCCAGCGGTCGAGTCAGCACCACCTGCCAGGTGCCCGCCTCCCAGCGGGCTCCCGTGGCGATCTGGCCGTCGCCCGCCTCCTCCACCGTCCCCAGGCCGCTAGCGGTGAGATTCTGGGCGCCGTTCTCCAGGTCGGCCCGCCAGAACCAGACGTTGACCGGCTGGCTCTGGCTCCCCATGGTATTCAGGGGGCCGTCCCCCTTCAGCGAGAAGAGAATGCCCGCCCCGTCAGGGCTGTTGCCCTCCAGGAAATCAGCGTTCTGGGTGGAGTCCGGCCACACCAGCAGGAAGGCGACATCCTTGCCGTTGTGCGCCGCCCGCACGGTCAAGTTTTCCAGTTTGCCGTAGGGGCGCTCCCGGGCCCACAGTTCAACGTAGCGGCTGTTCTGATTCTCCGCCGGCGTGGGGCCCATACCGATGGTCTCGGCTGGCACGTCCCGCCACTGAGACGCCGCGGGGTCGAGCAGCACCTTGGAATCGACGTCAACCCGCTTAGCTTGCATAGCGCCTTCCTCCCTTGCAGCGCCTAACCATCAACCGCTCCCCACCTCCGCTCCGCCTCACTTCGCGGCCCCGTCCATCTTCGCCACGTCCAGGTGGATAGCCCGGTCGATGGGGATGGGCTGCCAGTGAATGGCGCGGTAGCGCAGGTGGCCGTAGCCCCCCGCCAGGTGCAGCCACTTCACCATCCCCGGCTCCACGTTGGCTGCGTCCTTCCAGTCGCGATGCATGTAGGGCTCGAAGCCGTTGTAGATGATCAACTGCCCCGGCTGCACCGCCGGCGAGATCTTCACCCACACCGTCATCGACCCCATGTCGTTGAACACCCGCACCTCCTCCCCGTTCTCAATGCCCCGCTCCCGGGCGTCCCCGTCGTTCATGAACATGAAGGGACGCCCCTGGTGGGTGTTCAGCAATATTCTGCTAGTCATGTTCATGGAGTGGATGCTCCAGCGATTGTGACCGCTGGTCAGCAGGAAAGGGTAATCCCCACCCTGCATGGGGGTCTCCTTGTGCACGGGAAGCTCCTCCCCCGCCTCCAGGAACCACTCGTGGTCGATGTAGAACTGGGCGCGGCGGGTGAGGGTGGGGAAGGGCATCTTCTTCTCGGTGTGCCAGCGGAATGCCGCGTGGGTCTCATTGGGCTTGAGGTCAGAGGCCTGAGCCAGGGCCATGGAGCTCCGGCCCCAGTCGATGAACCGCACGTGCCCCTTCTCCCGCAGCGTCTCGAGGGTGGTGCCCTTGGGCAGCGTCCCCATGATGGCGCTGTCCCGCACCATCTCATCCAGTACCCTATCCGTGCTCTCCAGTTGCCCGTTCAGAGTCATGGTCTCGTACATGTTCTCGAAGTTGACCGCAAACCCCGAAGGGAGTTGATACTCTTTCATCCCCCTGGCCTTAGCACGCTCCTCGAGCGCCTTGGTCATGGCCAGGTTGATGTGCCACTCGTCCATGGCCTCGCCCGCCGGCTCCACCGCCTTGTCGGAGAGGGTGAGGTTCAGGACGCAGCAGGCGCTGTAGGTGAAGTTGGGCTTCTCGTAGTGCTGGGCCGCCGGCAGCACGAAGTCCGAGTAGAGGCCCGTGGTGCTCATCCGCGGGTCAACGCTCACGATCATCTTCAGCTTGGGCCAGAGATGCTTCAGCAGCATGCCCTGGCCGCCCCGCTGCCGCCGCAACAGGTTGCCGCCGATCTCGAACAGCACCCGGGGCTCGGTGTCCTCCGGAGGGAGCATGAAGCCCTCCCACCACCCCTTCTCGATGCCCTCCTGCATGTACTCGTCGAACGAGCGAGGCATACTCGGGTCGTTCCAGTCCTTCTTGTTCCAGATGTCCCGGTAGCCGCAGTGCCAGTACCAGAAGAACGCCGGGGGGGTCCAGCCGCCCATGGCGGCGGCCCGGTAGCTCGACTCCGCCACCACCATCTCGTCCGTCATGGTGGGGTCCTCAGCCCTTACGGCGTCCAGCATGGAGTCCCGCAGCGCGATGGCCTGGTAGCTAGCCTCCTCACTGAGTTCGGTCTTCATCACCGCCAGACCCATCCCGTCAAGCATGCCCACGGCCCAGCTTCGGGCACCTGTCCCCTTCCTGCCCCAGTTGCCGGTGAGACCCAGCAACAGCATCATGGAGCGCTCCATGAGGTCCCCATGGTAATACTTGCCGGCGTTCCAACCCATGAACGTGCGGGTGCGCTTCACCGCCGCCTTCCGCGCGACGCTCCGGATAGAATCCGCGTGTACGCCGCAGACCTTCGAGGCATCCTCCGGCCGGTACTCCTGCAGCCGCTCCTTGAGCAGCACGAAGGCCGGAGTCACCTCCACCTGCGTCCCATCGGCCAGAGTGGCCTGGTAGCGACCCCCCAGAGCGGGATCCACCTCCCCCAGAGCCAGCGTGCCCCGGGGCGCCTCCACCACCTTGTTGGTCTTGCTGTCCCAGAAGTAGAACTGGTCCTCCAGTTCCCCATCCTGCACGTCGCTCCCTCGCAGGAAGCGCCGGTTGTCCGAGCGCACCAGCAGGGGCAAATCCGTCTGCTCCTTCACGAAGTCCACGTGGTGCAGGTTCTCCTCCACGATCACCTGACACATGGACAACGCCAGGGCAGCATCGGTGCCCGGACGCACCGGCAGATGATAGTCGGCGTGGATGGCCGAGGGGCTGTAGTCCGGCGCGATAATCACCACCTCCGCACCCTTGTAGCGACCCTCCGCCACGAAGTGATACCAGGGGATGCATGTATACACGGGGTTGCTCTGCCAGATCAGCGTGAGGTCCGTGTGGAACGCGTCGTCCTCGCTGCTGGCGGGGTCGAACTTGCCGAAGGTGATGTAGATGCCGGGGCTAAAGTCGTTGATCTCCGCCTGAAGGTCCGTGGTAATGCCGCCCAGACGCATGAGGAAGGCGCTGGCCATCATGAGCGTCTGGATCCCCCCCTCCGCCGGCGTGCCGATGCGCATGATCGAGTTGGGCCCCTGCTCCTGCAGCGCATCGAGCATGGCATCCGCGATCTCGCTCAGCGCCTCGTCCCAGGAGACCTGCTGCCACTTCCCCGACCCCCGCTCGCCTACCCGCTTCAGGGGGTGCAGCACCCGCTCCTTCCCGTAGAGGAGCTGGCTCCAGCAGGCTCCCTTCTGGCAGCCCGCCGGGTTCATGTCGGGCACACCCTCCTCGATGGTAGGGAAGGTGCCGGCCTGCTCCTCGCGGAGAACCACGCCGTCCTTCGAGTAGACCCGAAACGGGCAGTTCGTGGGGTAGCAGTCCACAGCGTGGCTGCCCCAGGTGACCCTGTCCCACTTCCACCTTTCCCGGTAACGGTCCTCCCAGCTCCCAGACATGACGCCGCTCCTCGCTACTCCCGGTCCTCAGACGCACAGGGCGCTACATGCACCAATGCATCCCTGTTCCCGACACCATCGCTCGGGCTACACACATCAACCGCCCACCGCTTCCGGGAAGCCGGGACGCAATGGGAACTATCGCCTTCCACCCCTGCTCAGGTGGCCCATGAGTCTAGGAATGCCGGGAGTCTCGATTCCAGAGCCATCCATCCCCTTGTCCCTGGGCCAAACGTCCCGCTAATTCTAGCAGTTGCTAGGTTCAGTGCAAAGCAGGAACAAAAGAGCGCCAAGCGAGTGGCTCAGCAACCCTGCCCCCGCAGCGAGATCTACTGGCCCGACTCCGGAATGATGAGCTGCTGGCCGACGGTGAGGTCCGCCGCCTCCTCCAGCCCGTTGGCCTCTACCAGCGCCTCTACCGTCGTGCCGAAGCGCTGGGCGATGTCCCACAGCGTATCGCCGCTCTCCACCACGTAGGTCTGTGCCCCCTCCAGGCCCGGCGTCGCCACCGCTGCCGGAGTCACCGCCACCCCCGCCACGGAGGATACGGGAGTGGTGATAGTGACCGGGGAGACCACCTCCTGCCCCTCCGATTCACCTGAGTCCGTCGTGGGCACCAGCAGCAGGGCCAGCAGCACCACACCCCCGCCCGCCAGCAGCAAGGGCAGCCTGGAGCCACCCAGGCCCGGGCGCGACGCCATCGGCTCCACCGGGCCCCGCTGACCCCGCGTGAATACCGCCACCGCAGCCCCGCCGATGAGAAGCAGGCCCAGGACCAGATACCACACGCCCGTCCCGGACCACAGGATGCGCAGCAGCAACAGCGTCAGAAGGCCGACCAAGGCCAGCATCGCCAGGCCCAGCCAGGGCCGCTCCTCGACGCCCGGGCGCTCCGGAGGAGTCCAGGAAGCCATATCGCACCTCCCCATATGGAGTGTCTTTGCTGCACAAGATACACCATCCGCACGCCGATCACAACATGTTGGAAATTCCTGGCCTTTTCCCCAGCATCTTGTAGCGCAGCACTATTCTGTCTCAACCCCCCGCCGAGCCGGTGACAGCCTTCTCCCGCAACCCCTACCGGCCCGTGAACCTGGGCTCGCGTTTCTCCAGGAAGGCCTGCACCCCTTCAGCCACGTCCTCGCTCTGGAGGGCCAGCCGCCGCAGCGCCTCCCCCATGCGCACCACCTCGGCGAAGGGCAGGTCGAGGCCGCGTATGGCCGCCTCCTTCGTGCAGCGCAGCGCCACCGGCCCGTTGCGGCAGAGGCGCTCAGCCAGCCCCTCGGCCTCCGCTTTGACCATCTCATGCGGGACCACCCGATGCACCAGCCCCATCTGAAGGGCCCGCTGCGCGTCGATCCGGTCCCCCGTCAGCAGCAGCTCCAGGGCGTTGCCCAGGCCCACCAGCCGCGGCGCCCGGACGGCCCCCACGATCGTGGGCAACGCCAGGGTCACCTCCGGAAAACCGAAGCTGGCCCGCTCGGACGCGATGCGAAAGTCGCAGGCCATGATGAACGTCAGACCCTCCCCCAGGCAGTAGCCGTTCACCGCGGCCACGATAGGCTTCCACACCTCCAGCCCCTCCTGGATGTCCCCGCCGAACCAGGTCTCCCAGAAGGTGCGCTGAGCCCTCTCGGCGCGCAGCGTGCCGATCTCGCGCACGTCCTGACCCGAGGAGAACGCCCGCTCGCCCGCCCCGGTGACCACGGCCACCCACACCTCGTTGTCCTCCCGGAAATCCAGCCAGATCTCTCGCAACCGCTCATGCATGGCCCGATTGAAGGCGTTGAGCACCTCCGGCCGGTTCAGGGTGATGTAGGCGATGCGCCCCTTCTTCTCATAGATCACGGGCATGGCTCCCCTCCTATTTCGACATGGCCCCGCGGGTTGAAGAGCCTGTTAAGAAACGCCCTTGCGCAGGCTTCGTCATTCTGAGCGCAGCGAAGAATCTGCTTCATAGAGACCCTTCGCTTCGCTCAGGGTGACAGAGCACAACAGTTTGTCAACAGACCCTGGAAACCTGCACCTTCCCGAATTCCACGTCACAAGCTGCGGGATTCATCCCGCAGAGTCAAACTAGCCCCGTAGACTGTAACAAGATATCTTCCCGAACATGAACCAACCGCCCCCTCCCTCCATTGACAGCACCGCCCCCTCGATAACATGGGCCGTAGTCTCTCACACCCATCATCGCCCGTCACCAGGGAAGGAGACCACCATGACAGATCAAGACTTCGAACACCTTCCCTCCTACGCCGAGCTCTCCGCCCGCGAGGACGCCCCCAAGGGCACCAACTGGGGGCTCTTCGGCGCCGACGACCAGCTCGGCACGGTCAACTTTCTCACCCCCGAGAAGGTACGCGAGGCGGCCGCGCTGGTCCGGCACGGCAAAGTCTTCGCCCTGAACCTGCCCCTTCACCTCCCCAGCCCCGCGCTGCTCACTCGCAAGAATCCGCAGCACCACATTATTCGCTTCGAGGGCGGTGGCGGCCACGATGATTACCTGGACCAGCTCTATCTCCACGCTTCCAGCCACTGGGACGGCCTCACCCACATCGGCAGCCCCCGCCACGGCTTCTACAACGGCGTCCGGCCCGACCAGGTAACCGGCGAGGAGGGCACCCGCAACGGCATCGAGCACTGGGCGCAACGGGGCATCGTCGGCCGGGGCGTCCTGCTCGACGTGGCCCGCTACATGGACTCGCAGGGGAAGCCTATCGACCCCTGGAGCTCCTATGCCATCAAGGTCGACGTGCTCGAGGCCACCGTTCGCGCCCAGGGCGTGGAAATCCGGCCCGCCGACATCCTGCTCCTCCGCACGGGCTGGCTGAAGTTCTACCTGGCCGCCGACCAGGCTACCCGCGAGCACGTCGCCGAGGACCTCAGGTCGCCCGGCCTCCAGGGCAGCATGGAGATGGCGGCCTGGCTGTGGGACCATCGTATCGCCGCGCTGGGAACGGACTGCCCGGCGGTCGAGCCCTGGCCCTGGGACCCCTCGGTTGGCGTCCTGCACGCCCGCGTGCTGTGTTACCTGGGTATGCCCATCGGCGAGATGTTCGACCTCGAGGCCCTGGCTGAGGACTGCGCCCGCGACGGCACGTACGAGTGCATGTTCACCTCGGCGCCCCTCAACCTGCTGGGCGGCGTCGGCTCCCCGCCCAACGCCCTGGCCATCAAGTAGGTGGTCCTACTGCAAGACCAGGCGGCGAAAGCTCTCCGCGTACGTGTAAGGGCCACCCTCTGCCATCGCCTTTGACATCTCGGGGATGAGCTCCTCCAGGGGAAACCTGCTGAGCTGGCTCTCGTGCATGCGCAGAGCCGCTATCTTCTCCTCCAGCACCGGCTCGATATCGACCCAGTGGTTGGCGGAGGAGCCGGCGCCCAGCCAGAGCTCTTTCACCTTGTGGGGCTCCAGGCCCTCGTCCAGCAGCTCGGGGAATGTCAGGCGGTCCCGCGCAGCCGGGAAGACAGCGTCCACCGCCGCGTCGCCGGTCGCGCGATGGTCCGGATGGTTCGGGTAGTTATCGGTGATGAAGCGCGTGGTCGGATCGAACGTCACCAGCGTATGGGGTCGGTGGGCACGGATAACCCGTGTGAGGTCGCGGCGAAGCTGGAGGGTGGGCTCCAGCATGCCGTCCTCGTAGCCCAGGAAGAGCACCTCCTTCACCCCCAGGCTGGCCGCCGCCCGCCGCTGCTCGCCCTCCCGGATGACTACGAGTTGCTCGCTGGTCATGCCCGGGTCATCAGAGCCCTTATCGCCGTTCGTGACGATGACGTAGGTGACCTCCGTCCCCTCGCGGGCCCATAGAGCAGCGGTGCCCGCCACCAGGAACTCGGCGTCGTCGGTGTGAGGCACCACGACCATGGCCCTGTCGGGTGCCGTCTGCTCGAGTGCCATCTGCCGTCCTCTCCAGAAGACCAGCCCCGATTCCGAGGCGGCGCTCCGCCCTCATCATAGCCGCTGGCCACCGCCGGTCAACGGCCCGCCGCCGGCCCCCTGGCGCCACGACCGCCGCCGCGCTATCCTAGGCACCACCCCCATCACGGAGGACACAGGACCCCCATGCGCCTGCTAACCTACGACCGCCAGGACGCCCCCCGGCTGGCCCTGCTGCTGGGAGACCGCGCCTTTGACCTCGCAGACGCCGCAGCACGCCTGACTGCCGCGTCCCTGCCCGCCGACATGCTCGCGTTCATCGCCGCAGGCGAGGAGGCGTGGGCAGGGGCTCGAGACCTGGCCGCACGCCTGGAGCGAGGCGAGGCGGCGGACCTCGCCCGCCCCCTCGCCGCCACCAAACTGCTGGCGCCCATCCCCCGGCCTGCCAAGAACATCGTCTGCGTCGGCCTCAACTACGCCGACCACGCCCGCGAGACCAGCCAGGAAGTCTCACCCTATCCGGTATTCTTCACCAAGCCGCCCACCACCGTCATCGGGCCCGAAGTGCCCATCCCCTGGCACGGCGCGGTCACCACCCACGTGGACTGGGAGGCCGAACTCGCCGTGATCATCGGCCGCCCAGGCCGGGACATCCCCGAGGAGGCGGCCCTCCAGCACGTCTTCGGCTACACCATCGCCAACGATGTCAGCGCCCGCGACCTCCAGCGCCGCCACGTCCAGTGGTACAAAGGGAAAAGCCTCGACGGCTTCTGCCCCCTCGGCCCCTGGATCGTCACCAGCGACGAGATTCCAGACCCCCAGGTCCTGGACATCCGCCTGCGGGTCAACGGCGAGCCCAAGCAGGACTCCAGTACCAACCAGATGATCTATCCGGTGGCCCGCCTCATCGCCGTCCTCTCCGCCGGCCTGACCCTGGAGGTCGGCGACCTTCTCATCACCGGCACCCCCGCCGGCGTGGGCTTCGTCCGCCAGCCCCCGGAGTACCTGCGCCCCGGCGACCTGGTGGAGGCGGAGATCGAGAGCATCGGGGTCCTCCGCAACCCCGTCGCGCAGGAGGAGCAATAGGGCGCAGCCGTGATCGTGGGCACGGTGCGGGAGACCAAGGCGGAGGAGCACCGGGTAGGCCTGACCCCCGAGGGCGTTCACGCCCTCACTCAAGCCGGCCACCGCGTGCTGGTGGAAGCCGGGGCGGGCCTGGGCAGCGGCTTGGACGACCAGGCCTACCGGGAGGCCGGCGCCGAGGTCGTGCCCTCAGCCGACCAGGTATGGCAGGAGGCCCACCTCCTGGTCAAGGTGAAGGAGCCGCAGCCACAGGAATTCGACCGCCTGGGCCCCGGCCTCACCCTCTTCGGCTACCTGCACCTCGCCGCCCTGCCCGACACCACCCGCGCCCTCCTCGACCGGCGGGTCACCGCCATCGCCTACGAAACGGTGCAGCTACCCGACGGCACCCTCCCCCTGCTCGTGCCCATGAGCCAGATCGCCGGGCGCATGGCCACCGAGGTAGGGGCACAGTGGCTGCGCAAGCCCGGCCCCGGCCGCGGCAAACTTCTCTCCGGCCTGCCCGGCTCACCCCCCGCCCACGTCGTCATCCTGGGCCCCGGTACCGTGGGTACCAACGCCTGCGCTGCGGCCCTCGCACTGAGCGCACGGGTGACCATGATCGGCCGGAACCTCGAACGCATGCGCCGCCTCGAGGCCACCTGGCGTGCCCGCGCCACCATCCTCATCTCCACGCCCCTGGCCATCGCCGAAAGCCTCCCGGGCGCCGACCTGCTCATCGGCGCCATCCTGGTGCCCGGCGGTATCGTCCCCAAGCTGGTAAGCAGGGAGATGGTGCGCAGCATGGGCCCGGGGGCGGTCGTGGTGGACGTCTGTATCGACCAGGGGGGCTGTGTGGAGACCTCCAGGCCCACCAGCCACGCCGACCCCGTCTACGTGGAGGAGGGAGTGGTGCACTACTGCGTGCCCAACATGCCTGGGGCGGTGCCCCGCACCGCCACCGCCGCCCTCGCCGCGGCCACGCTCCCCTTCGTCCTCAGGCTGGCCGACCACGGCACCGGAGATGCCCTCCGCTCCGACCCGGCGCTGGCCGGGGGCCTCAACACCTACGACGGCCACATCGCCTACCGCCCGGTGGCCGAAGCCCAGGGCCTGCCCCACACACCCATCGACCAGTTGCTCTGACCAAGCCAGGGCTAGCGGACGCAGTAGGTCAGCTCGATGTCCTTGTCCGTCAGGATAGAGAAGCGATTGTCGAACTCCAGGCGGTAATCGCCCCAGACCTCTGCGGGCAGCCTGAAGTCAAGGTCGTGCTGCTTCTCCTCGCGCAGCACCAGGCGGTTCTGAGGAGAGAACACCCGGAACCCGACATCCTCATCGATCCTGCCCTGGACCGTGAACCGGCCCCAGATGGCCTCTTGGTCCCGCTGCGCCCTTACCCATATCCATCCCATCTGGCGCGGTTCCAGGCTGAAGGTGAGCCTCTCGCAGCTTGCCCCATCGGCGCCTGCCACCGCCTGCGGCACCCCCTGGATGGGGACGGTTTCGGTGCGCAACTGCCCGTAAAGAAAGTAGGAGAGCACAGCCCCCACCACACACAGCCCGGCGGCGATAAGAATCCCCAGTCGCATCGCTCCCCCCGAGTCTCACTCCCGCCCGAGTCATTGTCGGCCCACACACTCGCCGACTGAACAGCGGCGCCCCTCTGCCGGGGGTCTGGGGGTGTCCCCCAGATTTCAAATACATCTCGAGGGCGGGTGGGTGGGCAGAGCTACCTGACTTCTGCAACAGGCCCTTCAACCCGCAGGGCCATGTCTTCACCCTGGCGGACCTTCTCCCACCGGATTAGAACCAGTTACGGCTCAGGGGAGAGAGGCGCCCCCGCCTGCCAGACCTTCCACGAACCTCCGTACCGCCGGCGCGATCAGCTCCGCCGGGAAGTCCGTATGGGCCACGCCGGGGAAGGCCACGAACGTCCTGGGCTCCGGGGCCAGCTCGTAGAGGCGGCGGCCCATCCAGACAGGCACGCTCTCGTCCGCCTCGCCGTGCATCACCAGCACCGGCACCCGCATGCCCGGAATCTTGGCGGCCGAGTTATAGCGGGTGAGGGGCAGCCAGGGCATCAGGCGGAAGAGGACCCGCAGGGCGGGCAACCTCTCCTCCGCCACCTCTCGCAGCGAGGTGAAGGGTGCCCGCAGGATCAGGCCGCGGCAGCGCTCCCGCAGGGCCATCTCTACCGCCACGCCCGTCCCCAGAGAGAACCCATAAAAGACCATCCGGCTGACGTCCACGTCCGGGCGCGTGTGCAGATACGCCAGTGCGGCCTCCGCGTCCACATACGTCCCCTGCTCGCTGGGCGTGCCGCGGCCGGGCGCATAGCCCCGGTAGTCAAACACGAAGAAGTTACAGCCCACGCCCCGCAGGAAGTCCGCGAAGGCCCGCGCCCGCTCCTCGCCCGACCACAGGGCCCTGGCGTTGTATCTGGTGCCGCGCATGAACAGAATAGTAGCCAGAGGGCTCTGAGCGGGGAAGTACCAGCCGGGCAGGGCCAGGCCGTCCGCGGTCCAGAAGGTCACCTCCTCGTAGGGAAGGCCGGTGCCCGCGGGGCTGGCCGAAGACCACTCGGAGATGCGGTACAGGTGCCGGCGCAGCAACGCCTCGAAGAGGGCAGTGATGCCCACCGCCGCCGCCGAGGCCATAGCCAGGGGAAGGAGCACCCTCCTCCGCATAGTCGCCACCTATGCTAGCAGACTCCACCCGCCGCGACGAGCCCACCCATGCCGCCGCGTGCTATAGTAAACGCGTCCCCGCATTCCACGGAGGGTGAAGCATGCGCTGCGCCCACAACACCAGCGAGCCCGGGCCTGCGGCCAGACGTAGCCTCCCCAGGGCCCTCTTCAGGGCTGGCCCGCTCGAACCGACCATACATTCAGATGCCGTGAACACGTCAACTCGGGGCCGCCACTCGCTCCGTCGAGGGGGTAAGGGCACTGGTGTCTGCTGAAGACTTTGAATTCGCTGTGGCGGTGGCGGGGACCTCCATCGGGCTGGTCGCCCTCCTGCTCCTTGCCATAGTCAGCCTCACGAGCACCTGGGGCCTGTTCCGCCAGGCCGGCCGGTCCAGCGAAGCTGCCACCAGGGCTCACCTGGCCATGGAGGAGCTGGCCCGACGCCTGGCCCGCCCCGAAGGGCCGCCGCCGGCCCCTCGCCCGGAGACCCCCGCAGGAGAGGAGCTCGCAGAGCTGCGACGCCAGGCCGAAGATCTCATGGAACGCCAGTCCCGCCTCCAGGAGACCATGCGCAACCTCGTCGAATCGGGCGTCCTGGAGGCAGGGGCCCCCGCAGAGTCCCTTCAGAATCTGGAGGAGGCGGTGCGGCAGTTGGAGGGCACCGTCAGCCAGATGGCCGCCGCCATGGCCAACCTCATGCAGCAAGTGGAACGACGGGGCACCTAGCCCCCGGCCAGGTGTGCCTTGACCAGGAAGACAAACAAGCAGCAGCACCCCGACCCATCCCCTTATAACGACCCCACGGTGCTCGCCGAGGCGCTCCTGAGGCTGCATAGCGCCACCACCGAGGGCTGGCTCGTGGAGGCGGCCATGGCCGCGGCAGAGCGCAGCCTCGGCGCCCTCTACACCTTCATCTTCCTCTTCGACTCATCTGGGCGTTTGGTCGGCCAGCAGTCGCCCTCGGAGGCCCGCGCCCGCTCCTTGAGCCGTGCCCATAGCGCTCTCGGCCAGCCCCTGGCCAGGTTGAAGCTTACTCTGACCGATGATACGCCCCTCGCCCTGTCCCTCCGCGAGCGTCACCCCGTCACCAGCGATGACCTAGCCGAAGCCCTGAACCATGTCATCGACACCGAGACCTGCCAGCAGGCGCAGCGGCAGCTCGGCATAGGAAGCTGCTGCCTCTCGCCCATCGAGATGTCAGCCCAGCAACTCGGATTGGCGCTGTTCCTCTTCGGGAACGGACACGCCCCCATCTCACACGTCACCCTGCTGTGCGAGCACCTGGCCAGAGCCATCCTGAGCCTGCGAGACCGGGAGGCCGGCCGCCGCCGGGGCGAACTGGACGCCGTGCGCTGGGTCTCCGACGAGCGCCGCTTCGCCGAGCAGTTCCAGCGCGAGCTGGAGCGCGCCAACCGCCACCAACGCCCCCTCTCCATCCTGCTGGTGCGCCTGGCCAACCTCCAGGAGGTGCGCGCCCAGCTCGGACGCTTCCTGGCCGACCGCCTCCTACGCACGATAGGCGCCATCCTCTCCGACCAGATCCGCGGCTCCGACTTCCTGGGGGCCTATGGCGAGGACGGCTTCGCTCTCATCATGGCCGAGGCCGACGCAGAGGCCGCAGCCCAGGCCGCCCAGCGCCTCCTGCCCATAGCTTCCAGCGCCCAGCTCGAGGGCAGCGCCACCCCAACCCCGCACCTCCACTACGCCACGGCCACCTTCCCTGAAGACGGGTCTACCGTAGAGGCCTTGATAGCGGCGGCGGAGGCGCGTCTGCACCCCCTCTCCTCCGAACAGGCCCAAACAGAAAAGGACGCGGCCTAGCACCAGGGGCTGGCCACGTCGCTGCCTTTGTCCTCGCCAGGGGCCGCTCTACGCCGCCGGTTCCTCCGACAGGCTGATGGAGACCTCTCCGCTCTCGCCCTCCGCGCCCAGGTTCGCCTTGAGCCTCTCCAGCAGGGCCGACTGCACCTGCTCCGGCTCAGCTTCTTGCTCCACCCAGATCTTCAGGGAGGCACGACGACCGTCGTAGTCCAGCAGGGCCACATCCACCACCCCGGCGTTCTCGCTCACCGAGCGGTCCACCGCCTTCAGGTCCAGCGAGCCCTGGTCCGCCTCCACCTCCAGCCGGAAGCAGCGACGAGCGGGCTCCGCAGGCCCGGCCGCCTCGGCCGGACCCTCCTCTGC
>JBAUEL010000130.1:0-2756 GCA_049678585.1 Dehalococcoidia bacterium
ACGGAGCAGCATCATATCAGAACACGATATCGCTATCCGATAAGAAGCCTTCCTACTTATGAAAGATCAATTGTCACTGCCTGATCGGGTGTTGCGCGATCTCCTCCTGGGCTTCATCCGCGTCCACATTCTCCACCACGCGGCCCAAGAAGGCGTGTTCGGCCTGGGCCTAATCGAAGAGCTGGCGCGCCACGGATACCGCCTCAGTCCCGGGACCGTGTATCCGCTCCTCCACGATATGAAGGCGGCAGGGCTGTTGTACGCCGAGCGGCGGCAGGTCGGCGGGCGGCTGCGGAACTACTACCGGGCGACAGGCGAGGGGCTACAGGCACTGGCCGAAGCCCGGGATAAGCTGCGCGAGCTGGTGGCGGAGGTGCTCATCGATACGGAGCCTTCTTCCGTCCTGCCCCGTAATGCTAAGCCCACCAGCGAATAGATAGACAGGAGGGCCCGACATGGTCATGCGCTTGGTCTTCAGGTTATCGAAAGTCTTGCCGTTGCTCGCCCTGGCCGCCGCAGCCTTCTGGCTGCTGGCGCGACATAGGCGCGGCCCCTGCCCCTTCAGTGCGAGGTGGCTACTTCACCTGCCGCTCCGGGGCCTAGCCCACCCAGTAAGACGAACGCTGCGGGAATCGCACGTCCGGCCCGGGGCGATTGTCCTGGAGCTGGGACCAGGGACAGGCTACTTCAGCCTGGAGGCGGCGCGCATCGTGGGGCCCAAGGGCCGTCTTGTCTGCATAGACCTGCAGCCGGACATGGCCATGGCCCTGAGGCGGCGCCTGTCTTCTTCCGATGCCCGGAATGCGGATGTGGTGATCGGGGAGGCCGGGGCACTCCCTCTGGCCGATCAGAGCGTTGACTGCGCCTTTCTGGTGACAGTCTTGGGCGAGATTCCGGATCGGCCCCGCGCCCTTCGCGAGCTGCGCAGGGTACTCGCTCCCCAAGGCATCCTTTCCGTGACGGAGACGCTTCCGGATCCTGACTACCAGTTCATGGGCTCCGTGCGCGACCTGGCAGGTGCTGCAGGGTTCCAAGTGCTGGAGGAGACACGCCGGTTCCTGGGTTATACGTTGAACTTCGCCAGGTCCAACCAGTGAGTTGACCGGCCAATTGAGCGCTGACACTGTCGAACCTGCCGCTGAACCGTCCCCCGTCCCGGGGGTCTCTCGCAACGTCTTCGCCTTCGGCCTGGTCAGCTTCTGCGCGGACGTGGCCAGCGAGATGCTCTACCCGCTCATCCCCATCTTCCTGACCACGACGCTGGGGGCTCCGGTGGCGGTCCTGGGGGTCATCGAGGGCATCGCTGAGGGGACGGCCAGCTCCCTGAAGGTTGTCTCCGGTTGGTACGCCGACCGGGTGCGCTGGCGCAAGCCGCTGGTGGCGGCGGGCTACGTCCTCTCCGCGCTGGGCAAGCTGTTGCTGGCCGCGGCGTTCGTCTGGCCGCAGGTGCTGCTGGCCCGCTTCGTGGATCGCTTCGGCAAGGGGGTGCGCACCTCGCCGCGTGATGCCCTCATCGCCGACTCCAGCGACCCGGCGCGCTTCGGGCGGGCCTATGGCTTCCACCGTGGTGCGGACACAGCGGGAGCGGTGCTGGGGCCGCTCCTGGCCCTCTCGCTGGTGGTGCTTCTGGGCGAGGACAACCTGCGGCCTATCTTCATCCTGGCAATCGTGCCAGGCATCGCCAGCGTGGCCCTTATCGCCCTGGTGCGGGAGCGGAGGCGCGCCCCAGCTCCGCGTTCTCCGGGGCCGGCCCTGGACCTCTCGGGTGCCGACGCAGCCTTCTGGGTGTTCCTGGGCATCAGCATGCTCTTCGCGCTGGGCAACTCCAGCGACGCCTTCCTGATCCTGCGGGCGAAGGACCTGGGCCTGGGCCTCACCATGGTGATCCTGGCCTATGTTCTCTACAATGCAGCCTACTCGGTGCTGGCCATGCCCTCAGGTATCGCCTCGGACCGGCTGGGGCGGCGGTCGGTGATGGTGGCGGGCTTCCTGATCTTCGGCCTGGTCTACCTCGGGTTTGCTCTGGCGGACCGGCAGTCCCTTGTGTGGCTGCTCTTCCCCGTCTATGGCCTGTACATGGCCCTGACCGAAGGGGTGGCGAGGGCGTTCGTGGCCGACCTGGCGCCCGTGGACCGCAGGGCCACCTTCCTCGGCGTGTACCATACGTCCATCGGCCTGATGGCGGTGGGTTCCAGCGTCCTCGCGGGCATTCTCTGGCAGGCGGTGGCTCCGGGGGCACTGTTCCTGCTGGGCGCCTCGACCGCCTTCCTCAGCGCGGCGCTCCTGGTGGTGCTGCGTCCGCGGGCGGCGGTGGCCGCGGTCGGGTAGGGCCGCCGACGTGGCCGTGGGGGACCTGGACATGCGAGAGCGGGAGGGCGGCTGGGAATCGACGTGTGGGGGATGTGTCTGCCTGCCGGCCCTATTCCCTGGTAACCACGACTCCCTCGAAATCGAGCTCGAAATCGATGATGGCGACGCTTCGCCCCACGAGCGCCTCGCGTAGGCGGTCGGCGTGGCCCGGCCGACATAGCAACACCACGCATCCGCCACCGCCCGCACCGCAGGCCTTGCCCGCCTGGGCCCCGCGGCCGAGGGCGAGGTCGAGGAGGCTGTCCACGGTGGGGTTGGTGATGGCCGGATGAAGCTCCTTCTGGCGGGACCAGTTCTCTCCCAGGAGGTCGCCGAAGGCGTCCAAATCTCCTGACGAGAGGGCATCCCGCTGCTCCCCGGCGATGTCCCGGAGGCGCCGCAGCGCC
>JBAUEL010000131.1:0-1528 GCA_049678585.1 Dehalococcoidia bacterium
TTATAACCATTTAGACTAACACTTTCAGGGTATTTAAACTCAGTTTGCGCTAATTGGATATCTTTAGGTAAATCTATTAATACTGGCCCGGGTCTTCCTGTACGAGCGATATAAAAAGCTTCCTGTATAATACTGGCTGTATCTCTTACGTTTCTCACTACATAATTATTTTTTGTGATAGGCAAAGTAATACCGCTGATATCCACTTCCTGAAAAGCATCAGTACCAATTAGGTTAGTAGAAACCTGACCGGTAAATGCTACCAAGGGGATAGAATCAAGGTAGGCATTGGCCAGACCGGTTACTAAATTAGTAGCTCCTGGTCCAGAAGTAGCCATGCAAACACCTACTTTACCGGTAGCACGGGCATACCCGTCAGCAGCATGAGCTGCTCCCTGTTCATGTCTGGTAAGTATGTGTTTTATAGAGGTTTCACTATAAAGAATATCATATAGAGGCATTATTACCCCACCTGGGATGCCGAATATTATTTTTACATCTTCCTTTTTTAAACATTCTACTACTATTTGCGCACCAGTTAGCTTCATATTATCCATCTCCTTTCTATAATTTGGAATAAATTAATAAATAATTTATAAGCCTTACTTTTGTTTTGCATATAAAAAGACCCCAGCAAATAAATCCATTTCGTTAGTTAAAACAAAAGGGACCTATCCGCTGGGGTCTTTTTTACCCACGGTGTAATACTAATACTGTGATATTAGTATTTTATACCACTCGGTCCAGGCTCTAATCTTAATTGATTAGACGGAACCCTAGGCATACTCCCGAAAAATAAAAAAACTTCCATCTTTATCTTAATCTATAAAGACTAAAATAGGGACGAAAGTTATTCGTGGTACCACCCTAATTTAATAAAAAAAAGGAGAGATGAACCTTCCTTACCTTTATCCTTAATTAGTAAACAATAGATAACGCCTTTGAGATGTCACAGGTTACTAGGTAATTTCACCTGTGTATAAAATTATTTGAAGGTGAGATCTTCAGCAAACTTATGTTACCAATTCGCACCAACCATTGGCTCTCTTTAACAATCTCGGTCTGCTTACTTATTCCTTCATAGTTTACAATTTTTGTTTATTAAAATATAGATTACAACAATTAATCTTAAATGTCAAGCGGAGTTCAAAAATTTTTTATATTTTATCTGGCAAGTTTATAGATAAAAAACCGCCAATACCCAAAAGTTTAAATATTTCTTACTGCTCCTTTGTCAGCGGACCCTACAAAATTAGCATAATATTTTAGATAACCCGATTTTGCTGTAGAAGACGGTAATTCTAATTTATCTAATCTTTGTTTTATCTCTTCCTCGTCTATCTTAAGGTCCAACCTTTTTTGAGCTATATCAATTTTAATAATATCTCCTTCTCTAATAATAGCTATTGGTCCTCCTGCAGCTGCTTCAGGAGCAATGTGACCGATAGATGCTCCTCGAGTAGCTCCAGAAAAACGTCCATCGGTAATCAAAGCTACATCTTTATCTAATCCCATACCAGCGATGGCC
>JBAUEL010000132.1:0-4960 GCA_049678585.1 Dehalococcoidia bacterium
GTTCTTGGCCTTCAAGGAACTAAAGGCATCTGTAATGTTTGAAATCGGGTGCCCCAACTGCTTGAGTGCTGTATTGACCGATTGCGCATCAAGGTTTTCTTTCTTCTCATGCACCTGGAACCAATAGCCCGCGACGAGAGCGCATTCTGGCTTCGTGGTCGGCCTAGCTGCTGCAAAGAGCGCAGCCAAATCGGTGAAGGCGCCCTCCTTCACATCCTGACTTTGGCCTCCGCGTATCCCAGTAGGAGAAATGGCCTTGCCTTTTCCGTAGCGACTGTTGACCCACTGGAGCACTCGGCCCGTGAGCTCCTCCTCGTCCTTCACCGCATCGAGGGCTTTCGCCACGGCTGTCATAGTTGCTAGTTCTTTGTCGTCAGTCATTAGTTGCATCTCCTTCAAGTGTTATTCATAGTCTACTGCATAGCTTGGGCGCAAGTCAAGACTGCGACATGCGAAGGCAAATTGCAGGTTCAGCTAACCTCCGCCAAGGTCCGCTGCCCAGGTTCCCTTCATCAGGATCGTGGGAAACGGGCTCTCGAATGAACCGGCCCGCTCGTGCCGAGTACGGCTATCCCTCCCCCTTGAACCACACCCCCTCAAGGCTCAAGATCGTACCGTCATGACGCCTGAGAGCGAAGCCTCCTCCGTAGGCATCGTCACGGTCAACTACAACGGGGCCGCCTTCATCGGCGAGTTCGCCGAGTCCGTCCGACGCATCGCCTACCCCAACTTCCGCCTCGTCGCCGTCGATAGCGGCTCCACCGACGGCTCCCCCGACGAGCTCGCCCGCCTCTGCCCCGACGCAGGCATCATCCGCAGCCAGGAGAACCTGGGCACCGCCGGCGGCAACAACCTCGGCATCGACTACTGCCTGGAGCAGGGCTTCGACTACATCCTGTTCATCAACAACGACACCGTGGCCAGCGAGGACCTCCTCGACAGGCTGGTGCAGGCCGCCGACCCCCGCACCATGGTCGTGCCCAAGATCCTCTACTACTTCGACCAGCGCCTCATCAGCACCCACGCCGGCGATTTCGACTGGACCCTGGGGCGATTCCGCCGCACCTACCATGGCCAGCCCGACGGCCCCGCCACCAGCCGACCCCGCGACCTGCGCACCGCCAGCTTCTGCTGCCTGCTCGCGCCGGCCCAGGTGTTCCACGAGGTCGGCCGCCTCGATGAGCGCTTCTTCATGTACTACGAGGAGACCGACTTCCTCCGCCGCGCCCTGGATCGGGGCTACCGCCTCCGCTACGTCCCCGAGGCCGTCATCTACCACCGCGAGAGCGGCTCCAGCGGCGGTGGCTGGATGACCCCCTTCAAGCACTACTACGCCACCCGCAACCGCCTCTACCTGATGAAGAAGAACTCTCGCTCCCGCCTCCGCTTCGCCCTGTTCACCCTCTACTTCTGGGCCACCCGCGTTCCTTACCTGGGGCGCTACCTTCTTCGCCGGGAGTGGAAGCTGCTCAAGGCGATGGCCCTGGGCGTGTTACATTACTACCGGGGCCGCATGGGCCGAACCCTGGAGGTCCGCGACTTCTAGCCTAGCCGGGCTGAACGTATGCGCATCGCCATCGACGCCACCGCCATCCCTCGCCTCATGGCGGGCGCCGGCGTCTACACCTACCAGCTCGTCAGGGCGCTCGCCGCCCTCGAGGCCGACCACGACTACGTGGTCTTCGCTCACAGCGATGCCTTCGACGAGCTGGCGCGGCAGCGCCCCCGCCTCCGCGTGGTCCACGTGAGGGCACGCTCGCGGGCGGAGAGGCTGCTTTGGGAGCAGCTCCTGCTGCCGGGCCAGCTCCGCCGGCTCGGCATCGACGTGCTGCACTCCCCTCATCACACCACGCCCGCGCTGCCCCTGCCCTGCCCACGCGTGGTCACCCTCCACGACGTCACCTTCTTCCTGCTGCCGCAGCGCTACCCGCCCACCCGACGCCTCTACTTCCAGGCGATCACCCGCGCAGCCGCTCGCCTGGCCCAGGCCATCATCACACCTTCCGACGCGGTCAAGCGCGACGTGGTCCGCGTGCTGGGCGTGCCCCAGGAGCGGATTACCGCCATCGCCGAGGCGCCCGCCCCCGAGTTCGCCCCCCTGGAGGACGCCGACGCCCTCGGCCGCATACGCTGGCGGTACAAGCTCCCCAGCCGCTACATCCTCAGCGTGGGCAACCTTGAGCCGGGAAAGAACCGGGGTCGCCTCATCGCCGCCTACGGCCGCCTGCGGGAGAGGGGCCTCCAGCATCACCTGGTCATCGCCGGTCAGAGGGCCTGGCGCTACGAAAACGACCTGGCGCTGGTGCGACGCCTGCGCCTGGACGATGTGGTGCACTTCCTGGGCTACGTGGACGGGGCCGACATGCCCGGCCTCTACAGCGGCGCCGACCTGCTGGCCTTCCCCTCGCTTTACGAGGGCTTCGGGCTCCCCGTCCTGGAGGCGATGGCCTGCGGGACGCCTGTGGTCACCTCCAGCGTCTCCGCCCTGCCCGAGGTGGCGGGCGATGCCGCCCTGCTGGTGGACCCCAAAGACGTGGTCGCCCTGACCGAGGCGATGGAGCGCGCCCTGGCCGACGAAGCTCTGCGCGCTGACTTGCGCGCCCGCGGCCTCAAGCGTGCCGGCGAGTTCTCGTGGGACAAGGCCGCACAAAAAACCGTGCGGGTGTACGAGGCTGTGGCCGGCCGCTAGGCGCTAGCCCTCCGCCGCAGCCTCGTGCTACGCTTCCCTCGATGGATGTCTCCGTGGTCATCGTCAGCTTCAACAGCCGCAACTACCTGCGGCCGTGCCTGCGCTCCGTCCTCGAGCATACCCAGGGCGTCGAGTACGAGGTCATCGTGGTGGACAACGCCTCGAGCGACGGCAGCGCCGAGATGGTGGCCGGCGAGTTCCCCCAGGTCACCCTGCTGCGCCGGGCCGACAACGCCGGCTTCGCCGCTGCCAACAACGAGGGCATCCGGGCGGCCCGAGGCGAGGCCATCCTGCTGCTGAATCCTGATGCCGAGTTCACCGGCAACGTGCTGCCTCCCATGCACCGCTACCTGGGGGCTCATCCGGGGGTGGGCGTCCTCGGCCCCAAGCTGCTCGACGAGGACGGCTCCCTCCAGCTCTCCTGCCGCCGCTTCCCCGGCTTCGCCACCGCCCTGTTCAACCGCTACTCCCTCGCCACCCGGCTCCTCCCCAAGAACCCCTTCTCCACCCGCTACCTCATGACCGACTTCGACCACAAGGGCATCGCCGATGTGGACTGGGTCTCCGGCGCCTGCATGATGCTGCCCAGGCAGGCCTTCGACCGCATCGGCCTCCTGGACGAGCGCTACTTCATGTACATCGAGGACGTGGACCTCTGCCAGCGGGCCCACAGGGCTGGCTACAAGGTCGTCTACTTCCCTGAGGTGGCGGTGCTGCACCACATCGGCCGTAGCAGCAGCACCCTCCCCAGCCGCAGCATCATCGAGCGGCACCGCAGCATGTGGCACTACTACAAGAAGTATCAGGGGGGGAATCTGCTGCTGGACGTGCCCACCGCCGCGGGCATCGGCCTGCGCTGCGCCCTCCTGCTCGCCCTCAACGGCGTCAAGCGGGCCTGGGCGCGAGGGAGAACCTCGACAGTCTGAGGGGTCGATCTCGGCTACTCGCCGCCCTCGCCGCGACGGGGCGGAGCCACGCTGGCGGGCGAGGCGCTGGGGGCCAGCCTCCGCCGCAGCCACGCCAGGCTGTAGCTGTTCCAGAGGGAAACCAAGTACCCCAGCCTGGCCAGGATCACCGCCACCAGCGCTACCAGCGCCACGAAGACCACTGCCTCCGCAGCGACATGCCGGGCGTAGTGCAGGATGATCGCTGCGCCGGAGAAGAGGACCGATATCCCGTACAGCACCACCAGGATGCCCCGTGGCCCCAGGGCCATCTCCTCCTCCAGCCGGTGGTGGATGTGGTCCAGGTCGCCCAGCAGGGGGTGCCGACGGTCCAGCACCCGGCGCACCGCCGCCAGCGCCGTGTCCAGGATGGGGAAGCCCAGGGCCACCACGGGCACGGCGATGAACACCGCGTCGGTGACGCCGGTAGACCCGCGAATGGACAGAGACCCCAGGATGAAGCCAAGCAGCAGGGCGCCGGAGTCGCCCAGGTAGGCCGAGGCCCTGGGCAGGTTGAAGGGCAAGAAGCCCAGGCTGCCCCCGGCCATGGCCACCAGCAGCAGCGCCACCGTCGGATGCTCCGCATGTGAAGCCACCTGGGCCAGGGTCACCGCGGCCAGGATGGCCACCCCCGCGGCTACGCCGTCGCGGCCGTCGATCAGGTTGATGGCGTTGGTGAAGAAGACCACCCACAGGACCGTGACCACCGGGCCCATCGGCCCCAGCTCCAGTTCCGGCCCCCAGGGCAGCCCCACCCGGTCGATGGTGTAGCCCGCCGCGTACACCGCCGAGGCCGCTGCCACCTGCACCAGCAGCTTCTGCTTCCAAGTGGCCACCCGCCAGTCGTCCCAGAAGCCCACCAGGAAGACCAGGGCACAGGCCCCCAGGAACCCCAGGAATTCGCCCGACTTGGGAGTGAACAGCTCGTCGGCCTCGGACGAGATAGCCGAGGCCACGAAGGGGGTGATGGCGAAGGCCATAAAGATAGCCAGGCCGCCCCAGCGAGGCTTCTCGCGGGCGCCGCGGCCCGTGCGGAAGAAGCCCGCGAAGCGCATCGTGCGCGAAACCACCAGCAGCACACCGGTGGCAACGACACCGATGCCAACCGCCAGGGCCAGGGTCAGCAGATAGATATCGAGCATGGCCCCCGCCGGAAAATGGTCGCGCCTACTCTAGCACGTTTCGCCCGCTGTATCCACACGCTTGAACAGGCAGCAGGGCAGCCGTATGATGGACTCCGCCCGGCGCCCCTGGGCGCCTCCAGGCCGAGGTGAGAGATGACCGCGCAGCTCGCTGTGGAGGGCGGAGAGCCCGTCTGCCGCACCCC
>JBAUEL010000133.1:0-2548 GCA_049678585.1 Dehalococcoidia bacterium
GTCCTGGCCCCTCGACCACGCCGGGGCGGCCTGGCGACGGGATAGGGAACGGCCTGGACACGCAAGAGCTGATGCTCGACGGAGACTGGCGCGTCCAGGCCCTTCTCAGGCGGGGCACCCTGCGGGAGGGGGAGCCTTCCCGCGGGGACCCTGCGTACACTCAGCATAGGGCGAATTTGTTAACAAGTCACTAAGGGGAGTCTAAAAGGCTGTGCAAAGTGAAGTGCAAAAGCCCGAGCGGTGATATAATTCATAACGCAGTCTCCGTTAGCTGCAGCCGATATTGTCGGAGGGGGCTGGAACGGCCAATAAGGTCGAGTATTCAAACCATGCCAAGCGCCAAATGAGGCTTCGGCGAATCTCGGAGCACGAGGTCGAAGCAGTTCTGGCAAGCTATCACACGAGTTATCGTGACAAGAAAGGAAATCGTATCTTCATAGGGCATATGGAGGGGCGGCGGATCAAGGTAGTAGTGGCAAAGGACTCTGCCCCGCCCTTTATCATAACGGCAGCCGACTAGGGAGTGAGCGGGCTATGCGACATAGGTACGATCCAGAGGCGGACGCAATCTATATCATACTGTCCGACAAGCCCTATGCTTTCGGCGAGGATTTGGACCACGAACGGCGCATCGACTACGCCGCCGACGGCACGCCCATAGGGGTGGAACTGACTTGCGTCAGTGCGGGAGTCGATGTCGACAATCTCCCTGAAAAGGGACAGATCATCGCGCTGCTAGAGAGCCTCAAAATCAAGGCTTACGCCTAGACCACCTTCCACGTACACCTCCTAACCTCACCAACCGCATCCCTCCTGAGCTTGGCGACGGCCCCCGCCTGAAGCAGCAGCACCGCCGATAGGCAATGCAGCGTCACCTTCGCCAGTCTGCAGGGCTTAGGGACATCGCCTATGACAGGGCAGGAGGCCCGTGCTATAATCGCGCAAAGCCAGGCGGGGTGGACGAGAGACGTCAACCTGTGCCGAGGAGGTCACCATGCTGGTAGGTTGGCCGGGAGGGAGCTGGCAGGACACCGTCACGCTGGTGGGAATCATCCTGGGCGCCTACGGCGGGGTGCTGTGGCTCAGCGCCATCGTCTGGACGTATCGCGACGTCCGGGAGCGCACCCGAGATTCGGTGTCCCAGACGGTGGCCGTCCTCCTGGTGCTGCTCTTCAACATCGCCGGCCTCCTCCTCTACTTCATCCTGCGCCCGCAGCAAACCCTGACCGAGGCCTATGAGCGCTCCCTGGAGGCCGAGGCTCTGCTCCAGGAACTTCAGGAGCAGCAGGCCTGCCCCGCCTGCCGGCGACGGGTAGAGCCCGATTTCATCGTCTGCCCCTACTGCCGCACCGCTCTCCGCGACCGCTGCGCGAGCTGCGGACGGGCGCTGAACTTCGCCTGGAACGCCTGCCCCTACTGCGCCAGCGAGCGAGTCCGGGCGCCCGCCGCGGCCAGCCCCCTCGCCGAGAGGCCGGCTGTAGCCTCGACGGAGCCGGCGGCCGCTCCGGCGACGCCGGAGCCGGAGGCAGTCGGAGCGCCGGGGACCCCGGCGGGTGCGTCGCCGGCCGCCTCCGAGCCAGAGGCAGAGTCATCGCCCAAGCAGGCGGCCAAGCCCTCTCGGGCCGCTCGAGGCTCCAGGGCTTCGGAGCCAGGCCAGCGCCCCCAGGAGTCCGGGGTGCCACTAAAGACAGAGCCCCTGTCCTAGAGGCGCGGATCGCGCAAGAGAAAGGCCCCTCGCCGGGGCCATCGCGTCCAGGCCGCCAGGCCAAGCTCAGCCTAGCTTCGCCGCCAGCGCCTCGAGGTCCAGCCGCTCTCTCAGGAGTTCCACCATGCGCTCCAGCTTTCGCTGCCCGGCGAAGCGGGTATGAGCGTAGAGTTCGTCCAGCAGCCCGACGGTGGTGACGCTGTCGTGGGGCGCCAGGAGCACCGAGACCCCCTGCCCCGAGCTCTCCACCCGGTCCAGCACATAGGGGCTGGGGCGCTGGCCCCCGGTGAGGATGAGGCAGTCCAGCTCGGTGGCGAGGGCGGCGAGGAGCAGGTCCGTCTTGTCGAAGCGGGTGATGACGGCCTTGCGCCCGTGCTGGCCGAAGTGAGGCATGCCGGGGTCGGCGGCGATGGGGCCGATCATGAGGTGTTCGACGGCCTCATCCTGGCCGGCATCCCTGACCAGGAAGCTGGCACCCAGGGCCGAGGCCATCTCGGCGATGCTTGGAGCCGCCAGCAGCCGTTCCTCAGGGAGCACAGCGAGGCCGGCGAGGCCGGCCTCGGCCAGAACCGAGGCCGCCCGCTCCAGCCCTGCGCGCGGCACCGCCGTGGCCACCACGCCCAGCAAGGCCTCGCCTAGCGAGGCGGCTAGCTTCGTCAGGTCGGCCATCTGCTTTTCCGGCGAGCCGATGATGCACAGCAGGACCTTCGCCGAGAGCTTCTTCGGCAAGTCCTCATGGAGCGTGGGCACCTCTACGATAGCCACCCCGCCGGCAGCGGCGGCTTCCCTCGCGTGAGCCCTAACGTCGCGGAGAAGCAGAGCCCGACCGGGAGAGGTGCAGCC
>JBAUEL010000134.1:0-1952 GCA_049678585.1 Dehalococcoidia bacterium
GCGGGTTTCAACCCGCAGGTGCTTGTTTAGACCTTCCAAATAGCCAGTCCACCAGATTTGAGCCAATCACGGGGCCTGTTCCTCCTGCCGAAAACTACCCTCCCCCCAGTGTCACCAACCGCTTCCACCTACCCCGGTCGGCGCGCTACCCTCTCCCTGGACAAGTCTGTCGCCATCCGTGGCTATATCGCAGGGAGACACCCATCGTGAAGCAGCATACCGTCCACCGCCTGCCCGACGGGGCCTTCGCCGGCGGCGGGGCACGCCCCCTCCGGCCCGCCCACACGCCGGCCCCTGAGCCCTTCCGCCGCCACCTGCTGGGCGAGGAGACCCCCACCGAGCGCCGCTTCCGCATCCCGCTCACCTCCACCCCCGGCCGCCCGCGGCCCACGGCCGAGAGCAGCTCATGATGCCCCGCCCTTCAGCCTGACGTGGGCTCGGCGACACAAAATGGCCTTGCCTGTTTGCCTGTTTGCCTGCTTGCCTGTTCGCCTGTTTGCTCGTTCCCGGAGGTGCATCATGCCCAGAGGCGGTCCCAGGCCCGGCGCTGGCGCCCCCAGGGGCAACCTCAACGCCCTCAAGCATGGCCTCCATTCTGACCAGATGAAGGCCCTCGCCCTCGCCCTGGCCCAGCTTCCCCTCTTCCGACGCTACCTCCAGCGCCTCGCCGCCCGCCGCGCCACCCAACGCCGAGAGCTGGCCACCGCCGTCCAGGTCCTCTCCTCCTGGGTCCTCTATCAGCGCGCCCTGGACAAGGGTTCGACCGTCCGCCTCCCGCCTCCCCGCCGCCGCATGACCAAGCGAGGCGCTCGCCTCCTCGCCCGCGCCATCATCGACGCCCCCGACGAGCTGGGCGAGACAAGCAATCAAGTGGTCCGCTCCTCAGAATCGCCAGAGCCCGCCAACCGTCATGTTTCTTGAAACGATCAGACAACGCCCTCGGCCCCCGGCTCGCTACCCTTCCATGGCGCGACCTGGCTCCAAAGACGCGGCAGCGGGGGCCCACGTGGGGCCCCCGCTTTCGGTCCAGGGTGCAGGGCGCCGCCCTGCTAGTACTCCATCGGAGGAGGACCGGGCGCGGCTGCGGGCGGCTCGGGGATGTCGGTGACCAGCGCCTCGGTGGTAAGCACCATGCCGGCGATGCTGGCCGCGTTCTCGAGGGCGCAGCGGGTCACCTTGACCGGGTCGACGATGCCCCGCTTCATCATGTCGCCGTACTCCTCGGCGGCGGCATCGTAGCCGTAGTTCTTGTCCTTGGCTTTCAGGACCGCATTGGCCACCACCGAGCCCTCCTGCCCGGCATTCTCGGCGATGAGGCGCAGGGGTTCCTCCAGGGCCCGCTTGAGGATGGCGACGCCGGTCTTCTCATCGCCCTCGAGCTTCGCCTGGAGCCGGTCCAGGGCGGGGAGGGTGCGGAGCAGGGCGACGCCGCCGCCGGGGACGATGCCCTCCTCCACGGCGGCACGGGTGGAGGAGAGGGCGTCCTCGACGCGCAGCTTCCTCTCCTTCAGCTCCACCTCGGTGGCCGCTCCCACCTTGATGATGGCCACGCCGCCGGCCAGCTTGGCCAGCCGTTCCTGGAGCTTCTCGCGGTCGAAGTCGGAGGAGGTTTCGTCGATCTGGGCCTTGATCTGCTTGATGCGGGCCTGGATGGCCTCGTCGCTGCCGTGGCCCTCGATGACGGTGGTGTCCTCCTTGCTGGCGACCACCCGGCGGGCCCGCCCAAGGTCGGCGACCTGGGCGTTCTCCAGCTTGCGGCCCATCTCCTCGGTGATGAAGCTACCGCCGGTGAGGATGGAGATGTCCTCGAGCATGGCCTTGCGGCGGTCGCCGAAGCCGGGGGCCTTGACCACGAGGGCGTTAAAGGTACCCCGTAGCTTGTTCACCACGAGGGTGGCCAGGGCCTCCCCATCGCAGTCGTCGCAGATGATGACCAGGTTCTTGGTGACCTG
>JBAUEL010000135.1:0-2877 GCA_049678585.1 Dehalococcoidia bacterium
CGCAGCTCTCCGACGGGGCTGGCGCCGACCCGCCAGCGAGTGCGGGCGTGGGTGCGCCCGAACCGCCGCCGGCCCGACCGCCCAGGGCTCCGGTGGCGCCTACGGCTATGCCCACGCAGGTGCCGCCGACACCGCCACCACCAACGCCAGTGCCGCCGATAGCACCACCATCAACGCCAGTGCCGCCGACAGCACCACCATCAACGCCGGTGCCGCCAACACCCGTACCACCCCCGCCCACGGCGACGCCGGTGCCGCCAACACCCGTGCCGCCGCCACCGACACCTGTACCGCCCCCGCCTACGGCGACGTACGCGCCGCCTGCACCCCCTGCCTCCGTCGCCCTGACGCCGCTGGAACAGGAGCTCTACAACGCCATCAATGCCGAGCGCGCCAGCGCGGGACTCTCACCGCTGGCCCTGGACCCAGCGCTCCAGGGCTTGGCTAGGGAGCGCTCCCAGGACATGGCCAGCCGGGGCTATTTCTCGCATACCACACCCGAAGGCAGGAGTGTGTTTGACCTCATGACGGAGCGTGGCATCTCGTTCGGCTGGGCGGGTGAGAACCTGGCCCGCAATAACTATCCAGACGCAGAATCGGCTGGGGTAGCCATCAGGGATCTCATGGCCAGTTCGGCCCACCGGGCCAACATCCTCCACCCCAACTACAGCAGCATCGGGGTGGGCCTGGCCACCGACAGCTCCGGCATGAAGTACTTCACCATGATCTTCGTGGGCCCGGCTTAGCCCCGCCTCCCGGGCCCACGAAACACCGACCCCCGAGGGCGTCGTGCCTCGGGGGTCGTGTTCTGCTGGTAGGTGCCGCGGCTGCTAGAGGCTGGTCGGCTCCGTCTCCCCGTCCAGCTCCACGAAGTAAGAGGCACAGGCCAGGTCCAGCCACTCGGGGGTTAATGCGGGGCGCACCCCGTGGTAGCGGCAGATGTCCGTGGTCAACTGCACCAGGTCCCGGGGATGACACCCTCTGAACTGTCGGCCCTCCCGGTGGTAGTAGCGGTCGAGGAGGTAGTAGGCATCCTGCTCCGTGTAGGGGATATCACGCTCCTGGCAGGCGCGGCGCAGGATCTCCAGGAACTCCTCCCGCGTGGGATCGGGGACCTCCACTTTGTAGCGGATGCGGCGGAAGAAGGCCTCATCCCCCAGCCGCCCGGGCGGAATGTTGGTGGAGAAGACGAGCAGGACGTCGAAGGGCACCTCAATGGTGTCCCCGGAGTGGAGGGAGAGGTGATCGACTCCTCCCTCCATGGGGATGATCCAGCGGTTCAGGAGTTCCTTCGGCTGGATGATCTGGCGGCCGAAGTCATCCACCACCAGGACTCCGCCATTAGCCTTGAGCTGCAAGGGCGCGATGTAGAATTTTGAGATGGGCGAGTAACGGAGCTCCAGGTCTGCCAGGGTCAGCTCGCCTCCGGCGGTGACCATGGGCCGCGAGCACACCGCCCAACGGCGGTCCCGCCGTCGCTCTGCCCCCGACGGGAGCGATACGAGCCGGTCCGACGAGCGGCGGTTCTTCTGCACCTCCGGCGCCCTCTCCTCATGAATGCGCGGGTCGAACATCTTAACGATGGTGCCCCCCAGGTCGATGGCGTAGGGCAGCAATACCTCACCCGGTAGCATGTCCCTGAAGGCGGCGGTGATGGCAGTCTTGCCGTTGCCGGAGTGGCCGTATATCAGGAGGGACTTCCCCGAGTTAATGGCCGGCCCGAGGGAGGCCACCACCTGCTGATCCAGCACCAAGTGGGAGAGGGCCCGGGTCACCGTCTCCGGGTCCACGCGCATCTGGGTGACCGACTGCTGGCGGACCACGTCCAGGTAGGCGGCGAAGGGCACCGGCGCTGGGCCTATGTAGTGATTGCGGGCCAGGGCCTCTTCCACTTTTTCCAGCCCCCGGTTGGAGAGGGAGTACTGATAGAGCTGCTCCCCCACCCCTGAGCTTCCCACTACCTCCGCGAGCTGCTCGCGCTTCAGGAACGATAACAGCTCGTCCACGATGGAAAAGGGCAGGGCGAGCTGAGTGGAAATCTGCCGGGCGGTAGGCCTGCCCGCGAAATAGATGGACTTCACGCACAGGTCCACCAGCAGCGAGAAGTCCAAGCCTACGTCGTCGATGGATTGCGGCTGGGGCACGAAGGGCGCCGAAAGCTCTTCGGAAAGCACCTCTTCGGTTCGTACGATGGGCGACGTGGCCCGTGAGGTCATGTGCCGGTGCCTTCTTTCCGGTTCCGTGACCGGCGCCAGGTGGGGAACCCATCACGCTGGTCGGGGTCTGAGACTTGCGGGAATAGCCGCCGAAAGCGGTCCCCTATGATTATCGAACCGAGCAGACGGTCCTGAAGGACCACAGATCGAAGGCGCCGGCCAACCGGCCGGCGCCCCTGGAGGAGGGCCGATGCGGATTTACTCAGGGTCCTTCGCTAGTCTCAATCGCAAGCCGCCCAGCACCAGGGCCGCGCCCAGCAGGCTCAGGGCCACGCCGAGGGCGGTGCTCCAGGCGGGCCCGGCGCTGTAGGTGCCGGTGCCGGCAGGGGGCAGGATCACTGGTGCTATCTCGGTTACTGGTGTCGGCGTAGGAGGCGGCGCGATCACGATCGGCGCTATCTCCGCCGCGGGTGTGGCCGTCGGGGTGGAGAGCGGCGTGCTGGCCGGGTTGGGCGGTGGCGTGCTGGTGGGCGTTGCTGTAGCCGGCGGCGTGCCTGTCACAGTAGGCGTGGCCGTCGACGTCTCGGTCGGCGTCGGCGTGTTCGTCGGTGTGTTGGTGGGAGTGTTCGTCGGTGTGTTGGTAGGCGTGTTCGTCGGAGTATTGGTAGGCGTGTTCGTCGGAGTATTGGTAGGCGTGTTCGTCGGCGTCGGTGTATTAGTG
>JBAUEL010000136.1:0-2094 GCA_049678585.1 Dehalococcoidia bacterium
GCAGGGTGCGCATGTCGATGACCTCGCCCACGGGGTCGGGCAGGCCAGCCACCGTGCGCACGCCATCCGCGACGGCCGCCAGGCGGTCGGGGTTCAGGAGCAGGCGGTCGAGGACGCTGGTCGAGAGCCCCGAGGCCTTTGCCGCCTGATGGTCCTCGGCGTTGGCGGCCAGGATCTCCTCCTGGCGGGAGAGAAGGGCCTCGGCGATACTGTGCAGGGCGCGGTTCTTGACCTCCGTCGACAGGCGGGGCAGCCGCCGGGCCGCCTGTCGCGCAGCCTGGCCCTTGGTTTGCAGCTCAGAGACGGCGCTGGTCATAGCATCTCCGCCTGCTTGCCCTTCTTCTTCTCGACAGGTGCCTTCGCGAACGGAGATGAGGGGGAGGGAAGACTAGGTCGCTTGCCGCTCAGGACTTCCCTCACCGTCATCATTTGTACACGCTGGTACTTCTGCCCGCTAGAATCATAGAACCCAGCCGCGGCGGCTTGAGCTACCATGCCCTTTGTCGGCTTGGTCAGGGTCGCCAGAATCCCGATAGGCTTGTCGGGGCCGAGCGCTCCCAATACCTCGCGGATCATCTCAGGGTTTACAGACTTCGTGCCCTTGACTGAAATCACGACGCGTTTGGCCTTGCCGCCAAACTCGATAAACGGCTTGACCCCGTCCAGATCTGGGCCCTTTCCACCCGTAGGGTAAGCGTCTAGCTTGTCCACGACCCAGTACTCGAATTGTTTCGGCTTGGTGGATGCCAGTTCGCGGGCACTCGCCAGGTCCACAGGCTCTCCGATGACCTCGATCTCGATGCCCGGGAAGGCGTCCTGCATGCGCCGCCGGATGAGGCCGATGGCCAGGTGCGTGATGTCGATGCCCATCCAGCGGCGGCCCAGCTTGTGGGCGGCGTGCACCGCCGTACCGCAGCCGCAGAAGGGGTCGAGGACGATGTCACCCTCGTTGGACGAAGCCTCGATGATACGCTTCAGGAGAGCCAGGGGCTTCTGGGTGGGGTAACCCAAACGCTCTTTGGCAGGGGCAGCGATAACTCCTATATCATCCCACCAGTCCTGAATCGGCTGGCCCTCGCTCTCATCCAAATACCTAACGTATGCGTTAATCATCGGGCGTCCGTCTGGATAGGTCTTGATCCGTCCGGCGGCATACAGCGCTTCCATCTTCTCCTTGGTAAAGCGCCAGGGACGCGTTACGCCGTGCCACTCGTACACCGGTCCTCTCCCGCCTGGGGCGCTTATGTCCCCCAGGCGGTAACGCCGCCCCTTTTCGTCTACCCGCGTGTAGACCTTCTCCACGTAAGCCGGGTCGAGTTCCCGTCTCAAGACATTGAATACCCGTTCCGAACTCTTCTGATACGCCAACAAGGTGTCATGAATCCGTCCAAAGCGCTTTGGGTCGTTATGCGACGATGTTCGTTTCCAAGCGACTTCGTTAACAAAATTTCGTGGCCCAAACACCGAATCCATAAGCACGCGCAAGTACGGCCCCGCCGTTGGGTCACAATGCAGGTATATCGAGCCCGTGGGCTTGAGCACGCGATGCAGCTCTACCAGACGGACGGCCATCATGCTCAGGTAGGCGGTGACGTCGTTGTGGCCCAGGCCGTCTACCATGGCCTGGAGCATGCGGGCCACCCGCTGGTGTGACCCTGTCATCACCTCCTCGTAGGTCCCTTGTGCCGTCGGCCCCCACTGCCAGGTGTCCTCAAACGCCTCGATCTGCGCCTCGCTGCCCGCGCCGGACGACTCGCGGAAGAGCACGTTGTAGGACCGGTTGGAGTTGAACGGCGGGTCAAGGTAGATCAGGTGAATCGACTCGTCGGGGATGTGCTTCCGCAGTATCTCCAGGTTGTCGCCGTAATAGAGAACGTTGGTCTTCAGCTCCATCACCACACCACCACCCTAGCGCTCACTCCTC
The DNA here is from genome assembly GCA_049678585.1 of Dehalococcoidia bacterium. Lineage (GTDB taxonomy): Bacteria > Chloroflexota > Dehalococcoidia > DSTF01 > CAZFGZ01 > CAZFGZ01. Next base: position 1,925 of record JBAUEL010000136.1, read on the forward strand.
CGGCTTCCGCCGCGGCAGGCGGATGACGCTGCGCCCCGAAAGGCCCAGGATCAGGCGGGCCCGCGGCTCGTCGCTCTGTCGCACCCACACCTCCCAGCCCGGCCGGCCGACCGGCGGCGCCACCTCCGGCGCAAGCTCTCGAATGGTCGCCTCTATCCCCTGGCGCTCCA
>JBAUEL010000137.1:0-5862 GCA_049678585.1 Dehalococcoidia bacterium
CTTGTGACCTCATCGCGGCGGCCTGGGGCGGCAGTCTCGGCGGCGAGCGGGCGGCGGTCGTCAAGTCGCTGCTGGAGCGAGCCCCCTGCCCGCTGCTCTTCCTGCGCGCGGCGCTCTCCGAGTGGCAAAGCCCTCCCCGTGAGAGCGCTGGAACCGAGCCCCGTCAGGTCAGCTTCTCACCATTGAGACTGCCCCAACCCTAGAGCAGTACCGGGGCAGGCGAAGGTGGGACAGCCGAGCGGCCGGTGTGCTGCGTACTCATCGACAGACGGTCATGCGGCGGCCGTCGCGGGAGAAGCCAGTCAATGGCCGGCCCGTCAACCTAGACCTTGAGGAGAGCCAGAGGCTGCTGGAGGTGGTGGATCGCTCGACGCAGCAGGGAAGGCAGGATTAGGCCATCCTGTGGCTGATGCTAGGCGCTGGCCTGAGGGTCGGGAGAGACGAGGCCAGCAAAGGTGAGGGATCATTGCCGGCAAGCGATTATCGCCTTCCCTGGCTCCATCTCTGTCGGCGGCGCCCGGTCTTCTTTCGAGCGCTCTCGGCTTGCCTTCTACACCTGGGGTTGCAGTACACCTGGTTGTAGCGCACGGGCTGGAAGGGCTCGCCGCATAGGCGGCATATGTGGGTTTTGCCGTCCCCCTCACGGCTGATCGGAACCAACCGGCAGACCACGGTACCTACCCCATACAGCGAACCTGCCGCGTCACTGGCGTCGTACACGTCCTCGAAGAGGCCGCACACGTCCCAAGGTCTCTCCGGCCGCTCCGTCTTCGCAATCGTGACGTAGCCTGGAGGACTCACCCATTCTTCTTTGTCAGCGATTTCGGCCTCCCCCAGCTACGTCGTCGCTCGATTTACTATGTCTCCCTTCTGTGTTTCGGCTTGCCAGGGCGCCGCCTGAAGTTACCGACCATCGTCGCCATTGCTGTGTGGGATGCCAAGAAACGCTCTTTGCTTCTATGGGCTGTCGGAGCCGGCAGCGCTAACTTGACGAAATCGCCGGTGCAGGAGGAATCCGCCGCCGAGAACCGTACAGAGCCAGCGGCACCGATGTTTCTCGCTCGAATTCACGTTATCGGGCCATTTGGCGCACGATTGCTGATTGCAGTAACCGCCACCGTCTGCTATATAGCAAGAGGGCACTACTGCTAACGGAGACGATAAGCCTTTCGCCTCCCTCTATTCTGCGTACCCTCAATAGATATTCCAAGGCTTGCACTGCCAAGGGCAGGCAAGGCTCTAACGATCTTCTCGAGGTGCGCGGGCGTGAAGATCCTTCAGCTTGCTCCGATCTGGGAAACGGTTCCTCCCCCTGCTTACGGCGGGATCGAGGCCGTCGTGGCGGACCTCTGCAACGGCCTGGTACAGAGGGGGCACGAGGTGACCCTCTGCGCCCCCGGGGACTCCCGAACCTCAGCTGAGCTCCTCTCTATCTACCCTCAGAGCCTCCGGACGGCGAAGGATGTGAGCGATCCTTCGCCCTACATATGGATGCACGCTGCCCTCTCCCTCTGCGAGGGGCGCTCCTTTGACATCATCCATAACCACGCCGGCGAGCTGGTGATGGCCATGAGCCACCTTATCGACGTGCCCATCCTCACTACCCGCCACGGACCGTTCCCGCCGGACTGGAAGTTCGTCTGGGATCACTACATGGGCTGGTACAACACCATCAGTCGTTCCGAGCGGCTGCAGATGCCCCCGGTCCCCACTGGCACATACGGGGACGTCGTCTACAACGGCATCGACGTGGAGAGCTTCCCTTACTGTGAGGACAAGGACGACTACCTGCTGTTCCTGAGCCGCATCTCCCTGGAGAAGGGAACTCACCTGGCGATCGAGGCAGCGCGCAGGCTCGGCCTGCCTCTGATCATCGCCGGTAAGGTGGACCCGGTGGACCAGGAATATTTCCACACGGCCGTCGAGCCCCTTATCGATGACGAGTGGATCACCTTCGTCGGCGAGGCCGACAGCGTGGCCAAGCGCCGCCTGTATGCGAGGGCACGCTGCCTGCTCCTACCCCTGCTGTGGGAGGAGCCGTTCGGCCTGGTGATGGTGGAGGCCATGGCCTGCGGCACCCCGGTTATCGCCTTCCCCAGGGGCTCCGCCCCCGAGCTGATCCGGGAGGGTGAAACAGGCTACCTGGTGGGCAGCGTAGATGAGATGGTCGCTGCCGTCCGTCGCGTCGACATGATCGACCCCCGCCGCTGCCGCGACCACGTGGCGGAGCACTTCAGCGTACCGCGCATGACCGACGGCTACCTGGCCCTCTACGAGCGCATCCTGGAGACCACCAGGCGGAGAGCCACCTTGCCGGCGGCGGTGCCGATGGCTGGAGGCACTGTGAAGATGAGCCCCGAGCGAGGAACCCCGGCCGTCGCCTAGCCTACGGAGCTTCCGACGAGTCAGCCGGGTGTGGGGTGACAAAACCCCATCCGTATCTGGGGCATTGACAGGGTGACCTCTCCTGGCCAGCCTTGAGGCATCATGTCCTCAGGGACATCCGGCGCTGCCATCTCGGGTGGGCGGCCGCTTGAGGCGCGAAGAGACGGACGGAATATCGGCACCCCACAAGCGTGTCGGCAGGTCGCTCACCGCTCCCGTCTTTCACCCCACTTCTCCCAGTAGACTACCTTCTCGACCGGCAGGCGCGCCGGAGTGCCGAACCGCCCCTTCGGCCAGCCGAGAGGGATCAGGGCCATGGTTTCGACCTGCTCGGGGATGCCAAGGAGGTCCTTGACCTCCTCCTCGTGGAGCTTGTGGAGCGTGGTGAGGGTGGTGCCCAGGCCCAGCGCCCGCGCCGCCAGCATCAGGTTCTGGACGGCCGGGAAGATGGACCCGCCAGCCACGGGCCCGATGGCGGACCCGTCTTTGCGGATGGTGGCGATGATGAGAACCGGCGCCTCAGCCAGGTGGTGCGCCAGGTGCTCAGCCGACCTGTAGCCCCGTGCCGAGCGCGGGTCGGCCAGCATGGCCTGGCCGGGCCCGGCGATGTAGGCCTTGTTCCAAGTGTCGAGGTAATACTCGCCAAGCTTGCGCTTGGCCTCTGGGTCGCGGACGACAATGAAGTTCCAGGGCTGGCGGTTGCCGCCGCTGGGCGCCTTGATGGCGGCGTCCAGGATCCTCCAGAGATCCTCGTCGGAGACGGGGTTGGGCTTGAGACGACGCATGGCGCGCAGCGTACCTATGGCTTCGAACACGTCCATCCTGCGCTAACCTCCGCTCTAGGTGAGTCTCTTGTAGTGATGTTGGGCCTATGGTAGCGCACTGGCGATGAGCCGGCCAGCAGAACTCGTGCTACGCCACCGCGAGCGACGGGAGAGTACAGCGAGCTGCTGGCGCAGGCCATCTCCACGTACTGCCAGATCGGCATGCCCAAGCACCAGGAGATGGCGGAGGCGCTGCTGAGGGAGTTGTAGGTGCGAGCTACCGGGTTGCCCTTCGCTGAAATTGCTGCTTGCCCGCAGGTCTGGCGGTTGTTAGGATGAGCGCCTATCAAGAGAAACGCACGTTTCTGCTATGACCGCTGGCGGGGAGCTAGCAAGTCAGGGGGGTATCCGTGCCAACCCGTAAGCGGCCCGACTATAAGGCCGTCTACAAGCGAATCTTGCCCTGGACCCTGATCACAGAACTCTACTGGCTGAGCTACAAGCTGCTGGAGCGCCGACTGTTTCCCACGGGCGTCTCCGTATCCCAGGCCCGTGTGCTCGGCCTGCTCTACTTCTCCAAGAAGCCCGTGAAACCCAGCCTCCTGGCTACTCTGCTCTTCCAGGAGCGCCAGAACATCACCGGCATCCTGCACCGCATCGAGACCAAGGGCTGGGTCCGCAGGCTTCCTGACCCCGAGGACCGGCGTGCTGTGGGTCTGGAGCTGACGGACAGGGGTCGCGACCTGGCCAAGCGGGTCGTAGCTATCTCTGAGGAGCTCTACCGCGAGGTCTTCGGGCCCCTTACCGCCCAGGAACGCAACAGCGTCGAGCGCATCCTTCGCAAGCTGCGGGCGCACGGCCTCACTCTGCCCGAGACGGACGCCAAGCTGCGTCGGGCTGGCTGCTACGACCTCTGGAAGGCCTAGCGGCCCCTCGCTTGCCGCGTGGTCTTGACCTGCAGAGCACGGTAGGCGCGCCTCGGCGGGTCAGCGCGGAACAATGGCCCCGTCGCACATAGAGCCTATGGAGTGCCGGACGGGCTAGCCTACGACCGCTCGCCTACCGCTGCGCCCAACTCACCCTGGGACGCTGGTCCGCCGCACGATGCCATTGCCATGGCAGACCCGCTGGCGGTGCTGGCGCAGACGGGCCTGAGCTGTATCGAGCCGCCATAGGGCTTCAGCAGCCAAATTGGCACCACGAGGGCGCGGTCGTGAAGGCCGCCCCTGGCCTTTGGTTGGCGGCTATGCACGGACCGCGACAGCGCACACGATGAGGACATAGTGCCCGAAGGCTGGCCAAGGAGAACCCGCGCGGCAGTTCAGCCAGTCAGCGTCCCAGATACGGATGGAGTTTTCCCACCCCACAGCCGTGACAGAAGGGACTCCGGTACCGGCCGGCTATCCCATCACCTACGACGTTGAGCCGCAGCACGCCGACCGCAACCGGCTGACAGTAGCCTTTCGCATCGTCCTGGCTATACCGCAATGGCTCCTTGTGGGCGGGCGCGGCGTGCTTGGGGTCGCGGCGGCAGCTCTCACGGAAGTAAGCCTCAGTGCTGGCAGGAGCGGGTGTGCCGGTGCTCCACTTCGATGTCGAAGGAGTCCCAGAACAGGAACCGCTTCGCGTCTAGTCGAACGCTCTTGGCCCACTCAACAAGGCGAGGCGCAATGAGGATCTTCACGTCGTCCTGCCTCATCACCCTGTAGCGCGACGTGTTCTTGCCCTTGAGGTAGGTGTCGACCGACACCTCGGCGCGGCCCCTTCAAGTCAGTGGCGGGATGAAGTCCAGGGCCATCACCCCACCCCGGCGGTGCGCAAGCTCGACCGCCTCGCGGGTCAGCGAAATCTGCATGGCTTGCCTCTCCCGGTCTTGACCTGTCTGGTGCCAATACTACATCCATTCTTACGCACGCGTCAGCCAGCCACCCACCGGAACTCCCAGGCCTGGACCTCCCTCTGGACATTGTGCCCGAGGGCTGGCCCAGAGGGCTCAGTGTGTCAACGTCCAGATACGGAGGGGGTCTTGCCACCCCACACCCGCCACGCGCCCCGCGCCCGCTCGTTTGCCGTGAGCAGCCGCTTTCGCAGTCGCAGGCTCTTCGGCGTCACCTCCAGCATCTCGTCCTCGGCGATCCACCCCAGCGCCTGCTCCAGCGACATCCGCCGCACCGGCAGCAGTTGCACCGCGATGTCCGACGTCGACGAGCGGATGTTGGTGAGCTTCTTTTCCTTCGTGATGTTGACGTTGATGTCACCCTCGCGTGCGTTCTCACCGACGATCATCCCATCGTACACACGTTCCGCCGGCTCGACGAACATCTCCCCTCGCTCCTGCGCCTGCTCGATGGCATACGCTACCGCTGTGCCCGCGCGGTCCGCCACCAAAGCGCCGTTCGTGCGATGCTCGATCTCGCCCCGCCACGGCTCATACCCATCGAATAAGTGGTTCAGCAGCCCCGCGCCGCGAGTGTCCGTCAGGAACTGACTGCGGAAGCCGATGAGCCCCCGCGATGGGATGCGGAACTCCAGCCGCACCCGGCCCGTGCCGTGGTTCACGATGTTCGTCATGCGCCCCTTGCGGCTGGCGATCTTCTGCGTCACGACGCCCACGTAGTCCTCCGGGCAGTCGATCACCAGGTGCTCCATGGGCTCGTGCACTACGCCATCGATTTCGCGGGTTATCACCTGCGGCTTGCTCACCGACAGCTCG
>JBAUEL010000138.1:0-31349 GCA_049678585.1 Dehalococcoidia bacterium
TCCCCTGCAGCCCAAACCTGTACAGTAGCGGCGGGGCGGCCCCCGCCTCCCTGCGGAACGCCGCCCCAGGATGTCAATCAACCGAAGTCGCCTGTTTTCGAAGCTGGAAGCCTGATCTTTTTCCCAATCAAGCGGTCAATCAAACCGCCGGCCTCCGGCCTCAGCTCGCCGCCGCTGCCACCTTCTTGGTGAAGGCATACTCGCCGTCCGAGTAGTCCACCCCTGCCGTGTCCCCCTCGCCGAACTCCCCCGCCAGGATGCGGCTCGACAGCGGGTTCTCCACCCGGCGCTGTACCGTCCGGCGCAGCGGCCGAGCCCCGTACACCGGGTCGTAGCCCTCCTTCACCAGGGCCTCCTTGGCCGCCGGGGTCGCCTCCAGGGTGACCTTGCGCTCGGCCAGCCGCTCCTGCACCTCCTTCAGCATCAGCTCGACGATCTGCGCCAGCTCCTTCTCCGTCAGCGGCTCGAAGATGATGATCTCGTCCACCCGGTTCAGGAACTCCGGCCGGAAGTGCTGCTTCAGGGCCTCCTCGATGCCGCTGCGCAGCTTGTCGCGCTCCGACTCGCTCTGCGCCCGGCTGGTGACGAAGCCGAAGCTGCCCCTCTTCTCGGCGCTGGTGCCCAGGTTCGAGGTCATCACCACCACGGTATTGCGGAAGTCCACCGTCCGACCGTGGCCGTCGGTGAGGCGGCCGTCCTCCATGATCTGGAGGAGCACGTTCAGCACGTCGGGGTGGGCCTTCTCGATCTCGTCGAAGAGGATCACCCGGTACGGGCGACGCCGCACCGCCTCGGTGAGCTGCCCGGCCTCCTCATAGCCGATGTAGCCCGGCGGGGCGCCGATGAGGCGGGACACGGTGTGCTTCTCCATGTACTCGGACATGTCCATGCGCACCATGGCCTCTTCATCGTCGAACATGTACTCGGCGAGAGCACGGCCGAGCTCGGTCTTGCCCACGCCGGTGGGGCCCAGGAAGACGAAGCTGCCGATGGGCCGCCTGGGGTCCTTGAGGCCGGCGCGGGCCCGGCGCAGCGCCTCGGACACCGCGCGGATGGGCTCGTCCTGCCCGATGACCCGCTCGTGCAGGCGCTCCTCCATCTGCAGGAGCTTCTCCGCCTCGCCCTCCAGCATGCGGGAGACGGGGATGCCGGTCATGGACGCCACCAGCGCGGCGATGTCGCTCTCGTCCACCCGCCCGTCTAACTTCTCCTCGCCTTCCCACTGGGACTTGCTGGCCTCGTACTCCTCCTGGACCTTGACGACCTCCGTCCTGATGCGGGCGGCCTCCTCGTAGTCCTGGCGCTGGGCGGCGGCCTCGGTCTGGCGGGCCAGCTCGTCCAGGCGCGCCTTGAGGTCGCGCAGCTCAGGCGTCATGGACTGGGACTCGATGACATGCTTGCTGGCGGCCTCGTCGATGAGGTCGATGGCCTTGTCAGGGAGGTGACGCTCGGTGAGGTAGCGGGCGGAGAGCCGCGCGGCCGCCAGCAGCGCCTCGTCCGTGATCTGCACCTTGTGGTGGGCCTCGTAGCGGGGCCTGAGCCCGCGCAGGATCTCGATGGTCTCGTCGACCGATGGCTCATCGATCCACACCGGGGCGAAGCGACGCTCCAGGGCCTTGTCCTTCTCGATGCGTTGTCGGTACTCGTCGGGGGTGGTGGCGCCGATGGCCCGCAGCTCGCCGCGAGCCAGGGCGGGCTTCATCATGGTGCTGGCGTCGATGGCCCCCTCGGCGCCGCCCGCGCCCACCACCTGGTGCAACTCATCGATGAAGAGGATGACCTCGCCCTCGGCGCGCTTGATCTCGTCCATGACGGCCTTGAGGCGCTCCTCGAACTCGCCCCGGAACTTGGAGCCGGCCACCAGGGCGCCCATGTCCAGGGCCAGCAGGCGGCGGTCCTTGATGTTCTCGGGCACGTCCCCGGCCACGATCTTCTGGGCCAGCCCCTCCACGATGGCGGTCTTGCCGACGCCCGCCTCGCCCACGACGACGGGGTTGTTCTTGGTGCGCCGGTTGAGGATCTGCATGACCCGCTTGATCTCCTGCTCCCGGCCGATGACGGGGTCGAGCTTGCCCTGGCGGGCGTACTCGGTGAGGTCGTGGCTGTACTTCTCGAGGGCGCCGTAGCGGCTCTCGGCGGTGGGGCTGTCCACGCGGGCACCCCCGCGCACCTCCTGAAGGGCGCTGTACAGGCGCTCCTTGTCCACGCCGAACTCCTGGAGGATGCGGGCCGACTCCCCCTCGCGCTCGTCGGCGATGGCGATGAGGATGTGCTCGATGCTGACGTACTCGTCCTTGAGGCGCTCGGCCTCGGCGTTGGCCGTCTCCAGGAGGCGGATGATGCGGGGCGTGGTGTAGATCTGGACCACGTCGTAGGCCAGCTTGGGCGAGCGAGCCAGGGCCTGAGCCACGCGCTCGAGAAGCTTGCTCACGTCCACGCCCAGCTTCCCGAGGATCTGCTGGGCCAGACCGCCTGGATGCTGAAGCAGGGCCAGGAAGATGTGCTCGACGTCCCACTGGGAGTGGCGCTGCTGTCGCACCACCTCCTGGGAGGCGGCCAGGACCTCCTGGGCCTGCTGGGTGAATCGGTCTTGTCTCATCATGGTGGCATCACCTCACCTTTCACTCGTGAGTGTTAGCATTCGGAAGCTTGCTCTCGCCTCTGCGGTTCGGAGCCGCTTTGCTCTTTCTGCCTCTGCCGCCCCATTCTTTGGCGCGCTTCAACAGCCGCTCCCAGACAGACATCTCAGCATTCAGTCGTTGTTCAAGCATTGTCTGGGCCGGCTTCAATATCTCGCCAGCGTACTTGACGAGGAAACTCAAGTACTCCTTGTCCTGCATTCGCTGGTAGCGCTCAAGGGTCTGTCTGGCCCGCGGCAGCATAGAATAGCCAGTGACGACTGCATCGTAGGTATCGTCGTCCAGATAGACGGCTGCCACCAAGCGCACCTCTCTCCAAAACTCGTCCGAGAGCGGAAGCTGCTGTTGGAGGTCTGCTATCCCCACGTGGACTGCCTCCGCGTTCAGTGTGATCTCTTGAACGAGGCCCTTGATAGTGGCGCGTCTTCTTCTTGACTCCCGTCTGCTATCGATCTGTAGCGCGCCCATGTGACCTGCCACGGCGCCGAGCAGCGCACTGCCAAATCCTACGATGGCGGTTATCAACGCCTCACTCATGGCTCACCCCTTCCTCGCCAGCACCACCCAGTGGGCGGAGAAGCGGGGCTCCTGCTCGAACTCCGGCCAGTCCCTTCGATCCTCCCGCAGGGAGAGGATGCGGAAGCCGCGCAGGATGGGCCCCCGCAGCTCCTGCTCGGTTGTGTAGTGGTGCGACAGGGCCTTGTCGGTCTGCACATCGCCCGCCCGGACGAAGGTGTCGGGCTCCAGCCGCTCCACCTCGCCGCTGGCCAGCCCTTCCAGGGCGCCGGCGTAGGAGCTGTCGTTCACCGAGATGAACGTCGCCAGGAGGTAGCCGCCGTCGCGCAGGCTCTCGCGGACGCCCTCGACCGCCTTTAGCAGGTCCTCGAGGGTGGTGTGGTAGACCACGTTCCAGGCGATCACGGCATCAAAGGCCTCGCGCCCGAAGGGCAGGGCCCCCATGTCGGCGTGGATGACCTCGCCGGGGAGGCCGGTCTCCTCCAGACGGCGGCGGCACGTCGCGACGGCCACCGGGGAGATGTCGCTGCCGTAGGCCTGGAAGCCCTCCGCGGCGAGGGTTAGCAGGTGGCGGCCCAGGCCGCAGCCCAGGTCCAGCACCCGGCTCCTGCCTTCAGCGCGCAGCCGCGGGAGCAGCTCCAGCACCTCCGGCCGGGGCTGCTTCAGGTCGAGATCGCGGCTCTGTTCACGCCACAGGCGCTCCCAACCGAGGTGGGCGGGCGCCTCAGTCATGGGGTGCGCTCCTCCTCGGGCTTGGGCGCGGGCAGGCGGCGATCGCGCAGGCGCTGGAGCTCCTGCCGCAGCGCGTCGATCTCCTGCTGCATCTCCTGCATCTGGCGGTTCATGCGCAGGACCACCTCGGCCCCCGCCAGGTTCACGCCCAGGTCGTTGATGAGCCGCTGGATCTGTCGCACCCGGGCTATGTCCGCCAGCGAGTACAGGCGGATGCGTCCCCGGGAGCGCGAGGGCCTCAGCAGGCCCGCTCGCTCATAGTAGCGGAGGGTCTGGGCGTGCACGCCGACGATCCTGGCGGCGACGCTGATGACGTAGCAGGGCTGGTCCTCGTCCAGAAGCTCGTCAAAGCCCTCAATCGTCAATCGAAGTCACCTCGTCTCATAGCACTGCTGTGGTGCGTCTCAGTTTGCCCTCCCTCAGGAAGGACAGGCTGAGCCGACCGCCCGGGCGCGCCGGACCCGGCGCGTCACACGCCGGCGGCGCGCAGCTCCTCGAAAAGCTTTTGCTCCTTCTCTGATAGCTTCTCAGGCAGGTTGACGCTGACTCTGGCGTACAGGTCGCCCATGCCGCTCCCGTTCAGGTGCGGCATGCCCTTGCCAGCCAGCCGGAACACCTTGCCGTTCTGGGTGAGGGCGGGGACCTTGAGCATGACCCGCCCGTCCAGGGTAGGCACTTCCACCTCGCCGCCCAAAACAGCCTCGGTGAGCGATACCTGTATCTCCGTATGCAGGTCATCGCCCCGCCGCTCGAACTGGGGGTGCGGCCGCACCGACACCACCAGGTAGAGGTCGCCCCGGGGGCCGCCAGCCATCCCTGCGCTACCCTCGCCGGCCACCCGCACCTTGGAGCCGGTGTGCACGCCCGGCGGGATCTTCACCTCCAGGCGGCGGGCTCGCAGGGTCACGCCGCTGCCCTCGCAGACGTGGCAGATGGCCCCGGCTACCTGGCCGCTACCGCCGCAGGTGGAGCAAGGCTCCTCGGCCGAGAGCTGGATGGTGCGGGTGGTGCCGCGAAAGGCTTCCTCCAGGGTGACATCCACGGCGTACTGCATGTCGGCACCGCGACGGCGCGTGGTTCCGCGGCGACCGCCGCGGAACAGCCCCTCGAAGATGGTGCCTAGGCCGCCGAGGTCCCGCAGGTCCCCCAGGTCGAAGTCGAACATGCCGCCGGGGCTATAGGCGAAGCCGCGTGCGCCGCCCCGGCGCCGCGCCTCTTCGATCTGGTCGGCGTACTGCCACTGGTCGCCGTACCTGTCGTACTTCTTGCGCTTCTCGGGGTCCGAGAGGACCTCATGCGCCTCGTTGATCTCCTTGAAGCGCGCCTCAGCCGCCTTGTCCCCGGGATTGACATCGGGGTGATAGCGGCGGGCCAGCCGGCGATAGGCCTGCCGGATCTCCTTCTGAGAGGCGTCACGCTTGACGCCCAGGATCTGATAGTAATCTTTCGCTGCCATGGTACGCCTTGAGTTCTATTATAAGGGGTTACCAGTTAGGCGTCAAGCTGGTTATAGGCATTCCTGACAATGGGATTATCAAGACTCTTGACATCACCTAGTGACGGTGCCAGAATATGGTCGAGAGCAATGAGTGGGCCCATCACCAAGCCTCGAGAGCCAGATAAGATTTCATACGGAGGCAAAAGTAGGTCATGCCAGAGATCGTTCGGTGGGATGCCTTCGGGGAGATGGCGCAGCTGCGGCGCACCATGGACCGCCTCTTCGAGGAGGGCTTTCCGCGGCCCTGGCGGCTCCTGACCTAGGAGACCGGTGAGGGTTTCTGCCCCCTGGACCTCTACGAGACCGATGAGGAGGTCGTCCTGAAGGTCTCCATGCCCGGGGTCAAGCCGGAGGACGTGGACATCTCCATTACGGGCGATGTCCTCACGGTGAAGGGGGAGGCCAAGGAGGAAGAGGAGGAGAAGCGGCCCAACTACGAGGGCGAGGAGAAGTAAGACGGCCGACGAGCCGTCGAAGGCCGAGCCCGCTGGGCTCGGCCTTCTTCCTTCTGAGAGCCACGCCTTCCTCAGGATCAGTCTGGGGTCAACTCTGAAATTGACCCCTTCCCAAACACAGTGCAAACTGTCCGCAGACCGAAGCTCGTACGTTTCGAAGGGTTTGTCCCGGGGAGCACACGATTCCATGCGTCGGCTCTGGCCGCTGTTGGCGGCCCTCGCCCTTATCCTGGCCCTCTCCCTCCTAGTGGCAACGACCCGCTACGGGCGGGCTGCCGTCACTTCCGCCTTCTTCCTGCCCGACATGATGGTAAGCCTGCCGGTGCGGCCCGTCACCTGGTTCACCGCCGACCCCATCCGCGAGCAGGTGACCATCGACTACGGCTCAGGCCGCATCGCCGCCGACGTGTACCGTCCCGCCGACGGGGACCGCCACGCCGCCATCGTCTTCTCCATGGGTGCGCCCCCCCTGGACCCGGACGACTCTCGCCTGGTGAAGCTGGCCGAGGGCGTCGCCCGCGCTGGCGTGGTCATGCTCGTTCCCTTCTCCACCCGCCTGGACGCAGAGCTCATCCAGCCGGAAGAGGTGACGGCCCTCGTGGGGGCCTTTCGGTACATACGGGCCCAGGACTACGTGGACCCCGAGAGGGTGGGCTACTTCGGGGTAAGCGTGGGGGGCTCCCTGGCCTTGCTGGCGGCAGCGGACGAGGGTATCAGCGGCGAGGTGGACTTCGTGGTCTCCTTCGGGGGGTACTTCGATGCCCTGGACATCCTGGCGGCGGCTAGCACCCGCCGCATCTCCTACGACGGGCTGGAGGAGGAGTGGAAGCCCCGCAACCACGTGGTGCGGGTCATGGCCCGCCAACTCATCGATAAGCTGGACAACCCTGTGGACCGGCGGGTCCTAGAGGAGATCTTCGTGGACCGCAGGTCAGCGGAGGAGGTGGGGTTGTGGCGCCTCTCGGCGGTGGGCCGCGCCTCCTACGAGTTCCTCACAAACCAGGACCCCTCTCAGGTGGACGAGCTTATGGCCCGGCTCCCCGAGGAAGCCCTTCGCGACCTGCGCGTCCTCTCCCCCAGCCGCAACATCGAGGGGGTACAGGCGGAGCTGTTCATCGTGCACGACCGGGGCGATCCCTATATTCCCTACGTGGAGTCACGCCGCATGCGGGACCGGCTGGCCGGCCGGGAAGACCTCCACTACACGGAGGTCTCGCTCTTCGAGCACGTGGAGCCCAACCTTCGCCAGGGCGCTGACATCTTGGTGCTGGATGGCACCCGCCTGTATTTCTGCCTCTACCAGCTTTTCCTGCGGCTCACCTAGGCGTGGTGACGGCAGGACACGCCCAGGGTAGAATCGAGACGAAGGGGGACGGCCCACTGGTGGCCTGGGCCGCCCCCCAGAGTTGCCCCCCTCGCCGCTGGCATTCCCCGCCTCCTCACGCCAGGACGGACAAGGAGGGCACTGCGCAGCTCCCTTTCGTGTTCAGCCGGGCCGAAGGCAACCCGGCCGGTCCATCGCTGCGTGGCCGATTGCCACGAAGCACGAGAGCTGCCGCCCGGGAAGCTCACGAAGCGCCGGAGACACGAGTTTGCGCATCTTGCCCTTCCCAGGTGTCAGCTCCCGAGAGCGCGCCGGGGCGGCTCAACCGTACCGCACTGCCTTCCCGATGCCACACTGGTCTTGAGCCGCCCCGTAGCTACGCCTGCTCCTTCAGGGGTCTTGACGAACAAGAGAGAATAGAGTTAAGTAGGAACTACATTGCTGGATGTCCAAGGCTAGATAGAAAATACCTACGTTCTGTGTCCGGAAGCATATATCCTGTTAATAGTTACCGGAAACCTATAGCTGGATGCTCGATGCCAGCATTATATTTCTAACATGGCGGTTTGTCAAGACCCAGGAGGACTATCATGGTCAAATGGGGCTTCCTGACCAACCACGCCCTTGTGCTCATCCACGTGATAGATCACCCGCGCTCCACTTTGCGGGAGATCGCCAGGGCCGTGGGGATCACCGAGAGAGCCACCCTCTCCATCCTGCGGGCACTTGAGGAGGACGACATCATCGCTAGGCATAAGGAGGGCCGCCGTAACCGCTACACCGTCAACCTACCCGCGCTCCTCAGCCACCGGACTCAGGGCCCCTACACCATCGCCGAGGTCGGTGCTAGCCTCGTGAGTTTCGCCCAGCGCGTGGAGCGGGCCGGAGGCTAGCCAGAGGGGCCCGTCGTCCTCACGTCCCCGTCGGAGCGTCAGCCAGAACCCGTTTTCGCAGGTATTTACCTGGGCAGGCCCAGGCCGCGCGTGGCGATGACGTTGCGCTGGATCTCGGAGGTGCCTGCGGCGATGGTGGCGGCCACGCTGGTCACGTAGCCCCGCCCCAGCCGACCCTTCAACGGCGCCCAGGGAGAGTCCGGCTCGAGCTGCCCGTGGAGCCCCAGCAACTGGATGCAGGTGAGGGCCACCCGCTGGCTCAGCTCGCTGCCATAGAGCTTGCTGATGGAGGCCTCATAGTTCGGGATCAGTTCCCGAGACTGCATCCAGGGGATGCGATAGGCGATGTTGGTGCCCACGGCCAGTTCCACGGCCCGGTCCGCCAGGCGTAGGCGCACCTCGGGGTTCCGGGTTAGCAGGCGCGGATTCTCCCGAGCGAAGGCTGCCAGGCGCTCCAGGAGGCGTCGGGAGCCCGCGAACGCCTGGATGCCCGAGCGCTCAAAGTCCAGGGCCACCGCCACGTGATACCAGCCCCGGTTCAGCTCACCCACCAGGTTCTCCTTGGGGATGCGCACGTTATCAAAGAAGACCTCACTGAATCCGTGCAGCCCGGCCATGTTCACCAGATGGCGGATGCTGATGCCCGGCGTGCTCATGTCCACCACGAAGGTGCTGATGCCCCTATGTTTGGGGGCCTCCGGGTCGGTGCGGGCGGCCAGCCAGCCCCAGTTGGAGCGATGGGCGCCGGAGGTCCAGGTCTTCTGTCCGTTGATGACGAAGTCGTCGCCGTCTTTCACCGCTCTGGTCCTGAGGGCAGCCAGGTCCGAGCCAGCCTCGGTCTCGGAGTAAAGGGTGCACCAGACGTCCTCCCCGCTGGCGATACGAGGCAGGTACATTCTCTTCTGTTCTTCGGTGCCGTAGAGCATGATGGCCGGTCCCACCCAGGCCACGCCCATGCCGCCGCCGCCGGGAGCGGCATGGTAGGCCATCTCCTCGTTATAGATGAGCTGTTCCATATGAGAGGCGCTCAGGCCTCCGTACTCGCGGGGCCAGGCCATGGCCAGCCACTTGCGCTCGGCCAGCTTCCTGGTGAACTGGCGGCCGAACTCCCAGGCGGCATCGGCATCGCCCTCGGCCTCCTCGCCGTAGGGGCCGCTGCCCTCCCAGTTCGGCGGAAGCTCACGCCGCAGGAAGTCCCGCACCTCCTGGCGAAAGGTCTGCTCCTCTGGGCTGAATCGAAAGTCCACGGCAACCCCCTTCCAGAGCCCAGGGCGAGAATCCGGAAGCGGCTGCCGCTTCCGGGTTCAGGTTCTAGGTTCGACGCTTCGCTCCCATGCGCTCGGCCAGGTCTTCGAACACCCGATATTCCTGCGCGCCCAGCAGGGTGAAGCGGTCGTCGAAGATGAAGCTAGGGGTGCCGCTGATACCCTGCTGGTGGGCTTCTTGAGTGCGCTGATCCACCAAAGAGGCGTAGCGTTTCGACCTCAACGCCTCGGCCAGGGCCTCGCCATCGAGACCGCAGTTGCCGGCCAGCTCGCAGAGCACGCCGGGATCGCCGATGTCGCGGGCCTCCTCAAAACATGCGTGGAAGAGGGTCAAGTGATAGGGCTCGAAGCGGCCGTGGTCGCGGGCAAACTCGGCAGCCTCCAAGGCCAGGTGGGAGTTGGCGATGACGGGGGGCCGCCGGAGGTCAATACCGGCTCCCGAGGCGTACTGCTGCAGGTTCTCGAAGTAGGCGGCAGCTCGAGGGGTGCCCCCGAACACGCCCTGGATGGGCATTCCCCCTGGCGGTATCTCCGGGTGGAGTTCATAGGGCTGCCAGTCCACCTCGATGTCAAAGGCCTCCCGGAGCTGCTCCAGGCGCTTCAAGCCGATGTAGCACCACGGGCAGATGTAGTCGGAGAAGACGCGTATCCGGAAGGGCTTGGCAGGCTGAGCACTCATGGTTCGCTGACCCTGAACCCAGGGTTTGGTTATCTTAGCAGGGAGAGATGTGGCCTGACCAGGGGGGCTAGTGACATAATGGATTGAGGTTGGTGGGGCAGGTTGCGCTTGCGCCCCCTGGAGGTGCTTGGCTATGATAAGTGTTCTCGGCGCTTACTAAATTCAGCGGTGGTGACGTGCAGGACCTGGAGCGCATCTTCAGCCGTGTGAGCAAAGCCGCCCGCTATACCGGGGGCGAGTGGAACTCGGTGGTGAAGGACTGGGAGGGCATGGCGGTGCGCATCGCCCTGGCTTACCCGGACGTCTACGACATCGGCATGTCTAACCTGGGCCTAG
The DNA here is from genome assembly GCA_049678585.1 of Dehalococcoidia bacterium. Lineage (GTDB taxonomy): Bacteria > Chloroflexota > Dehalococcoidia > DSTF01 > CAZFGZ01 > CAZFGZ01. Next base: position 10,338 of record JBAUEL010000138.1, read on the forward strand.
CCATCCTCTATGACATCCTCAATCGCCAGCCCGACGTGGTGGCGGAGCGGGTCTACGCCCCCTGGTTGGACATGGAGCAGGCTATGCGGGCCGAGGGGGTACCCCTGTTTAGCCTGGAGACCCGCCATCCCCTGGGAGAGTTCGACGCCATCGGCTTCTCCCTCAGCTATGAGCTGACCTATACGAACATCCTGAACATGCTGGACCTGGCAGGCATTCCCATGCTGGCGGTTGAGCGGGGCGAGGATTGTCCCCTGGTGGTCGCTGGCGGCAGCGGCGCCCTCAACCCCGAGGCCCTGGCCGACTTCATCGACGCCTTCTTCCTGGGCGACGGTGAGGAGGCGGTGCTGGACCTGGCGGACTTCCTGCGGGAGTGGAAGAGACAGGGCGGCGGCCCCCGGAAGGAGATGCTGCGGCGGCTCGCTGCGATCCCCGGCGTGTACGTCCCCTCGCTGTATGAGATGCGCTACCATGCGGACGGCACCGTGGAGAAGGTGGTGCCTGCAGGGTCTGGGGTGGCGGCGCGGGTGCGCAAGCGCTTCGTGCAGGTGCTGCCGCCCTCACCGACCAGGCCCATCGTTCCCTACCTCCAGACGGTGCATGACCGGGCGGCCATCGAGATTCAGCGGGGCTGCACGCAGGGCTGCCGCTTCTGCCAGGCGGGGATGATCTATCGGCCTCGCCTGGAGAGGACGCCGGAGGAGGTGGTACAAGCCGCCCGTGACCTGTTGGCCACCACCGGCTACGATGAGCTCTCCCTGGCCTCCCTCAGCACTACCGATCACTCCCAGATCGTGGAGATGATGGACGCCCTGCGGGGGGAGTTCGGCGACCGCCTGGCCATCTCCCTGCCCAGCATGCGGGTGGATAGCTTCTCGGTGCAGATGGCGGATGCGGCGGCCAGCCGCGGTAAGCACAGCATCACCTTTGCGCCGGAGGCGGGGACGGAGCGCCTCCGCCAGGCCATTAACAAGCTGGTCTCCCAGGAGGACCTCTACCGGGCGGTGGACGCGGCGTTCAGTCGGGGCTGGACCAGCGTCAAGCTGTACTTCATGGTGGGGCTGCCCACGGAGAGCCTGGAGGACGTGCAGGGCATCGTCGAGCTAGCGAGCAGGGTAAAGGAGATCGGCCAGCGTTACCACGGCGGCCGAGCGCGGGTACGGGTCAGCACCTCGAACTTCATCCCCAAGGCCCACACTCCGTTCCAGTGGGCCGGCCAGGTGAGCCCAGAGGAGCTGAGGCCCCGACACGAGTACCTGCGCAGCCAGCTCAAGAAGGTCAGGGTAGCCTTCTCGTGGGAGGAGCCCGAGCAGAGCCTGCTGGAGGCAGTGCTCTCGCGGGGCGACCGCCGCCTGGGGAGGGCCATCCACCAGGCCTGGGAGCTGGGGGCACGCTTCGACGCGTGGGGTGAGAGCTACGACTGGCCGCGCTGGCGGCGTGTCCTGGAGGAGTGCGATCTAGATCCGACCTTCTACGCCCAGCGCGAACGCGGCCTGTTCGAGGTGTTCCCCTGGGCCCACATCGATATCGGCGTGACCGACGCCTACCTCCGCGGCGAGTGGCTGCGCAGCCTGCGGGGCCGGACCACCGCCGACTGCCACAAGGATGTCTGTAAGGTCTGCGGCGTCCAGAGCGCGGGGGCAGAGGCCTGCCAGGCCAAGCTGGAGGAGCTGATCGAGCTGCGGCGGGGCGGGAAGCCCCGGGGTCAGCCGGTAGAGCTCACCACGTAATCGGACGCGGCTCAGGGCGAGGATATTGCATTCCGGGGGGACACTCCCCAGGCCCCCTGTAGCTTCGACGGCAGAATTTTTTCAGCATCCCCACCCCAGGGTCTTGACAGGAGAGAAATAATGCGGTACAAATAGAGTGAGCGTTCGTTTTTAAGAACGAACACTCGTTTTCCGGACTGGGTAGTTGGTTTTCCTGGAGAGGGTAGCATGCCGAAGGTCCCGGAATCCTACCTGCAGGCGCGGAGGAGTGAGATCCTGGATGCGGCCTGGCGTTGCTTCACCCGCCGCGGCTTTCACCAGACCACCATGAAGGACATCTGCCGGGAAAGCGGGATGAGCCCCGGGGCGGTGTACCGCTACTTCAGAAGCAAGGTGGAGATCATCGGGGCGGTTCAGGAGAGGGAGACGGAGCAGCAGACCGCCCTTATCGCGGCCATGCGGACCACAGCGCCGGACATCCTGCGGGCCCTGGAGAGCATCGGCTATCACTACTTCGGCCGACTCCTGGAGAGGGACTTTCAGACACACGCCCGCCTGACCAGCGAGCTGTGGGCGGAGGCCCTCCGGAACGAGGCAGCCAGGGCGGCTTTTGGCCGACACCTGGGCCAGTTCCGGGAGACTCTGGCGGGGCTCTTCACCGAAGGGATGAAGGAGGCTACGACTCCCGCCTCGGACGTGGATCCCAAGGCCCTGGCGAACCTAGTCTTTGCCCTCTACCAGGGGTCGGAGATGTGCAAGGCCGTGGACCCTGAGGGGGTAGACACGAACGAAGTCTTTCGAGTGCTATACCGTCTGGCCACGGGGCGGTTTCCGGAGCGGCCGTCCATGGAGCCCGTGGCGGGGCCAGCCCGTGCGCCTGCTGAAGAGGGGTGATGAGGGATGTACTCTGCTGTATACCTAGAATATGAAGCTGGACAGCGGGCGCAGGAGCTGCAAAGATCGCTAGACCGTGCCCTGCGGGTGGCGGAGCTGCCAAAGGAGCGCAGTGCGAGCTGCCGTTCCCGGCTCGCCCGCAAGCTGGTGACCCTGGGTCTCCGGCTCGACCCCCAAGCCGCCTCTGCCGCCTTGCACGTGCATCCCCTAGCCCGCTGAACGGCCCCGCTATCCTTGCCAGGCCCCTCGCTCCCGGTTCGGGAGCTCCGCCGCCCGGACCGGGGGCGCCTCCATAAATAGCACAGGTCCCCGGGGGGTCCCGGGAACCTGTGCTTGATTCGATGTAGTGGAGGTGGGGAGAGGCTAGTCCTCGTCAGGCTCGGCGACGAAGGTGTGAGGGAACTGGGGGGCCTCCGGAGCGGTCGGCTCCTCTGGCTCCTCAGGGAGTTCCTCCTCAGTAGCGCCCACGGATTCCATGAGCCGGGTCATCTCTTCGGGGGTTATCTCCTCCTTCTCCCGGGGTTCCTCGCCCTCCAGGGCAAGGATCTCGGGCAGGGGGATCTCGCGCACCGGCGGTGGCGGCAGCTCAATGGCGGCGCGGGCAGGGATGAGCTTGCCGATGATGACGTTTTCCTTGAGGCCGAGCAGGTGGTCGACCTGGCCGGAGACGGCTGCTTCGGTGAGGACGCGAGTGGTCTCCTGGAAGGAGGCAGCAGCCAGGAAGCTGCCTGCGGTGAGGGAGGCCTTGGTGACTCCCAGCAGGACAGGCATGGCGGTGGCGGGCTCGCCGCCCTCGGCCAGTACTTTGGCGTTCACTTCCTCGTACTGGAAGCGGTCCACCAATTCGCTGGGCAGCATATCGGTGTCGCCGGGGGAGTCCACCCTCACTTTGCGCAGCATCTGTCGGACGATGACCTCGATGTGCTTGTCGTTGATGGTGACGCCCTGGGAGCGGTAGACCTTCTGAACCTCGTCCACCAGGTAGAGCTGTACCGCCTCCGGCCCCATGATGCGGAGGATGTCCTGGGGGTTCAGGGCGCCATCGGTGAGCTGCTGGCCAGCGTGCACATGCGCGCCGTCCTCGATGCGGATGCGGGTGGCGGCGGCCACGGGGTACTCCCGCTCCTCGGACTCCTCATAGACCAGGGAGACGCGGGTAGGTGCCTTGGGGCCGCCTTCCAGCGCTACCCGGCCGGTGATGCGAGCTACGATGTCGGTGTCTCCGGCCTCCACCACGGCGGTCTCCGCGTCCTTCTTGGCTTTGCGCTTAGGGGGAGTTCGTCGGGCCAGCACGGTGCCCTGGTCCACCCATTCCTGGTCGCCAACCAGGAGTTCGATGCGTTTGGGCAGGTCATAGTGGTCGACGTAGACGTCGGTACTGGTCACCTGAATCTTGCGGGTGTCGCCCTCCCTAATGATCTGAGCCACCCCACCGATCTCGGAGATGACCGCTTGCCCCTTGGGGACGCGCGCCTCGAACAGCTCCTCCACCCGGGGCAGGCCGCTGGTGATGTCCAGGCCGACCACGCCCCCGGTGTGAAAGGTGCGCATGGTGAGCTGGGTGCCCGGCTCGCCGATGCTCTGGGCGGCGACAATTCCCACAGCGGCGAGCATCTGTATCAGTTCGCCGGTGGCGGGGCTCCGGCCATAGCAGAGCCGGCACAGCCCCCGCTTGATCTGGCAGGTCAGGGGCGAGCGCACGTGCACGCGCTCGATGCCGAGCTGCTCGATGCGAGCGGCGATGTGCTCGTCGATCTCCTCGTTGCGCAGGACCATCACTTCGTTGGTGTTGGGGTCAATGAGGTCAGAGGCGGCCCAGCGCCCCACGATGCGCTCGGTGAAGGACTCCAGGAGCCCGGTCTCGGTTGGCCGGGATAGCCACACGCCGCTCTGGGTCCCGCAGTCCTCTTCCAGGGTAATGACGTCCTGGGCGACATCGATGAGGCGACGGGTGAGGTAGCCGCTATCGGCGGTACGCAGGGCGGTGTCCGCCAGGCCCTTACGGGCGCCGTGAGTGGAGATGAAGTACTCCAGGACGGAGAGCCCCTCCCGGAAGCTTGAGCGGATGGGCAGGTCGATGATGCGCCCGGAGGGGTCGGTCATGAGGCCGCGCATGCCTGCCATCTGTCGGATCTGGGCGATGTTCCCCTTAGCCCCGCTGACGGCCATCATGTACACGGAGCCGTACTCGGGCAGCTTGTTCTGGATGATAGTCTGGATCTTGTCGGTGGTTTCGTTCCAGATGTTGACGGAGGCGTCATAGCGCTCTTGCTCGGTGATGAGGCCCATCTCGTACTGCTCTTCGATCTCGGCGATACGGGCCTCTGCCTCCTCCAGGAGACGGGGCTTCTCCTCGGGCACACGGATATCGTTGATGGCGATGGTCATGCCGGAGCGGGTGGCGTACCGGAAGCCCACGTGCTTGATCTTGTCTACGATCTCGGCGGTTCGTTCCTTGCCGGTGCGCTGGTAGCACTCCGCCACTACCGTCTTGAGGGCCTTGCGGTCCATGACTTCATTGCGGAAGTCCAGCTCCTCAGGGAGGACATCGCTGAAGAGAATGCGCCCCACGGTGGTCTCCATGAACTGGCCGCCGGTCTTGACGTCGCGGACCTTGATGCGAGCCTGCAGATCCAGCAGGCCCAGCTCATAGGCCAGCTTTGCTTCCTCGAAGCTGCCATAGACACCCTGAGGGAGCCCGCCGTCGCGCGGCTTGTATTCACCGCGTACGCCCTCACGCAAGATGGTCATGTAGTAGCAGCCCAGCACCATGTCCAGGGTGGGAGTGATGATGGGCTCACCGGAGCCCGGCAAAAGCAGGTTGTGGGTGGAGAGCATGATCTGGCGGGCCTCGGCTACGGCCTCACGGGAGAGGGGCACGTGGACGGCCATCTGGTCGCCATCGAAGTCGGCGTTGAAGGCGGCGCACACCAGGGGGTGGATCTGGATGGCGCTTCCCTCGATAAGCACGGGTTCGAAGGCCTGAATACCCAGGCGGTGCAGGGTGGGTGCCCGGTTAAGGAGGACGGGGCGGGTCTTGACGACCTCTTCCAGGACATCCCAGACCTCCGGGCGGGCCCGTTCCACGATGCGTTTGGCGCTCTTGATATTGTGGGCCATGCCCTTGTCCACGAGGGCGTGCATGATGAAGGGCTTAAACAGCTCCAGGGCCATGCGCTTGGGCAGACCGCACTGGTGAAGCCCAAGCTCCGGCCCGACCACGATGACGGAGCGGCCGGAGTAGTCCACCCGCTTGCCCAGCAGGTTTTGGCGGAAGCGTCCCTGCTTGCCCTTGAGCATATCCGAGAGGGACTTGAGCTTGTGGTTGCCGGTGCCGGAGACGGCCCGGCCGCGCCGGCCATTGTCGATGAGGGAGTCCACGGCCTCCTGGAGCATGCGCTTCTCGTTGCGGATGATGATCTCGGGAGCGCCCAGTTCCAGGAGGCGCTTGAGGCGGTTGTTGCGATTGATGACGCGGCGGTACAGGTCGTTGAGGTCGCTGGTGGCGAAGCGGCCGCCGTCGAGCTGGACCATGGGCCGCAGGTCCGGGGGCAGCACAGGCAGGACGATCAGGACCATCCATTCGGGCTTGTTGCCGCTCTTGCGCAGGGCTTCTACCACCCGCAGGCGCTTGGTGGCCTTCTTGCGGCGCTGGCCGCTGGAGGAGTAGATCTCCTGCTGGAGGCGCTCCCGGAGCCTATCGATGTCCAGGCGCTGGAGGATGCTGAGGATGGCCTCGGCACCCATGCCTGCGGAGAAGACGTGGCCGAACTTGTCGGTGTACTCCCGGTGCTGGGCCTCTGTGAGGAGGGTTACGCGGTCCTCAGTCACGGGGTCCTTGAGTTCCTCTAGGCCCTCGATCTTTTCGCGACACTCGGCCTCTAGGGCCTGGCGGTCGTTGACCAGGCGTTCCTGGAGAGGCTGGATCTCAGCGAGAGCACGTTCCCGGCCCTCTTGGATAGCCGCGTCGATGAGGAGATCGAGGTTGGAGGGCTTCTGCTGGAAGTCCGCTTCTATGGCGGCTATTTGCTCCTGGGCGAGAGGCCGCACGCGCTCGGAGGCTTCCGGCAGGATGACCTCGCCCTTGCCCACGATGAGGGTTTCGCCCAGGGCGAAGTTGCGGCGGGCCTTCTTGCCGGCCTGGGCCAGGAGGTCCCGCTCGTGGGCGGCCGCCTCCTTCGTGAGGGCGCCGATGGCTTTTTGCCGCTCAGACTCCAACCGCTGGCGTTCCTGCTCCCGCTTGGTCTCCAGCTCCTGTAGGGTTTGGTCGCGGGCCAGCTCGATCTCGGCGACGCGATCGTCGCACTCCTTCTCCAGACGGGCCAGCTCCTGCTCCATCTCCGCCTGCAGGTGCTCCAGGGCCCGCTTCCTGGCGTGCTCGTCCACCTCGGTGATGATGAACTGGGCGAAGTAGAGGACCCTCTCCAGGCTGCGAGGGGAGATGTCCAGCAGCAAGCCTATACGGCTGGGGGTGCCCTTGACGAACCAGATGTGACTGACGGGGGAGGACAGCTCAACGTGTCCCATGCGCTCCCGCCGGACCTTGCTGCGGGCCACCTCCACGCCACACTTGTCGCAGACGATGCCCTTGTAGCGAACGCGCTTGTACTTGCCGCAGTAGCACTCGAAGTCCTTGGTGGGGCCGAAGATCTTCTCGCAGAAGAGGCCATCCTTCTCAGGCTTGAGGGTGCGGTAGTTGATGGTCTCGGGCTTGGTCACCTCCCCATAAGACCAGGACCGGATCTGCTCCGGCGAGGCCAGCGAGATACGGATGGCGTTGAAGTCGTTAACTTCCAGCACTCAGCAGGTCCTCCCCTTCGAATCCCTGGAGGTTGATGCCCAACCGGGGTGGTTCCGGCGCCTCCTCGACGAAGGTGACGCGCTCTTCCTCCTCATTCAGGACCTCTACGGCCAGGCCCAGGCTCTGGAGCTCCTTGACCAGCACCTTGAAAGACTCCGGCACACCCGGCTCAATCACGTCCTCACCTTTGACGATGGCCTCGTAGGTCTTGACGCGGCCGACCACGTCGTCGCTCTTGACAGTGAGGAACTCCTGAAGGACGTGGGCGGCGCCGTAGGCCTCCAGCGCCCACACCTCCATCTCTCCGAAGCGCTGCCCGCCGAACTGGGCTTTGCCGCCCAGGGGCTGCTGGGTGATGAGGGAGTAGGGGCCGGTGGAGCGGGCGTGGATCTTGTCCTCCACCAGGTGGACCAGCTTCATCATGTAGATGTAGCCGACCGTCACGGGCTGGTAGAAGGGTTCTCCAGTGCGGCCGTCGTAGAGGATCTGCTTGCCGAAGGTGGGCGGGGCGACGCCCTTCTCCAGGAAGACCTTCTGGCTACGCGCCTCCAGTTCCTCCAGAGGGAGGCCGCGAACCTTCTTCCGACCCATGTCCTCCAGCCAGAGTTCGAGGCAGGCCCGCTTGGCCGCGCCCTCGTGGGCGTCGCCCAGCAGCTCGGCGGCGCTGTAGCCTCTTCCGGACAGCCACTGCTCCAGGACGGGGAGGTCCAGGTCCTCTCCGAAGGGCTTGGTGCCATCGCCGTTACCCTCGGGGCGGATGGCCCCGGCCTTCACGGCCAGCCAGGCGAGCCCCAGGGCGTCCTCGATGTCCCTGTCGATGGCGCCGTCAAAGACGGGGGAGATGGCGCGGAAGCCCAGGGTCTTGGCCGCCCAGCCCAGGTGGGTCTCCAGCACCTGGCCGACGTTCATGCGGCTGGGCACGCCGATGGGGTTGAGGATGATGTCCACAGGGGTGCCGTCGGCCAGGTAGGGCATGTCCTCCACCGGCAGGATGCGGGCAATGACGCCCTTATTGCCGTGACGGCCGGCCATCTTGTCTCCCTCGGCGATCTTGCGCCGCTGGGCGATGGATACGCGCACCAGTTGGTTCACCCCGGCAGGCAGCTCGTCGTGATCCTCCCGGGAGAGCACTTTGACGTCGATGACCTTGCCCCGCTCGCCGTGGGGGACGCGGAGGGAGGTGTCCTTCACTTCCCGGGCCTTCTCGCCGAAGATGGCCCGCAGGAGCTTCTCCTCGGCGGTGAGCTCCGTCTCGCCCTTGGGGGTGATCTTGCCGACCAGGATGTCGCCGGCGTTGACCTCGGCGCCGACGCGGATGATGCCGTCCTCGTCCAGGTCGTGCAAGCTCTCCTCGCCGACGTTGGGGATGTCGCGGGTGATCTCCTCGGGCCCCAGCTTGGTATCGCGGGACTCCACCTCGTGCTTCTCGACGTGGATGGAGGTGAACTTGTCGTCGCGCACCACCGCCTCGGAGATGACGATGGCATCCTCGAAGTTGCAGCCTTCCCAGCTCATGAAGGCGCAGAGCACGCTCTGGCCCAGGGCCAGCTCTCCCTGGTCGGTGGAGGAGCTATCGGCGAGGGGCTGTCCCTTGCTCACCTTCTGGCCCTTGTCCACGATGGGGCGCTGGTTGATGCAGGTGCCCTGGTTGGAACGCACGAACTTCAGGAGGGGATAGGTCTTCTCCTGGCCCGAGCGGTAGCGGACCCTGATCTCGCGGGCTGTAGCGCTGGTGATCACGCCGTCGTCCTCGGCCATGATGACCTGGCCGGAGTCGACAGCAGCCTGGACCTCCATGCCTGTGGCTACCAGGGGCACCTCCGGCCGCATTAGGGGGACGGCCTGGCGCTGCATGTTGGCCCCCATGAGGGCACGGGGGGCATCGTTGTGCTCCAGGAAGGGGATGAGGGAGGTGGCGACGCTCAGGATCTGCTTGGGCGAGACGTCCATGAAGTCGATGTGCTCGGGCGCCTCCAGGTGGAAGCGCTCGCCCACGCGGACCTCCACGCGCTCCTCCACGAAGTCGTTGCGCTCGTCCAACAGGGAGTTGGCCTGGGCGATGACGTATTGCTCCTCCTCGTCTGCGGGGAGGTACACGATCTCGTTGGAAGCGTAGGGACGCACCAGGATGGTCCGGGGGGCCAGAGCGGCCAGCTTCTTGGCTACGGCTGGGGTGATCTCTGTTCCCGCCTCGACGACAACCCTGCCGCGGGGGCCAGTGATGGTCTCCCGGAGGATTCGGCCCAGCAGCTCCGGAGAGTCGGCGGGGAGTTCCCGCACTACCCGGCGGTAGGGGGTCTCGATGAAGCCGTACTGATTGATGAGGCCGTAGGTGGCCAGGTTGCCGATGAGGCCGATGTTGGGTCCTTCGGGAGTCTCAATGGGGCAGATGCGGCCGTAGTGGCTCTGGTGGACGTCGCGCACGTCGAAGCCAGCGCGGTCCCGGGAGAGGCCGCCCGGCCCAAGGGCAGAGAGGCGTCGCTTGTGGGTGAGCTCGGCCAGGGGGTTGGTCTGGTCCATGAACTGGGAGAGTTGGGAGCCGCCGAAGAACTCTTTGATGGCCGCCACCATCGGCCGGATGTTGATGAGGGCACTGGGTGTGGCCTGGTCCGGGTCGGTGATGGTCATGCGCTCGCGCACTACGCGCTCCATGCGCAGCAGACCGATGCGGAACTGGTTCTGGATGAGTTCGCCCACCGCGCGCACGCGCCGGTTGCCCAGGTGGTCAATATCGTCGGGGTGGCTCTGGCCGTTGTTGAGCAGGATGGCCTCCCGGGCGATGGCGAAGAGGTCTTCCGGCTGGAGGGTGCGCGCGGACTGGGGGATGGTGAGGCCCAGGCGCTTGTTCAGCTTGTAACGGCCCACCCGGCCGAGGTCGTAGCGGCGGGAGCTGAAGAACAGAGAGTTGATGAGGCCGCGAGCGTTGTCCAGGGTGGGAGGGTCGCCGGGGCGCAGGCGGCGGTAGAACTCGAGCAGGGCCTCCTCCTTGTTCTGGCAGGGCTCGCGCTCTAGGGTGGCCTGGACGTAGTGATGGTCCGGATGGGTGTCCACGTTGGCGAAGAAGGCCAGCAGTTGCTCGTTGGTGCCAAGAGCGCGCTCATCCTCGCTGTCCTCTTGGCGGTGGATGGCCCGCAGCAGGGTGGTGATGGGGATCTTGCGCTTGCGGTCCACCTTGACGGAGAGGACATCCTTGTTGCTGGTTTCGAACTCCAGCCAGGCACCCCGGTTGGGAATAAGCTTGGCGTAGCAGAGCTCGCGGCCGCTGGTGGGGTCGCTCTGCAGGGTGAAGTAGACACCGGGCGAACGCACCAACTGCGAGACCACCACCCGCTCGGCGCCGTTGATGACGAAGGTGCCGCGGGAGGTCATGAGGGGGAAGTCCCCCATGAACAGCTCTTGTTCCTTGACCTCGCCGGTCTCTTTGACCAAGAGCTGAACGCTGACCCGCAGGGGGGTGGAATAGGTCATGTCGCGCTCGCGGCACTCGACCTCAGAGTACTTGGGCTCGCCGAAGGAGTACTCACCGAACCGCATCTCCATGCGGCTCCCGGTGAAGTCCTGGATGGGGGAGATTTCGTCAAAGAGGCCCCGCAGACCCTCCTCCCGGAACCAGCGGAAGGACTCGATCTGGATCTCCACCAGGTAAGGTATATCCAGGACGTGGGCGATCCTGGCGTAGGACTTTTGGGTGCTGGGGACGGTGGAACGGACACGGACCATGTCCCGACGAACAGTCATGGTAACGCGCTCCTAGAAGAGGCTATGAACCCTCGGGTTCGTGTAGCTAGGAGAATAGAACAGCCTCAAATCTGGTATGGGGAAATAGAGGCAAGGGGATTCTGTCTAGCCTTGCACGCAGTGTAGCAGATATGGGCCAAGGCGTCAACCTTAGAAGTTTAGCGGCTTTTTGGCGGAATTGCAAGCCCTATTTTGCGGCCGCGGAAAAGTGACCGGATTTAACAGATATTTGACAGGCTGGCAACAGGAACGAAACACCCCCGCTCGATACTGTAGGTGAACCTCCTACCTAGGGCTCCGCCTCACGAGCCACCAGCACCCCAGCAAGCGGTGCCCATCCTACAGGGAAGGCGGTCCAGCCAGGAAGCGGACCGCCTTCTTCCATACGCGCAGCCCCCAAGAGCGAGGGACGCCGCCGGGCAGGCGACGCCCCTTCAGGACACCCTTCAGGACAGTGTTGCCCGGGCCGGGCATCCGCCGTCAGGCGTAGAGCACCTGAGCCACGTCCTTCAGGCCCAGCTCCTCCAGCTTGGCCCGGCTGGGCCTGGCTGTCTCCAGGTCCCAGTCGCAAGCCTGGAGAAATTCCTTCTCCAGGGTAGCCGTGTCCAGGGTGAAGCCGGCGTGGGGTCCCGCTTCGAGGGGCGGGCGGCCCACCAGGCGCTCCGGGACGCGCCGCCGGGTGACGATGTCGCCCTCGCGGACGTTGAAGGCCATGCGCAGGTTAGCGATGCGTTCGCCGGTCTTCCTGAGCTCCTCGGTGGTGGTATCCCAGCCGGTGACGGCGTTGAGCCATTCGGGAATACGGTCGTTGGGGGCAGCCATCACGATGAACATGCAGAGGCCCGCGCTGTTGACCACGTGCATGTACTCGGCCGCACCCTTGTGGTGTTCGCCGCGGCCGGCGAACTGTTCCCTCTCCTGAGGCCTGGGGGGGACGCCCCAGCCAGCCCGAGCGGCGCCTTCGTACTGGGTGTGGCGGGCCGGGGTGGGGTCCAGCTTGTAGGTGGTGTGGTAGTCGGGCATGAGCTTGGGGTCGTGCATGGGGAGCTCCTCGCCTCCCACCTCCGCGGCGAAGGGCTCGGCGCGCGGGCCCAGCTTCTGGGCGGCTGGCCGGATGCCGTCCGCGAAGAGGTCGCCGATGCCCTCGCGCTTGCCGATGCGGTGGAGCATCTCGATGATGGCGTCAGCGTTACCCCATCGCAGCTCCAGGCCGTCGGTGTCCTCCTTGGTGATGAGGCCGTTCTCGTAGCACTCGATGGCGAAGCTGACGGCGGCGCCCGCCGAGATGGTGTCCAGCCCGTACTGGTTGCAGAGGTGATTGGCGTACTGGAGGGCGTCGATATCGCCCATGAGGTTCAGGGTGCCGAAGGAGCAGGCGGTCTCGTACTCGGCGCGATGGGTCTTGGCGGGATAGGGGTACGTGGGGTTCTCCGACTGCTTGCTCTCGGCGCCGCAGGCGATGGGGCAGTGCCAGCAGGCGTAGCGCTTCTCCATCTTGGCGTTGAAGCTGTCCCCGGTGAGCTGGAGGCCCTCCTGGAAGTCCACCGAGCCAACGCCACCCCAGTTCTTCACCGGGGAGTCTCCGGACATGGCGGAACCAGCGATGATGCCGGTGGTGCCATACTTCCCGAAGAAGTCGGCAACTGGCTTTACGAACTGGTCTAATGAGCTGCGCACGATCTTGCGGATGTCCGGCTCCCCCGCCAGCATGTTCCTGGAGGCCAGGATGACCACGGCCTTGAGCTTCTTGGAGCCCATGACGGTGCCGAGGCCGCTGCGCGCAGCCAGGCGGCCTCGCTCGTTGCAGATGCCGGCCATATAGGAGAGTTTTTCGCCGGCCGGGCCGATGCAGGCCACGCTGGCCTTCTTGCCGTGGCGCTCCTTCAGTTTGTCCTCCAGGTCGATGGCCATCATGCCCCAGAGGTCGCTCGCATCGCGCAGCTCTGCCTTGTCGTCATCGATGAGCAGGTAGACGGGCTTCTCGGAGACGCCGCTCAGGAACATGCCGTCCCAGCCCGCGCACTTGAGGAAGGGGCCCACGTCGCCGCCGCAGTTGGCGTCACCCCAGCCGCCTGTCTTGGGGGACTTGCCCACCGCCTCATAGCGGATGCCGAACAGGGGGGTGCCCGTCAGCAGGCCGGGGATGAGGCCCAGGACGTTGTGGGGGCCCAGGGGGTCGGCACCCTTGGGGATGCGGTCGAACAGGAGGCGGGCCCCCAGGCCATAGCCGCCGATGTAGGTACGGTACATCTCCTCTGGCAGCTCTTCCGCCTCAATGACGCCGGTGTTGAGGTTGACATTAAGGATCTTGCCGTTGATGGCCTTGTTGAGCATGGAGGACTCCCTTCAAGGAACAGGGGCAATCGTAGGTGAACGCCCGTCAGAACGAGGGGACCGATGCGGGTGCCATCGGTGCGGCGATTATAGGCACGCCGGGGGAGTTAGTCAAGAAATCGGTTCTTTAAATCAACCTAAGGGGTCATAGCTTGGACGCTCGCTTCCTTGACCCCCTATTCGGGCGGCCCCTATACTGGCGGCGATCCCTCGGAATCCCGGCCGCCGTAGGCGGGCCTCTTGTTTGCCCCGGGCGCTAGGAAGAAGACCGATGGCCATCTCGTGGCAGATCGATGCGCTGGACAACGGCCTGCGGGTGGTGACCACGCCGGTGACCACGGCTCAGTCGGTGAGCGTCAATGTCTTCGTAGGGGTAGGCTCGCGGGGCGAGGACCGGCGCACCAATGGCCTCTCTCACTACCTCGAGCACATGCTGTTCAAGGGGACGGAGAAGCGCCCCAACGCCATCGCCATCGCCGAGGCTATCGAGGGGGCCGGAGGGATCCTTAACGCCTTCACCGGCAAAGAGATCACCTGCTACTGGAACCAGGTGCCCTACAACCGGCTGGAGCTGGCCATGGAGGTCCTGGCGGATATGATCCAGCACTCTCTGCTGGACGCGGAGGAGATCGAGCGGGAGCGCTCGGTGGTACAGCAGGAGATCCGCCGCATCCATGATCAGCCCGCCGCCTGGGCGGGCGAGCTACTGTCGCGGGCGTGCTTCGGCGACCAGCCCATCGGCTGGTCGGTGATCGGCACGGTAGAATCGGTAGCGGAGCTGAAGCGGGACCACTTCGTGGATCACGTTCGAACCTGGTACGTGCCTTCCAACATGGTGTTGAGCGTCGCCGGGAACACCACCCACTTAAAGGTAATGAAGGCGGCCGGCAGGCTCTTCGGGAGGCTGGAGGGGCGCACGCCGCCCCAGTTCGAGCCAGCCCAGCAGGCTCTCCCCGAGGAGCACGTCATCTTGGAACGGCGGGACATCGCCCAGTGCACCCTGGGGATAGCCCTGCGGGCGCTGGCCCGCAGGGACCCGGACCGCTACGTTCTCATGGTATTGAACAGTGTGCTGGGCCGTGGGATGAGCTCGCGCCTGTTCAAGGAGGTGCGGGAGCGGCGCGGCCTGGCCTACTCGGTGGGCTCGGCAGTCACGCGCTTCAATGACACCGGGGTCCTCTCGGTGGCCGCCGGGGTGGGCCCACAGAGCCTCAGCGAGGCCATCAAGGTCATCCGCGACGAGCTGTTCAAGCTGGTGGAGGAGCTGGTGGGCCCGGAGGAGATGACCAAGGCCCGCGACTACACTGTGGGCGGCTTCCGCCTGAGCCTGGAGACGCCCATGGCGCTGGCTCAGCGGGCTGGCGAGAGCCTCCTGACCATGGGTGAGATCGAGCCCATCGAGGAGGTGGTAGCCAAGCTGGAGGCCATCCGGGCAGAGGATATCCAGCGGGTGGCCGCCCGCATCTTCCGCCCCGATAACCTCGCTCTGGCCACGGTAGGGCCCAGCGGCGACCTTGACGAGCTAGCGGGTCTGCTGAGCGCATAGCACGCCTCGGGAGGTGCTGCAATGCCCAAGGTTCACGTCAACGGGATCGACATCAACTACCTGGTGCAGGGTGAGGGCTACCCTCTGGTGCTCGCTCACGGTTACACCGCCTCCCTCGAGATGTGGGAGAACCAGATGGAGGCCTTCTCCCGAAAGTACAGGGTGGTCGCCTACGACAGCCGCGGCCATGGCGAATCCGAGACTCCCGCAGACATGGCTCAGTACAGCATGGACCACTACCTGGAAGACCAGCGGGCGCTCATGGAGCACCTGGGCATCGAGGAAGCCTACATGGGCGGGCTCTCTATGGGCGGAATGATCGCCATGCGCTTTGCCCTCTGGCAGCCCCAGATGGTTCGCGCTCTCCTCCTCTGCGACACCGCCGCCGGCCTGACCGGCCCTATAAGCGAGGAATGGGAGCGGACACGCGCCGACGCGGAGACCCGCGTACGCACGGACGGCGTGGCGGCGGTGATGGCCCGACTGTACCAGGCACGGGCTCAGGCAGGGCATGGGCCCACAGGTCGGCCTCCCCCAGCGGTGCAGCGCCATGTGGAGCGGCTGGCCCGCATGAGCCCGGACGGCTTCCTGGGGGCGGGCAAGGCCCTCCGCGAGCAGGGGAGTGTCCTGGACCGTTTGGACGAGATCAAGGCCCCCACGCTCATCCTGGTCGGCGACAAGGACCTTCTCCTGACGCCCAGTCGGGCCATGCGGCAGCGCATCCCCGGCTGCCACTTCGTCCTGATCAAGGATTCCTACCACGGGACCTGCCTCTGGCAGCCCGAGGCCTTCACTACCGCGGTGCTGGACTTCCTGACCAAGGTGGACGCTGGGGAGCCCGTGGCTGGCGAGCGCGAGTTGTAGCAGCAGGCGCATCCGCATGCCTACCCTCAGGGCCAACGGCATCGACATCAGCTATCGCGTGCTCGGGCGGGGGACGCCCCTGGTGATGGCTCACGGCTTCACTGGCTTTACCGAGGACTGGTTGGAGTTCGTGAAGCCGCTGGCCTCCCGCCACCAACTGGTCCTGTACGACGTGCGAGGCCACGGCCGGACCAGCGCCCCCGAAGATCCCGCCGAGTACTCCATGCCCATCTTCGCCGCCGACCAGGCCGCCCTCATGAGAGCGCTGAACATCCCCCGCGCTCACGTAGGGGGCGTATCCATGGGCGGCATGATCGCGGCCCAGTTCGTGGTGGACTATCCGGAGATGACAACCTCGTTCCTCCTCTGCGATAGCACCGCGGGCAACGGCTCCGACCCCAGGGCGGCCGGCGACTTCGAGCGCTTCCTCAGGGATGGCTTCGTGCTGATGGAGCGGGTCTTCACCGAGGGCGGTCCCGAGGAGCTGCACCGCCGCTGGCAGGAGTACGACCGGGAGAACGACCCTCACTTCGCGGACAACCCCGAGCCCGAGGAGAAGGGCCTGCGACGGCTCACCAGCATGAGCTTCGCCGGATACGTGGGGGCGAACCGGGCCATCCGCGAGCGGCCTGACCTCCTAGACCGTCTCGGCGAGATCAAGGTCCCCACCCTGGTGCTGGTGGGCGAGTGGGACCGCTTCCTGCCCTGCTCCCGCCTGGCCCACGAACGGATCCCCAACTCCCGCTTCGTGCTGGTGCGCCGCTCGGGCCACGGCACGCCGGGGTGGCAGCCCGAGGCCTTTCAGAAGGCCATCCTGGACTTTCTGGATGCGGTGGACGCGGGTGGCGAGGTGGCAGGCGGGTTCGAGGTCTAGGGAGGGCTACTTGGACCTGTACCGTACGCTCATCTTCGTGCCCGGCATCCGGGAGAACATGATCGAGAAGGCCCTGGCTTTTGCCGCAGACGTGGTGGTGCTGGACCTGGAGGACTCGGTGCCGCCCGGGGAGAAGGCCGCGGCGCGGGAAGTGGTCCGCCGCAGCATCCCCAGGCTGGCCGCCGCCGGCCAGACCGTCCACGTGCGGGCCAACGGCGTGTCCAGTGGGCTGACCCGAGACGACCTGGCAGGGGTGACGTGTCCGGAGCTGTCCGGCGTGACCCTCGCCAAGGTGGAGTCCGCCCAGGACATCCGCGACATCGACGTGATGCTGCGGGAGCAGGAGGTGGCGCACGACATCACGCCGGGGAGCGTCGTGCTCATCCCGACTATCGAGTCGGCGCGAGGCCTACTGCGCTGCGAGGAGATCTGCGCGGCGTCCACCCGGCTGGCCGGCATCACCCTGGGCGCGGACGACTACACGGCGAACCTGGGGGTGCAGCGCACTCGGGAGGGCGAGGAGCTGACCTATGCCCGTCAGGTCATCGCTACGTGCGCGGCGGCGGCCGACATCCTGGCGCTGGACACGCCCTTCGATGACTTCCGGGACGAGGAGGGGCTGGTCGCCGAGACGGAGCGAGTGAAGTCGCTGGGCTTCAAGGGCAAGTACCTCATCCACCCCGGCCAGATCGAGCCGGTCAACCGCATCTTCCGGCCGACGGAGGAGGAGGTGGCCTACGCCCGGCGGGTGGTGGAGGCGTTCGAGGAGGCGCGGGCGCAGGGCCTGGGGGCCGTTCAGCTCGAGGGGCGGATGGTGGACAGGCCCGTGGCCCTGCGGGCGGAGCGCCTGCTTGCTATGGCCGAAGCCATCGAGGAGAGGGAGAGGTCGCGGGGTTAGGCCGCGGACGCTAGAGGTCGGAGGCTGGAAGGTGGAGGGTCCCGGCGGTGCCGGGGCTTTTTGATTGTCCTGAAAAAAGGCGGGCTTTAGGGTGGCGGGCGAATCTGCGAGAGGGGGATTTGTTTGATTGTTCCGCCCGCTGGGGATCCGGCGAGGTGGAGATGCGGATATGGTGTGCCGGACCCTCGATGGGCGCTCATCATGAGCGATGTTAGGGGAAGGGCGGGGCGAGCGCCAAGGGGTTGGTAGCACGGGGGCAGGAAGGCAAACAGGCAGACAGGCAAACAGGCAAGCAGGCAAACAGGCAAGCAGGCAAACAGGCAAACAGGCAAACAGGCGAGCTTGGAACCTTAGAGCCTTGGAGCCGGGGAGCCAGCGAAGCGGCAGGCGAACGGGCAGGCAGGAAAAACGGGCAAGCAGGCAGACAGGCAAGCAGGCAAACAGGCAGACAGGCGAGCTTGGAACCTTCGAGCCTTGGAGCCGGGGAGCCGAGGAGCCGAGGAGCCGGGGAAGCGAGAAGAGGGAGGCGAGAGGCGAGAGGCGAGAGGCGGGAGGCGTGGGCTGAGGGGTAGGCGCGGCGGTGGGCTCCGGCGTAGGCGTCGGTGTCGCCGGGGAGGTTGCTGGCAGCCGAAACAAAGGCCACAAAGCGCCCGACGGCGCCAAAGTTGCCCTGGATACCCCCTTAGGCGCCGCTACGGGTTGTCGCCCGCCGCCCGCCGGTCCCGGACGAGTATGATCTGCTGCTTGGTCTCGACGGGTACGAGGTTGGTCGCCCACGACCAAAAGGCGACGAAGCGCCCGTCACCACTGATGGCGGGCAGGCCGCTGTGGTCGTTCCCCTGGTTGCCAGCGTTGTCCACGCTCACGCGTTCCGTAGCGCCGGTCTGGCGGTCGTGGACGAAGACGTCTAGGAAGCGGTTCGTGTCGCCAGGCACCAGATTGGCGTGGCCCGCGTGGAAGGCGACGAAGCTGCCGTCGGCACTAATGGCGGGCGCGCTAGTGGGCGCCGAAGATTGTTTGCCGGCGCTGCTTACGCTGACCCGCTCCGTCGCGCCGGTCTGGCGGTCGTGGACGAAGACGTCCTGGTCGCGGTTGAAGTCGCGGGGCACGAGGTTCCTCGCCTTTGACTCAAAGGCGACGAAGCGGCCATCAGCGCTGATCGCCGGGGACGTGCTGCTGCCGTCGGCCTGGCTGTCGTCGCTGTCCACGCTCACTCGTTTAGTGGCACCGCTCTGGCGATCATGGACGAAGACGTCGCTTTCGCCGTTGGTGTCGTCCGGCACGAGGTTGCTGGCGGCCGACTCGAAGGCGATGAAGCGGCCGTCGGCGCTGATCGCCGGGGACGTACTACTGGCATCGGCCTGGTTGTTGTTGCTGTCCACGCTCACCCGCTCGGTAATGCCGGTTTGGCGGTCGTGGACGAAGACGTCGCTTTCGGCGTTGGTGTCGCCCGGCACGAGATTGCTGGCGGCGGAGACAAAGGCGACGAAGCGACCGTCGGCGCTGATGGCGGGGGCGTGGCTGCTGCCGTCGGCCTGGTTGCCTTCGCTGTCGACGCTCAGCCGCGTGGTGATGCCGGTCTCGCGGTCGTGGACGAATATATCGCTTTCAGCGTTGGTGTCGTCCGGCACGAGGTTTGGGGCGGCCGAGACGAAGGCGACGAAGCGCCCGTCGGCGCTGATGGCGGGCGTATCGCTGCTGGCGTTGGCCTGGTTGCCCGCGCTGTCCACGCTGACTCGCTCGGTTGCCCCGGTCTGGCGGTCATGGACGAAGACATCGCTTTGACCGTTGGTATCGTCCGGCACGAGGTTGCCGGCGGCCGAGACGAAGGCGACGAAGCGCCCGTCGGCACTGATGACGGGCCAGGTGCTGGGACCGTTGGCTTGGTTGCCAGCGCTGTCGATGCTCACCAGCTCAGTTGTGCCCGAGGAGGCGTTGCCTTCCCCACCAGCAGAGCCTTCCTCTGCAGCAGGTTCGCCCGCTTCGGGTGGCGCAGAAAGGCCGCTTGACTCTTCCGCTGACAGTTGGTCCTGCTCCGGGGACTGTCCGGCCTGGGTAGCGAGCGGGCCGAAAAGCCCGGCGATGCTACCGACGCGTGGCACTTTTGCCAAACGTCCCCCCACCGTCAGCAGGCGGCCGACCACCTGTTCGAACCGGATGGACTTGTCCGGTACCGGGTTGCCGTCGCCCTGCGTGGTGATGGCATCGCCATCGACCTCGAGAACCCGGTGGATTGTAATGCCCTTCTTGTGCTCGAAAGCGATGATATCGCCTATCTCGAGGTCCTCGGGCTTGTCCACGCCTGAGAGGAAGATAAGGTCGCCCTTCTTGAGTGTTGGCCACATGGACTGGGAGGACACCGACGCCATCGGATACGGGGTGTCCAAGGCCCACGAGAGGATCTTCGGAACGTGGTAAACGGCTCCGGCCACGAACGCCACGTAGAGGAGGAAAATGAGGGCAGGGGCGAGACGCCGCGTCAGGCGGTGTTTTGGTTGACTGACAGCCTCTGGGACAGCGGTCACACGATCGCCACGGTCACGTCCTGCCAGCCGGCGTGCCAGCCGGAGGAACATCCCGACGGGTAGGATGAGGACAGCGCCAGCAAGAACCCAGGCAGCGAAAATGAGCTGGCTCATGTCACCAGGGAAGCCCCCAGGGCAGGCGTGTCACCACTACCCTGCCGTCGTATTGCTTGCCCGGCTCAGCCGTGGAGGGCACGCTCAACTTCACGAGGATGTCCCGTTCCTCGCCGGACTTCAGGTTGAAGAAGGCGTCCTCGACGTCAAGGAAGTCCCTTATGCCGCCGAACACCATAATCGTGACGTAGGTGTCCAGCCTGCCGTCGTTCTTGAGGGTAAGCTTGTGGTCTATGGCAGCGGTCGGGGGAAGGTCGCCGAAGTCGAAGAGGGCACCTGGGTCTGCGATGCCGTGGCGGGTCTCGGTGACCAGGACTGTCGCGGAGTAGATGGACGTGGAGGTCGCAGCCACTCCGAACCAGAGAAGCATTAGCAGGAGGATGCCGGCCAGGAGGGCGAGCCGCCAGCGGGTAAGGCGAGGGAGGCGCCTCCTCACCGGTGCGGGCAAGTGTTCGCCCACGGCTGCCAGCCTCTGCCGGACGCGGCGGGCGATCCCCCGGGGCGGGGCATCATCAGCGGCCGGGACGTCGTGCTCCCCATGAGGCGCGTCAGCCACCGCGACCTCGCCGCGCTCGTGGTGTTTGCCGGCGGCGTTCACGTCGTTTTCCAGGCGCCTCGCGCCCCCGCTGCCACCCTTGGTTTCAGGCGGGTCGCTCTCGGCGTTTTCAGGCTAACTCCGCGTCCTGGCCATGCCCTGCCTCCGCCTTCTCTAAGC
>JBAUEL010000139.1:0-1758 GCA_049678585.1 Dehalococcoidia bacterium
CCGTTTGATGAGCCAGGCCGCGGCCATGAAGGTCGCGATGGTGCGGAGCAGGCCGAGCTTGTCTGGCTCGAAGACGCGATTCGAGTAAACGTTGAAGAAAAGGGGGACAATGACCAGGGCCAACAGCCAGCCTGCTTCGATTGCCTTTTCGCAGAACGCGCTGACCTTGGTCCGCACTTGGGCCCCCTCTTCAGGCTGCAACCAACTCGCCAATACTACCCCACGTGGAGGGGGAAATCAAATCGGCACTGTCGTGTCTGGCAAATCCCCGTTTGGTAGGCTCTCGCTGACACAGGCCAGGGAACGCACTCACGGGAGCCACGAGTTTGTTTCGAAATCGTAACTCAAAGCGTTGACATGGACCATACGCTGTGTTATAGTGAAGGCGGAATAGCCATTGTGGGAAAGAGGGGATGCACTTCAGATCCACAAAGGGGGGACGTATGAGCGCCAGGCGTTACGCGATTCTCGGGGTGTGGGGGCTGCTGGCGGTGGTGCTCTTGGGCCTGGCCTCGAGCACCCGGGCACTGCCGGCGCAGAACGACTTGCGTCAGGCCACAATTCCGCCAGACGATTTCATCAGCGTGTGCCCCGGGGGGGAGTGTGATTACACCACCATCCAGGCCGCCGTGGATGCAGCCTCTGACGGCGACACCATCAAGGTGGCCGCGGGCACCTACACCGACGTCAACACCTATGGCGGCCTTGCCCAGGTGGCGTATATCAACAAGACGATTAGCATTCTGGGAGGGTACACCACGGCCAACTGGATTGCGGCTGACCCCGTGGCCAACCCCAGTACGCTCGATGCCCAGGGGCAGGGGCGCGTGTTGTGCATAACGGGGGACATCACCTGCACCCTTGAGGGCCTGCGCATCACGGGCGGCGACGCGGCTGGGTTGGGAGGTATGCCAGGGACGATGTACTCCGACGCTGGTGGCGGGGTGTACGTCATGAGTTCGACCATCACTCTTGCGAGTAGCCAAGTCGCCAGCAACACGGCCGACTATGGCGCTGGGGTTTATGTGCATGACGGCGTCGCGACGGTTACGGGTAACACCATCCCTTCCAACACCGCCGAGGGCTACGGTGGCGGGCTGTATCTTCAGGGTAGCTCCGTCATGCTCAGAGGCAATACCCTCGTCTCTAACACCTCCAACGACCGTGGCGGTGGGCTGTTCCTGTCGTCAAGCGATGGGGTAGTCAGTGGCAACAGAGTGAGCGGCAACACCGCCCGATACAGCGGCGGCGGGCTGGTGCTGTACGGTCTTCTCAGCCCGACGGTTGCGGGGAACACGGTCATCTCCAACAGTGCTGGCGTCGGCGGGGGCCTGTTCTTGTGGTTCAGCAGCGCGACGGTCAGGGGCAACAGGATTGTCTCCAACACCGCGAGCCATGGCGGGGGGGTGTGCGTGTTCGACAGCGGCGCGACGGTCAGTGGCAACCTGATGAGCGGCAACATCGCCAAGTACGGCGGCGGGCTGGAAGTGGTTCACGCGACCTCCGGCGTGCCCTTTGACACTGATCCCACATTGATCAACAACCTGATCGTGGCGAACCAGGCCAGCGAGGGAGGCAGCGGGATTTGCGTCAAAGGCTCCTCTCCCCGGCTGCTTCACAACACCATCGCCCTCAACAGCGGCGGGGACGGCAGCGCCGTGTTCGTGGACAGGAATGATACAGGGAAGACGGGAATCTTCTACGGCACGACTTCCCTTGTCAACACCGTCTTGGTGAGCCACACGGTGGGCATCAGCG
>JBAUEL010000140.1:0-3118 GCA_049678585.1 Dehalococcoidia bacterium
CCCCTGTGCTACACTCGCCTCGGAGGACTACGACGTGGCCCGCTATCGCCTGTTGGGGACGGCCCACGCGGCCCGCTGTCGCGAGTGCGGGCGCTCCTCGCACCTCATCGCCGAGGCCCTGGGCGCCTGCGTCGACTGCATCCGCGACCAGCCCAAGCGCGTCCTGCCAGCCATCCAGGACTTCCACGCCTACTCACGCAGGGCCTTCGACCTGCCCACCGAGCCCCCTCAGGCCTCCGACGGCGCCCCCTGCACGCTCTGCGTCCGTCAGTGCCGCATCCCCGAAAGCGAGCTGGGCTACTGCGCCCTGAGGAGCAACCGAGGCGGCAGGCTGTCGCATCTGGCGGGCACCCGCAAGAGCGGCGTCCTTCAGTGGTACTACGACCCTCTCCCTACCAACTGCGTCGCCGAATGGGTCTGCGCCGAGGGCGCCCACCACGGCTACAAGAACCTGGCGGTGTTCTACGGGGCCTGCAGCTTCAACTGCCTCTTCTGCCAGAACTGGAGCTATCGCGACCTTGCGCGAGCCCGCTCGCCGCTGCTCAGCGCCGAGGAGCTCGCGGACCAGGTGGACGACACCACCGCCTGCATCTGCTACTTCGGCGGCGACCCCTCGCCGCAAATGCCCCACGCCATCGCCGCCAGCGAGCTCGCCCTCAAGAGGGCAGCGCCCCGGCCGCTGCGCATCTGCTGGGAGACCAACGGCAGCATGAACCCCGCCGTGCTGCGACACGTCGCCCGCCTGGCCATGGACTCGGGCGGGACGGTGAAGTTCGACCTGAAGGCCTGGGACGACCACCTGCACCAGGCCCTCTGCGGCATCAGCAACCAGCGAACCCTCGAAAACTTCGCCTGGCTGGCCGACTTCGCCAAGCAGCGCCCGGAGCCGCCCCTGGCCGTGGCCAGCACCCTCCTCGTCCCCGGCTACATCGACGCGCGCGAGGTGAGCCGCATCGCCCGCTTCATCGCCTCCATCGACCCGGCCATCCCCTACAGCCTGCTGGGCTTCCACCCCCACTTCTTCATCACCAACCTGCCCACCACCTCACGCCGCCACGCCCAGGAGTGCGAGCAGGCCGCCCGCGACGCCGGCCTGACAAACGTGCGCATCGGCAACCTCCACCTACTGTCGGAGGCGTACTAGCTCCCGCGCACACCACCAACTCCTCCACATGGGAGGCGCTCTCGAGGAGGGACCAATGGGAGTGGCAGTGGAGTTCGGCGTAACACACGGGATTGAAAGTAAAAGTAGTCTATACGCGTTCCTAGCTTAGACTTGACCAGTGATGCCACTTGGCGATCTCGTCTGGTTCGGGCGGCAAGAAGCCCTTTGTCAGCGTGACCCAGTTGTACTCGTCGACTAGCTTGGGAAGCGTCGACCAGGGACGGCCCACTTGACGTGGTATGTCTTCAGAAGCTACCCCGAGTTCTGCGGCCTCTGTGCATAGCTGGCGGACCTGTTCGCGCACTTCAGTAAGATACTCGCAGTAGGAACGTTGGCTGCCGTCGTACCCACGCTTTCGCCGAATGGCGTCATCCCACGGAGGGAACGCGCTTGGTCTGGCTGCAAAGAGAATCTTTGCAGCGCCAGTAGGCCCCACTTGCACTTCATACTGATTGCCATTGCGGACGCGCTTCGAGGCCCGACATTTGGAGAGACCGGCATAGGCGTCGCCCGCCTGTCGGATGTGCTGATCTGACAGGCGCTCCACGGTCACGAAGCCGTCCGGAAGTCTAGACTCCCATTGCTCTGACCACTTGAGAATCGATTTCATAGCTAGGCCGTGGTACTCGACAGCAAACTGTCGGCAGCCCCATGAATTCAGCCAAACCAAAAGCGCCTTCATGTGAGTGGGTTCTTTGAAGTCTAGATCGCCGGCCGTCTTGTCGAGAAAGTCTAAGTAGGCAGCATCAAACCGCGTCAGGCCGCCGTAAATCCTGCAAACGTAGGCAAGTTGGTGAAGTCTCATCGTTTCTTTTCCCTAGCTTCAGAGCGCATGTAGTCATCTTGGCTGCACCATCCGCCGTCCGCTACTTCTCGGTACACCGTCACTACCTAGTCGTCCTCCAGCATGACCTGCCAGTACACCCGGCTCACCAGCCGCTGCCGCCACCACTCATCCTCGATGGGCCAGGTGTCCTGTGCCTGGAGGACACGCCCCCGCCGGGCCGCCTCCTAGTGCATCACGATGCCCCCGCAGACGTTGATGCTCTGGCCCGTGATGTAGTCCGACTGCGGCGAGGCCAGGAAGGCCACCAGGTTCGCCACGTCCTCCGGCTGCTCCAGCCGCCCCAGGGGGATGCGCTTGAGGGATTCCTCTACCGCCTCATCATAGGAGGTTCCTGACGCCCAGGCCCGCAGCTCCCAGCCCCAGCGCTGAAGCTCCGTATCCACCTCGCCCGGGCAGACGGCGTTCACCTGGATGCTGTTCTGGGCCACCTCCCGCGCGAGGCTTCTCGTGAAGGCCATGACCGCCGCCTTTGCCGCGCTGTACGCGCTGAGAAACGGCGCCCCCTCCTTGCCAGCGATAGAGGAGATGTTGATGATCTTGCCGCCCTCCCCGCGCTCGGCCATCACCCGGACGACGGCCCGCGAGCACAGGAAGGTCCCTGTGGCGTTGATGGCCATGGTCTTGTGCCAGGCGGCCTCTTCCATCCACACCACCGGGCCCGGACCGGGTACCCCCCCGGCGTTGTTCACCAGGATATCGATGCGGCCGAAGGCCTCCAGCGTCTTGGCCACCATCTCGTCCACCAGCTTGCTGTCCGTCACGTCCACCCGCACGGGCAGACCCCGCACGCCCAGGGCTTCGATCTCCCGCGCCACCTCCTGGAGTCCCTCCCACATCCCCAGGCCGTAGCCCGGGAACTCCTCGAACTCCTTGCAGATGTCCGCCACGGCCACGTCGGCCCCATCCCGGGCCAACTGCAGAGCGATAGTCCGCCCGATGCCCAGCTTCCGCCCCGCCCCCGTAACGATAGCCGCCTTCCCCTTGAGGTCGTACATGTCGCCTGTCCCCTTTCCCGAATTCGGCACAACCTGCGCCGCCAGCGCCCTCACCCTAGAATGCCCCAGGCCGATAGTCAACCGGCCTTCGCCCCCCCCGGCTTCCCACAC
>JBAUEL010000141.1:0-7470 GCA_049678585.1 Dehalococcoidia bacterium
ATGTTCTATCGCGCACCAATCTCGCTCGTGGAAAGGGTCAGTGTCGTGCCCTTCGTGGTGGGGTTCCTGGTGGCCGCGTGGCGTTTCCGGGAGCCGCGCCACGCCATCCTCCTCGCCCTCTTCGTGGGGACGGTCCTGGCAGGGGGTGTCCTGACCATCGGGCCGCCAAGCGTTCAGCGCCTGCTGCCCACGGCGCCAGCGATTGCGGCCTTCGTGGGGCTGGGGCTGGTGACGCTGGCAGGTCTAGTCCTTCGCAGGCGGCCGCGGCTGATCGGGCTCGCACTGGCGGCCAGCCTGGCCTTGCTGGTGAGCACGAACCTGCAATTCTACTTCTTTCAGTACGTACGGGGGGACTACTGGGAAGGGTGGAACCAGAAGACGCTGGCGCAGGCAGCCGAGTACGTGCGCGACCTCCCCGAGGATACGCGCGTCTACTGGCACGGGGCCCCTTACGTCTTCGTCGGCGCCACCATGTGGTTCCTGGCGCCCGACAAAGCGGTCACGGACGTCTTCGAGGATGGCACGGAGCACCCGCCGCTCGAATCCGCAGGGTATCCGAAGACCTTCATCTTCCTGCCGTATCGAGGTGAGGAGCTGTGGGCGCTGCAGGCGCGCTGTCCGGAAGGGCGCACCGAAGCCTTCGTGGGTAGTGACGGCGAGCCGAGCTTTACGGCGTACTCGCTGAGCGCAGAAGACACCTGCAGTCCGAGGTAGCCGTACGAAGCAAGGCCTCGCACGGACAAAAGGCCAGCCGCAGTTGCGTCCGCGCTGGCTCCGGCAGACTGCCCCCCTTACAGCCCCCGGTCTACCAGCAGGACGCAGAGGTCGGCGGTGCGGCAGGCGTAGCCCCACTCGTTGTCGTACCAGGCTATTACCTTCACCATGTCACCGTCCAGGACCATGGTGCTGAGGGCGTCCACGATGGAACTGGCGGGGTGCCCCTTGAAGTCGATGCTCACCAGGGGCTCCTCCTCGTACTCCAAGATGCCTTTGAGCGGCCCGGCCGAGGCGGCCTTGAAGGCGTCGTTCACCTCCTCCACTGTGACCCCACGCTCCAGGTCTGCCACGAAATCGCAGACGGAGACGGTGGATGTGGGGACCCGCAGGGCCATGCCATGCATCTTGCCCTTCAGATCGGGGATGACCAAGGTGACCGCTCGGGCCGCTCCCGTAGTGGTGGGGATGATGTTGAGGGCGGCGGCGCGCGCCCGGCGCAGGTCGCTGTGCACCACGTCCAGGATGCGCTGGTCATTGGTGTAGGCATGGATGGTGGTCATGAGGCCGCGGCGGATCCTGAAAGCATCGTGCAGCACCTTCACCACCGGGGCGATGCAGTTGGTGGTGCAGGAGGCGTTGGAGATGATGTGGTGCTGACCAGGGTCGTACATGTCCTGGTTGACGCCCAGGACCACGGTCAGGTCCTCATTCCGGGCGGGCGCCGAGATGATCACCTTCTTGACGCCATCGCCCAGGTGGGCCCGGGCCTTCTCCGCGTCGGTGAAGGCGCCGGTGGACTCGAGCACGATCTCCGCGCCCACCTCCTTCCACGGGATCTGGGCGGGGTCGCGCTCGGAGAAGACCCGGACGGTGGAGCCGTCTACCTGGAGGTTGCCCTTCGCTACCTTGACCTCACCAGGGAAGCGGCCGTAGTTGGAGTCATACTTCAGCAGGTGGGCGTTGGTCTCGGGGTCGGTGAGATCGTTGATGGCCGCCACCTCCAGCTTGTCCGGGTGGTAGTCCCTGATGGCCCTGAGGACCTGCCTACCGATGCGTCCGAAGCCGTTGATGCCGATTCTGGTTGCCATGCTGTCCTCCTGACTTGCATGCTGCGAGGAAACACCGGCCAAAGGCCTGAGGCGTTCTTCCGCCTATATTACCCCAATCCTTCCACCCGCACAGCCGTCCCTGAGGCCGTCACCATGAGCATGGAGCCGCGCAGCGTTTCGTAGTCGATGTCTACGCCGATGACAGCGGTGGCTCCCAGCTTCTCCGCCGCCTCAGTCATCTCCCGCAGGGCGTTCTCGCGGGCCTTGCGCAGCTCCCGCTCGTAGCCGGTCGAGCGACCCCCGACGACATCGCGGATGGTGGCACCGATGTCCCGGAAGACGTTGGCACCCAGAATGGTCTCGCCGGTGACCACGCCCAGATATTCGCGAACCGGCTTCCCCTCCAGGGCGTGGGTGGTGCTGATGATCATGACGGCCTCCTCTCGGCTAGAGCAGAGATTTCTGCGGCGACAGGACCATCGGCTCTGGCCGGCTGCCGAGCCACAACTACTGCCTGGCCCCCCGATTGAGCGCCCGCTGGCGCAGGGCCTCCCAGCCAGCGTAGCGGGCGGCCGAGCCCAGCTCCTCCTCGATGCGCAGCAGGCGGTTGTACTTGGCGGTGCGTTCGCTGCGGGTAGGGGCGCCGGTCTTGATCTGGCCGACGCCGGTGGCCACCGCCAGGTCGGCGATGGTGATGTCCTCGGTCTCCCCGCTGCGATGGCTGACCACGGCCGTCCAGCCAGCCTGATGAGCCATCTGGATAGCCGCGAGCGTCTCGGTGAGGGTGCCGATCTGGTTGGGCTTGATGAGCACGGAGTTTGCAGAGCCCTCCCGGATGCCCCGGGCGATGCGCTCGGTGTTGGTCACGAAGAGGTCATCGCCCACGAGCTGGACACGGCGGCCCAGCCGCTCGTTCAGGGTGCGCCAGCCCTCCCAGTCGTCCTCGGCCATGCCGTCCTCGATACTCACGATGGGGTAGTGACTGCTCCAGCTCACCCAGTGGTCGGCCAGCGCGTCTGAGGAGAGGGTGCGACCCTCGCGGGCCAGTATGTACTGCCCATCCTTGAAGAACTCGCTGGCCGCCGGGTCCAGGGCAATGGCTGCCTCCTTCCCGGGGCGATAGCCTGCGGCCTCGATGGCACTCAACACCAGCTCGATGGCCGCCTCGTTACCCGGGAGCGCCGGCGCGAACCCGCCCTCGTCGCCGACGCTGGTGGAGAGGTTTTTCTCCGCCAGGAGCCTGCCCAGGGCCTGGCAGACCTCGGCGCCCATGCGCAGCGCCTCGGCGAAGGAAGGGGCGCCTACCGGCATGACCATGAACTCCTGGAAGTCGGTGGACTCCCAGCGGGTGTGCCTGCCTCCGTTCAGGATGTTGAACATGGGCACCGGCAGGAGTCGGGCTGCCGGCCCGCCCAGATAGCGATAGAGGGGCAGGTCCAGGGAGACGGCAGCGGCATGGGCCGCCGCCAGGGAGACCCCCAGGATAGCGTTGGCCCCCAGGCGGGACTTGTCGGGGGTGCCGTCAAGCTCGATGAGGCGCTGGTCCAGGGCGACCTGCTCCAGGGCGGACATCCCCTCGAGGGCCTCGGCGATCTCCCCGTTGACGTGGTCGACAGCCTTGAGGATGCCCTTGCCACCGTAGCGCTTGGGGTCCCCATCGCGGAGTTCCAGCGCCTCGTGTGCGCCGGTGCTCGCGCCGGAGGGAACGGCCGCCCTCCCCAGGGAGCCGTCGAGAAGCTCGACCTCCACCTCCAGGGTGGGGTTGCCCCGGGAATCCAGGATCTCGCGCGCGTGGACCGAAACGATGTCCATGTCTGCTCCTCAGGCCGCGCCGGCGTGCCGACGGGCGGCAGCGATGGCCTGCTCTACCGCATCCTCTGCGTCCCGGGCCCGGATGACCGCATCATCTTCTATGTTTTCGGTGCTGAAGCGCCAGGTGTGCAGGCCGATGACGGGCTTTCCCAGGTTAAGGGCGTGGGCAATCTCCGAAAGGGTGCCATAGGCCCCGCCGATGGCGATGACCGCCTCTGCCGTGCGGACGATGATGACGTTACGGGCCACGCCCATGCCGGTGACGATGGGAAACTCGACATGTGGGTTCATGTCCGCCCGATCGGTGCCCGGCAGGACGCCGATGGTGTGGCCGCCTCGGGAGCGCGCGCCCCGGCAGGCCGCCTCCATGACCCCGCCCCGGCCGCCGCAGACGAGGGTGCAGCCACGAAGCGCCAGCTCGCTCCCTACCGCCTCGGCCTCGGCCAGCAGCTCAGGGGATGCAACATTACCCCCGATCACCGCGATGATCATGATGCATCGATGATACAGGCGGGCCAGACCCGCAACAAGGTGCTAAGGTAGCACCACCAGCCGGTAGCGGTACCCTGCCAGCTCCGTGCTGCCCTCGGTGGCGGCGGCGACCACCATGACGGCCTTCTCCAGCCTCTGCCCGAAGCCGCTCAGCCGCACCTCGGCCCGGTTGTGGGCATCCAGGGGGACATCCCGCACCCTCCTCTCCTGGCCGAGTTCGATGACCCTCAGGAGGAACCGCTGGGGCAGGGGCCCGGTCAGGCGGGCGAAGCCACGGGCCTCCCAATCGCCGTCAGCCTCGGCGTCGTCGAAGAAGCCCGCCTCGGGCACGGCGATGTCGTCGATGGCCCAGCCGGGAGTGTTCAGGCCGGCGTCGGTGACGTACTCGAAGCGCAGCAGCAGCGGGCCGCCTGCGAAGGGCGTGAGGTCGATGAACTCCTCGACCCACTCGGCGGTCTCTCCGCTGCCGCTGCGACCGGTATATGCGGGCCCGTAGGCCTGCCGCACCGGGTCCTCTTCGCTGCTGTGGCGTCCCCTCAGGATCTGCCAGGTATCGCCGCCGTCCGCGGACACTTCCACGTAGCCGTAGTCGTACCAGCGCTCGATGTCGAACCACGTCCAGAAGGTGAGGGTGGCGCTGGTCAGCCCGGTGAGGTCCACCTCGCGGGTCAGGGTGGTGTCGATGCTGTCGCCACGCTGGGACCACCACTGGCCGGAGCCGCTCCGGGGCTGGTTCGGCACGGCGGCGACGGTGAGGTCACCCTCGAACACAAAGGTAGCGTCGCCCCGGGGCAGGACAATCTCCAGGTAGTCCGCGGCGAACTGGTGGACGCTGCCCGCGCCTTCGACCGGGCCCTCCAGGGACGCGGCGGGCGGGACGCTGGTCACAGCCTCGCGATAGCCGTAGATGCCCTCGTCCTCGTCCAGGTAGGTGGCCACGAGCCAGCCGGCGAACACATCGAGAAAGTCGGCCGCGGCGCCTCTATCGGCGAGGAATGCCTCCACTCCGGCGATGCCGTCGGCTTCCTGCCTGACCAGATCACGCGAGGCCTCGGCGCCGCCGAAGCGCTGGAGTAGGTAGAGGAAGAAGAGGTTGCTGGCGCCATAGTGGCCGAGGTTCCCAGGAGGCTGCTCCCAGGCGTTGAGCTGGGTATCGGGCCTTGCCAGGAAGGCACCTTGAAAGGAACCGCCCCCGCCTATCAGGCCCGCTGCCATCTCCGATAGCCCCTCGTTCACCCACAGCTCCTCGTCAGCGTCGTGGTGGTGATGGATGAGGTGCTGGAGTTCGTGGGCCAGCAGGGAGCGATAAGCATCGCCTCCCAGGGGCCGTATGGAGTGGTCTAGGTATACTATCTCCCGCTGATTGCTCAGGGGGCTTACCGGCCGCAGATACTCATCGCCGGGGCAGAAGTAGCCGTGTGCTCCCTCTCCCAGGTCGGCGTGAAGGAGCACGATGTGGGGATCGCCATCGACGCCAGGCGACCACTCCTGACCGAAGGCCTCGGTCACCGTGGGATACACCTCCTCCAGGACGCGCGCGCCCTTCGCCAGCTCCTCCTCCGGGATATCCACGCGGTCCTGGACATAGAAGTAGCCATGCTCTGAGATGAAGCGCAGGGTAGCGGACACGCTGGTTACAGTGGGCGGGGTTTCTCTGGAGAGGGCGGGAGGGGGCAACAGGACGATGGTGAACTCATCTCGGTCGCCCAGGGTGGGGGGAGCCTGAGGCGCCGGAAGCCCGCGCGGGGCTCGCTCCTCCGTCCGCCCCAGCCGCAGGGCCAGCTCGATGGGGTCGCGCGATGGTAGTTCCGCCCGGCCGGGGACCGGCGTGACCGTCGGGGTGGGAGTGACCGATGCCGTCGGCGAGGACGGGAGTGTAGGCCGACCAGGGGAGACGTCGCCTTCGGTACAGGCGCCGGCCAGCAGGAGGACCCCCAGAACGCATATCGCCGCCCTGCAGAGAGGGCGGCGGCAGCGGGAGCCGGGGATTACAACAGAGCTATCCGGCGCGGGGGTGGGCCTTCTCATAGACCCGTCGGACATGCTCCTTGGTGACCTGGGTGTAGATCTGGGTGGTGGAGATATTGGCATGCCCCAGGAGTTCCTGGACGTTGCGGAGTGGAGCCCCACCCCTCAGCATATGGGTGGCGAAGCTATGGCGCAAGGTGTGGGGGGTCACGGGGCCTTGGATGTTGGCCTCCCTCGCATGATTCCTAAGGATGAGCCAGAAGCCCTGACGGGTGAGCCGGTCCCCGCGGCGGTTGACGAAGAGGGCCCGCTCATCATGGTTCTTGACCAGCACAGGGCGACCATCATTCACGTAATCCTCTAGGGACTTCAGGGCCTCCTCGTGGATGGGGATAGTGCGCTCCTTGGCACCCTTGCCCATGCAGCGTACGTGGGGAGCGCGGCGGTCCAGGTTCAGGCAGTCCAGGTCCAGCGAAACCAATTCCGTGACCCGCATCCCGGTGGCATATAGTAGCTCGAGCATGGCCCGGTCGCGTTTGGACTCCGGGGTGTTCCCCTTGGGCTGCAGCAGCAGCTCGTCGACGTCTCGGACGGTCAGCGGCTTGGGCAGCGACTTGCTCACCCTGGGCGACTCCAGGGTCTCGGTGGGGTTCTTGGATACCTGGCCCTCCGCGTGCAGATACTGAAAGAAGGACTTCACCGCGGCCACCTTGCGGGCAACCGTCGCCTGGGCATAGTTCCTACCCTTGAGCTCCAGGACGTAGCTGACGATATGGCCGGTGTCCACGTGTTCCCAACTGATGCGGTTGGAGGTGTTGGTTTTGTTGACGAGGAAATCGCTGAACTGGCGGAGGTCGTTGCGGTAAGCGGCGATCGTGTTTCCGGAGGCTCCTTTCTCTACCGACATGAAGTGGAGGAAATGGCCAATATGGTCATCCATGACCCGCACCTCTGAAGTGCATGCTGCCCGGGGGAAAAGCGACATAATTTTAGCACAGGGTGCGCCCTTGTCGAGCCCCATTCATGAAGATTTTAGGACAAGTTTTTGAGACAAGGCGCCAGCGAACCTTCCGCCAGCAGCGTCTTGACAGGGGTGGACAGAACATATATGCTACACAGGGCCAGAAAGGTGGTGGGAGATGAACGACAAGACCTTCGACGCCAGCAGATATCTCAGCAGGCTTAACGGCAAGGACTACCTGGAGGTGAAGTGGCGACTCCTGTGGCTGCGCACGGAGCACCCTGACGCCACCGTACAGACCGAGCTGGTGAAGCACGAAGCGGGCCTCGCCCTCTTCCGAGCGCAGGTGACACTCCCCGCCGGCGGCTGGGCCACCGGCTGGGGCAGCGAGACCGCCAGCGACTTCGTAGACTACATTGAAAAGGCCGAGACCAAGGCCCTGGGCCGCGCCCTGGCCGCCCTGGGCTACGG
>JBAUEL010000142.1:0-2173 GCA_049678585.1 Dehalococcoidia bacterium
GGAATCTGGGGGACACCCCCAGACCCCCGGCCCGCTGCGCGGGGGCCGAATGTTCGGACGGGGAAGGCTGAGGGCGGAAACCCTGAGGGCTGCGCCCCTCTGGACTCCCCCTTTAGGAACAGGCT
Source organism: Dehalococcoidia bacterium (assembly GCA_049678585.1). GTDB lineage: Bacteria > Chloroflexota > Dehalococcoidia > DSTF01 > CAZFGZ01 > CAZFGZ01. Next base: position 126 of record JBAUEL010000142.1, read on the forward strand.
CTTCGGTCCACGGGGCGATTATAGAACATGGGTTCGGGAGAGGTCAAGGGGGTGGTGGCGCTGAGGCTGGCGGTGGGCGGCGGTGAGATTGAGGGGAGTTGACGTGTCGTGCCAGCCGTGCTACCGTGTTAACGGGCTGGGGGAAATCAGGGATATATCAGAGATCCGAGTTGCGGCCTGGTTGTGATATACTTAGAATTATGATGAGAGAAAATCAAGAGCCAGTGCCCGCCGAACGTCCCGAGCCCGGCCGTTCACTGCTCGGGTTGGTGAGCCAACGTATGCAGGAACTGGAAGGCGAGTTGCGCACACTCGACGAAATGCGGCTGAGGCTGCAGGCGCGGTTTGAACTAGCGGCGAGGGAGAGGGAGGTGCTCACGGAACTGGGCAGACTGATAGAGGAGAGGATGTCACTGGATGAGGCAGAGGAGGGGACAGACTGGGGCGCGCTCAGCGAGCGTTTGGCTGGCCCCAGGGGGCTCCAAGAGGCGGTGGCTGTGCGAAACGCGGTGGCGCACGGCCTGCGGCCGCCGACGCGCATGACAATGGCTGAGGCAGCTTACGCAGCACTCTCACAGCTGGATCGAGCGGCGCACTACACGGAGATACTAGACTTCATGCGGGAGAGCCGGATGCCTGTCGGAGCGCAGTTGCGGGGGCCGACGCTGATCACGGCGATGCTTCGGGACGACCGGTTCGAGAAAGTTGACGAGCCGGGAGTGCGCGGCATATATGCGTTAGCGGAGTGGGATGCCGAAAAGAAGCGCTTTGATCGCCTGACATGGGATCTAAAGAACTTGGAGATGGAATTCGCGCAAGAGCAGCGGCGGGTCCAGCGGTTCCGGGAGCGCGTTGGGCATTGGGAAGGTCTGATGACCGCGATCGCGCGCGGAGAGGTGGAGGAGGCCACCGCGGCGATGGCGGACGAACTGCCCCCGGCGGAGAGAAGCCGTATCCTCAGAGCCTCTCCGAAAGAGCTAAGGAAGGACGTGAGTAGGCGGTGTGAGAACACCCAGAGATTCCTTGAGATCGCCGAGCGGGGGCTATCAGAACTGGCACGACAGCGGGAAGGACTGCGGCGGCGTATCGCTGAGGCATCATCGGGCGGGGACGGGGAGGAGAAAGGGGGCCAGCGTTGAGGGTATGAAAGGGCTGAAGACTGCTCGCACAGGCTTCAGCCCGCGAGAAGCAACCGGTTAATCCAAGGACAAGACCTCAGGCCTGGACAGGCGCCAAATCTTGTCCCCAAGCAAGACGCCCCGGGTGCCCTCATGCTTACTTTACCTGATTGGTCATGGTGAGCGCCAAGAGCCGAATGGCTCTAAGGGCACGCCGCGGCGGTGAAACCAAAGGAGCGTTACCATGACCACCAATCAGGGCACTCGGGTGAAGGTTTCACCCACGACGCTGAATCTGCTTCGGGATTGCCCCCGCTGCTTCTGGTTCCGGATGAATGGAGACCTGAAGCGGCCCACCGGGCCTCCGCCCGTTATCGGCCAGGTCCTTGACCGAATCATCCAGGCGTACTGGAACAGCTACCGGGAGCAGGGGAGCTTTCCTCCACTGATCCCTTCCGTGGAGGGGCGTCCGGTCCCGCCGGGTGTGAGGGAGTGGTCCGACCCAACCACGGGCCTCGTCCTCGCGGGGCGCCTGGACGCGTGTATCGAGGTGGACGGGCCGTTATACGTTCCAGTGGACCACAAGACGCGGGGCTCGCCGCCGAACGGCACCCACCCGGCGTATCAGCTGCAGCTCGACGGGTATGCGCTCTTGCTGGAGGTGAACGGGCGGCCGTCCGCGGGCTACGGGCTGCTGATCTACTACATGCCGCGGCCCGGACAGCTCCACGAGGGGCTGCCCATCGCCGTCCAGATCGACACGGTGCAGACGGATCCCGAGCGGGCCCAGCGATGGATGCGCGACGCGCGGGAGGTGCTTGACCTGCCGGAGCCGCCGCCAAGCTCGCCGGCCTGCGAGTACTGCGCGTGGGTCGAGGCGGTCTCACCGTATCGCTAGGAGCGCAATGGATTGGCCGGCCTCGACAGGGG
>JBAUEL010000143.1:0-2766 GCA_049678585.1 Dehalococcoidia bacterium
CGCCTACCTCATCGACGCCTACCACGGCGGGGTCACCTTCTGGGACTGGATCGGCCTGCCCGACGGCGGCCTCTGGTACCTCTACAACTGGCCGGTGGTAGGCCGCACGGTCATGGAGCGGATTCTCTGCTATCCCCAGCTTCGGGCGGTCCTCGAGCTCGACGGCCACGCCTACGAGGACATGGCACGCCGAATGCCAGAGGCCGTCGACCAGATGCGAGAGGCCCTGGCCACCGGACGCCTGGAGATCGCCAACGGCACCTACGGTCAGCCCCTGGCCCAGACCGTGGGCGGCGAGTCGCTCCTCCGTCACTTCTACTACGGCCTGGCTGCGGTAGAGGACGCCCTGGGGGTCCGGGTGGATTCCTACCTGGCGCAGGAGCCTCAGTTCTTCGCGCAGCTTCCGCAGGTCCTGGCCGGCTTCGGCTACCGGGGCGCCCTCCTCCGCACGCACTGGGCCCCCTTCGGCACGGACCCCGCCGCCGACGCCGCGCTGGTTCGCTGGCGCGGACCCGACGGCAGCGAACTCCTCACCGTCCCGCGATACACCTTCATGGCCTACGACTACCTGGAGCCCGAGCACGAGGACATACCTCACGGCGGCATCACCGGCCTCGTCGTGCATAGCTGGGACAGCGACCGCGTGCAGGCCTTCGTGCAGGAGGCGCGGGCCCATGGCGTCGTCCACCCCCTCATCTCGCGCGTGGCCGACCTCAAGCAGCCGGAGTCGCCCCTGCCCGATGCGGTCGCCCGCGCCGCACGCGGCGAGCTGCACTTCGTGACCCTCCGCGAGTACCTCGACCTCCCTCACCAGGAGGCCCCCACCGTCACCTATGGGCCCGACGACATCCCCAGCACCATCCCCTGGGGCCTGGGCGGCGACCTCCTCCAGAGGGAAACGGCCCGGGCCGAGGCGGCCGCCCTGACGGCCGAACGGCTCGACGCCCTCGCTTTCGCCCTGGGCCGGCCCAGCGAGGAGGCCCACCTCGAGGAGGCCTGGAAGTGGTTGCTGATCGCCCAGCACCACGACCTTCACGTCTGCGGCCCCTCCACCTCGCTGCGGCACGGACGCGCTGCCTTCGACGTGGGCTGCGACATGGCTCGGGGCTGCCGCCAGCTCGCCGACGCGACAGCCGGGCGCGCTCTGGATTACCTGGCCGCCCAGATAGACACCTCCTGGGTGCAGGGCACGCCCATCGCCATCTTCAACCCGAACCCCTGGCGGCGAGTGGATTATGTCGAGATGACCGCCCGGGGCGACGACTTCCGCCTCCTGGACGAGACAGGGCGGCCTCTCCCTTTCCAGACGCTCGCCCACCACGACGGCCAGGCCACCCTCGGCTTCGTGGTGGAGGTCCCCGGCCTGGGGTACAGGCTGCTGGACCTCCAGCGCATCGACGGCAGCCAGCCAGCCGCTCCAGACCCCGCCGCCGGCGAAACGGGCACCTTCGCCAACGCCTTCTACGCGGCGGAGGTAGACGGCGGCGGCTCCCTCCACCTGGAGGCCCAGGGCCAGGACCTGCTGAGCGCGGGCGCTTATCTTACCGTCTGGAAGGACGCCGCCTGGCACGACTCCCGAGACGCCAGCCGGGCCACCCTCACCCACGACGGCCCTGTCTTCCGCCGCTACCTGGTAGAAGGCGACCTGGCCGCTATGCCCTTCCGCCAGTGGATCACCATGTACCGCGACCTTCCCCGCATCGACGTCCGGCTCGATCTGGACTTCGGCGAAGGCTCGCTCTTCGGCCCTTCCGGGCCCGGGTCGGGGAGCGATGCGCCCTACTACCTGCAGGACGACCGCAAGCTCTGCGTCAACCTGGAATCACAGCTTTCCCGCTGCGTCTACGACTCACCCTTCCTCCTGGCAGAGGCCGAAGGGCCCCGCCTGAACGCCCTGAGCTGGGCGGGCCTGGAGCGCGGAGACCGTCAGGGCATGGCGTATCTGCACCGCGGCACCCTGGGTTGCCACCTCGACCGCGGGGCCGGGGTGCTCCGCAACGTCCTGGCCTGGGCGCCCGCCCGCTGGCTGTACGCCAGCGCCGATTTCGTGCGTGGCAGGCCCTCCCTCCACACCATCCTGCGCGGCCGCCACACCTACGAGTACGCCCTGACGCCCTATACCAGCCCGGACCAGGCCGCCCGCCGCGCCGCGGACTACCGGCTACCGCTGACCCTTACCCTTGGCGATCGCTCGCCGGGCGTCCTGCCCTCGCCGGGTAGCTTTCTGGAGGTGGACCCGGAGGAAGTGCTGCTCTCGGCACTATTTGTGCAGAAGGGCGCCCTCTATGCGCGCCTGTGGAACGCCTCACCGGAGCCGCAGGAGGCCACCCTCCGCAGCGGAGCCGAGCTTCGCCTTCACGCCACCCGCCTGGACCTGACGGGCAAGGTACCCGTCGAGCGGACTGCCCTGCGCCCCTGGGGCATACACACGCTGCAACTGGAGGGCCTGGGCACGGTGGCTGCCCCCTAGAGCCACCGCCGTCGGGAGCCAGGACCGCCCAAATTAGGCCCCCTACCGCTTGACAGGCTGCCCCGGCGGCCCTAGGCTGGCGACGGGAATCGAGGGAGGGGTACTTCGCCCTCACGGTGCAACACAGGGAGGGAAGCCATGGCCGAATCTCCAGTCACCTACGAGGTAGACTACGCGGAATCCCTGAACCGGCCTGCGGGCTTCTACAAGTGGATTCTGGCCTTTCCCCACTACTTCATCCTGTACTTCTATGGGATCATCGCCTTCATCTTCGCCATCATCGCCTGGGTCAACAT
>JBAUEL010000144.1:0-2287 GCA_049678585.1 Dehalococcoidia bacterium
GTCCGAGAGGGGCGATCGGACTACGCCGATCCCAGCAGCCTCATTCGGGCAGGCGCTATGATGCTCAATCACATCGGCTTCGAGGACCGCGGCAAGAAGCTGGAGATGGCCCTGGACATCTGCGGCCAGTACGAGAAGAAGCTGGTGATCACCGGCCGACCGACCGGGGCCAAGGGTGCCGACTTCGCCAACTATCTGATGGAGACCATTCAGGATCCTAACCTGGAGGCGAAGTGGCAGAGCTACCAACCCGAGGCTAAGGCGGCGGTGTAGGTTCCGCACTCGGCGGGTAGCGTGCAGGCGGGGGCGGCCAGAACTGTCAGTGCTACGTCTCTGGGCGTCCGAACAGCAGTCTTGAAGGAGGGGAGACGCATATGGCTCGAAAGAAGGTAACCATCGTCGGCGTCGGCGCCACAGGTGGAAGCATGGCCCAGATCCTGCTGGAGAAGGGCTACTGCGATGTGGTCATGATGGACATCATCGAGGGCATGCCGCAGGGGAAGGCCCTGGACCTGGCGCACGCTTCACCTATCGTGGGCTCCGACATCCGCATAATCGGGACCAACGACTGGAAGGACACGGCGGGCTCCGACGTGGTGGTGACGACGTCGGGCGTACCCCGCAGGCCCGGCATGAGCCGTGAGGACCTGGTGAACACCAACGCCGGCATCGTGAAGGACGTAGTGCAGAACGCCATCAAGCACTCTCCGAAGGCGATCATCGTCCAGTTCGCTAACCCCATGGACGCCATGTGCATGGTAGCCAGGAAGGCCACCGGGCTGCCGCGCAACCGCCTGGTGGGGCAGGGGGGCATGCTGGACAGCATCCGCTACCGGACCTTCTTGGGCTGGGAGGCAGGCGTCTCGGTGAAGGACGTGCAGGCCTACGTTCTCGGCGGCCACACCGACGTGACCATGGTGCCTGTCGTCAGCAGAGCGGCGATAAGCGGGGTGCCCCTGCGACAGGTCCTCTCCAAGAAGCGCATCGACGCGATCGTGGACCGGACACGCAAGGCGGGCACGGAGATCGTGGGGCTTCTGGGCACGAGCGCCTGGTACTCTCCCGCCTGGGGAACCATCGAGATGGTGGAGTCCATCCTGCTGGACCGCAAGCGGGTCCTGCCGTGCTCCGTGTACCTGGAGGGCGAGTATGGTATCCAGGGCGCGTACGTAGGCGTGATGGCCCGACTGGGGGCGCGCGGCGTAGAGAAGGTGCTACAGGTGAAGCTCGACCCGGAGGAGGTAGAGGGCCTGAAGAAGGCCGCGGCATCGGTGCAGGAGCTCGCCAGCATAGCCAAGGTCTAGCGGAGAAGGCGAATGGCGAACGTTCGGGAAGTTCAGGCAAACGACATCACCGAAACGGTAGCCCGCCTGTTCATCGAGGCCACCCACTTCCTGCCCGACGACGTGGTGGCGGCGCTCCAACGGGCCAGGGAGAGCGAGAAGTCGCCCCTGGCCAAACAGGTGCTCGCGGAGATCCTGGAGAACGTGGACCTGGCCAAGCGGGAGATGATTCCTCTCTGCCAGGACACCGGCACCGCCGTGGTCTTCATAGAGCTCGGCCAGGACGCCCACATCGTCGGAGGCTCGCTGGAAGAGGCCATCAATAAGGGCGTGGCCAAGGGCTACAGCGAGGGCTACCTGCGCAAGTCCATCGCTGACAAGCCCTACTCCGACCGCAAGAACACCCAGGACAACACCCCGGCGGTGATCCACGCCGAGATCGTTCCGGGGGACGGGTTCAAGCTGAAGGTGCTGCCCAAGGGCGGCGGCTGCGAGAACATGAGCCGCCTGGCCATCCTTCTGCCCGCAGCGGGCAAGGAGGGCGTCACCAATTTCGTGCTGAAGGCGGTCGAGGAGGCATCAGGCAACCCGTGTCCGCCGGTCATCGTGGGCGTGGGCATCGGGGGGACGGCCGAGTACTCGATGACCCTGGCCAAGAAAGCCCTCACCCGCAAGGTGGGGGAGTCCAACCGCGATCCTGAGGCCGCCGAGCTCGAGAAGGAGCTTCTGGAGAAGGTGAACGCCCTGGGGATAGGGCCGCAGGCAGTGGGCGGGACCAACACGGCCCTCGCCGTGCACGTGGAGGTCTACCCGACGCACATCACCTCGCTGCCCGTGGCCGTAAACCTTCAGTGCCACAGCGCGCGACTGAAGGAGGCGGAGCTATGACCGAGTCCGTTAGGATCCAGCCGCCGCTCAGCGACGAGGACGTGGCCAAGCTGAAGGCCGGCGACCACGTGCTCATCACGGGCGTCATATACACCGCCCGCGACGCTGCCCATCGG
>JBAUEL010000145.1:0-2684 GCA_049678585.1 Dehalococcoidia bacterium
GCTATAGCCTTAGAAACTGCTTTTATAAGAGCCTTCTCAGCTCTGATTTCCAAAGGAATATCTGTTAGTTTTTCTTCTGTTTTTTTCATGGTATCTCCATATCATCAGCTATCATAGAAAAAACATCGCTGTCTATGATTTGTAACTCTCCAGATTTTCCGAATGCAATCATAACAGGGTCATCCGTTAAATGCGATACATGGGCCATACCACATTCAATCTATCCTGATTAAACACGGTAGGAATGCCCCTTACGGGACACCCCCCGCACAGACCCGTACGTGCGGAACTACCGCATACGGTTCCTGCCTCGGGTAATGACGACCAAACCGCTGATTAGGCCAGGGATGTTTGCATCTTGGTTGCGGCAGCCACTCTGGATATATGCCCTCAAATTTCGCCCATGTCAGCCGTCTGCCTTTTTGGCTTCTGCGCCTTAACGCCTTGAGCCATATTCGGCACAGCTGGTAGTGGAAGCTCTTCAAAGTTTGCATATTACCCGGTACCGCAAAATAATTAACAAATCCGCGGTATGCACTCCTCAACCATTGGCCCTGTACAGGCACGGGCTGATGGTAACGTCTGCGAATTTCGGCCTTTAGCTCCTTTAGCTTTCCCCTGATCTTTTTGGACTTCGTTTTACGGCGCACCGTATACCTGCCGCCGCGGTCGAAGCCGCAAATATGGGTAAACCCCAGAAAATTGAATGTCTCCGGTTTACCTTGGCCTCGCCGCCGGCAGTTGTCGGCCGCAAAACGACCAAACTCGATCAGCCGGGTCTTGTCCGGATGCAGCTGCAGACCAAACTTGCTCAGACGACCTTCCAGTTCTCTCCAAAATTGCTCCGCCTCCGCCTTGTGTTCAAAGCCCATGATGATATCGTCGGCATATCTGACAACCACAACTGTACCCCGGGCCTTGTGCCGCCGCCATCTGTGAGCCCACAAGTCAAACGCGTAGTGCAGGTATATGTTTGACAGCAATGGGGAAATCACCGCCCCTTGCGGGGTACCTTCTTTGAGCGGTTCCCATTGGCCCTCATCCGATATCCCTGCCCGAAGCCACTTCTTGATCAGTCGCTGCACTCGTTTGTCCGCCACCCGATGTTCCACAAAACGCAAAAGCCAATCATGCTGAATATGGTCAAAAAACCCCTTGATGTCCATATCTAACACCCAGTTAACAGGCTTTTGCACTAACGCTACCCACAGGGCATCCAGCGCCTGGTGCTGGCTGCGCCCCGGGCGAAACCCGTAGCTGAAACCCACAAAATCCACCTCGTAAATTTGATTAAGCACCTCGCTCAGCGCCTGTTGGACAATCTTATCCTCCAGCACCGATATGCCCAGCGCTCGCGTTCGCCCGTCTTCCTTGGCAATGCGTGACCGCTTGCTGGGCTGTGCCCGGTAGCTCCCGCGGTGGATGCGACTGTGCAAATCCTCTAGCCGCCCTTCCAGCCCTTGCCGATACTCCTCCCACCTCACATCGTCCACTCCCGGCGCGGCGTCTCGCCTCAGTCCCCTGAAGCTCTCTGCCAACCGGGCCACTGTAATGTGATGCAAAAGTGCTGTGAACTGCAACTCCCTGTCTCGCTCAGCAGCTTCCCGTACGCCGATCAGTCCACGCGACACCTTATTGCCCGAACTCTGTGTTCCGGTGGTGGGCGGCTGAACGACCTTCCCCTTGGCCAACCCCCTTTCCTGATCAGACTCCTCCAGTCGGTGGCCATGCCGTGGGCATGATTGAGGACCTTCGTTCGCCTGTTTTGACGGTACTATGGGGTTGTATGACTCCCTAACGGCGTCCATGTGGGACGTTCGGCTCTTCACCTTCTCCCACCGATCTAAATTGTCTTTACCTTTAGATACCATTAGGGCCTCCCGGCTTCCGACACAAAGTATACAGGTACATGCACAGGGTCTCTGACTCCGCAGGGCCGGCCAGCTCCTTGTCATTGGCGTTGCTGACCGTGTTGCCTTCCGCGTACAGGAAGACCGTCGGCACCCTGAAATGGGATCTTTCGAAGCTCAATACCTGGCCTATACCAACCCCTGTCAACGCTTCCCCAAATGGGTTACCCCAGATGGGACATGACTCGGGGACAAAGCGGTTGACCAACCTTACTTTGTATGGCATTCTCATCCATACCTTTGTGCCGGCTTGGCCGGCGCATCTCCTGTCGATCCTGTCTGATAACCATTATTAAATTAAGCGTTAGGAAAGAAACAAAAATGGAAACATACTACAAACCGGAAGATCTGTCGAAATTTGAAGAAATCGGCAAAGAAGTGCCCGAATTAGCGAAAAAGTTTTTTGAGTATTACGGCGCCGTGTTTGCCCAAGGTGAGCTTACCGAAAGAGAAAAGGCCCTCATTGCCCTTGCAGTCGCACATGCCGTACAATGTCCATACTGTATTGATGCCTATACACAGGCCTGTCTCGAAAAAGGGTCCAATCTCGCGGAAATGACAGAAGCGATCCATGTGGTAACGGCCATTCGCGGCGGCGCTTCGCTGGTTCACGGCATTCAGATGCGCAATATTACTGAAAAGTTATCCATGTAAAATCCTGGCCCAGGCGCCGCCCCAGAGGGGCTCTGCCCCGGCGGGAGGACCAGGTTTTCAATCTAAAACAAGATTCAGGAGAAATAATGCTTACCGAGCAAACATTACATGAAAAGGTTA
>JBAUEL010000146.1:0-3124 GCA_049678585.1 Dehalococcoidia bacterium
CCAGGGGCCCAGCACGTTCACCTCCAGGGTGTGGCGAAGGTGTCGGGGCAGCGACTCCAGGGCCCCGCGTGGCCGCTCCATGCCCCGCGCGGCGCTGTTGATGAGGAAGTCCAGGCGCCCGAAGCGCTCGCCCACCTCCGCGAACATGGCCCGGATCTGCTCCAGGTCGCCCACGTCGGCCCGGAGCACGAGCGCCTGGGCGCCCCGTGCCTGCACCTGTTCGGCGGTCTCCTGGGCGTGCGGCTCGCTGCGGGAGTAGTTGATGATCACGTCGGAGCCCAGCTCGGCGAACCTGAGGGCCACCGCCCTGCCGATGCCCCGCGAACCGCCCGACACTAGAGTGACCCTGCCCCTGAAGTCCATCTCACCCTCCGGCCTGAGGCAGTATGGGCGATGCCGCCTGCCGGTTCAAGGGTGGGGCGGACCACATCGCGTTGACGCGATCCGGGTGGCCCACTATGCTGGCGCCGTTACAGCGAACCGGCGACGGAGGAGACGATGGAACTGGAGGGCAGGGTCGCGCTGGTGACCGGCGCCTCCGGTGAGGGGATGGGCCGCAGTATTGCCCTCACCCTCGCCAGGGAGGGGGCGGATATCGTGGTCAACTACCGGCGGCGCGCCCGGCGGGCCCAGGAGGTGGCGGGGGTCATCCAGGAGATAGGGCGCCGCAGCCTGGTCCAGCAGGCCGATGTGGCGGACCCCGCTGCCGTACAGGCCATGGTGGAGGCCGCCCTGGCGGCCTTCGGCCACATCGACATCCTGGTGAACAGCGCGGGCGGAAGCTGGAAGCCCCAGGACCTGCCCGATATCGAGCCCGACCACTGGCGCAGCGTCATGGCCGAGGAGATAGACGCCTCCTACCTGCTCATGCGGGCGGTCCTGCCGGGCATGCGCGAGCGAGGGTGGGGCCGCATCATCAGCATCGGTGGCTACGAGGCGGAGAACTGGCGCCTCGGCCCTCCTGAGGCACCCCTGGACTATCCTCTGGGCAAGGCTGCCCGCCACTGGCTCACCCGGACGCTCGCTGTCCACGAGATCGAACACGGCATCACCATCAACGCCATCGCCCCGGGGCCCATCCCCTACATCTCCCTGGAGGAGGCGGTGGAGGCGGTGCGGGGCGGACCTGCGTGGGCTCGTCGGGACCGTCCGCGTCCTCAGGACGTGGCGGAAGTGGTAGCCTTTCTCTGCTCGGAGCGGGCGCGCTTCCTCACGGGGGCCGTTCTCACCATACCCGGGGCGAGGGAGTCCTGAAGCTTCCTAGCGGAACAGGTCGCGCTCCGCCTCGCGCAGCAGCGAGCGTGCCGTCCCGCATCCCCGCGCGTAGCCGCAGCCGCGGATGACCGCAGCGGGCACGCGATCCAGCTTGCCCATGGCCAGCTCGGCTGCCGCGGCCAACTCGTCGGCCACGGCCATCTTGGTGAGGCGTAGCTCGTAGCCGGCGGGGTCGGTCCGCCCCGCGTAGTCCAGTAGAGGCTCCATGCCGGCGACGCCTATGGCGAAGTTGACGTGCCCCTCCCGCCAGGGACGACCGAAGGTGTCGGAGATGATGACGGCGAGGTCAGCGCCGGTGGCCTCGCTCACCCGGCGGCGGATCTCTTCGGCCGAGGCGTCGGGGTCGGCCGGTAGCAGGGTAACGAGGCCTGTGCGCCCCACATTAGAGGCGTCCACCCCCGCGTTGGCGCAGACGAAGCCGTGGTGGGTCTCGGCGATGAGTACGCCCCGGTCCATCCGCACGATGCGGCGGCTCTCCCGCAGCACTACCTCCACCACGCGGGGCTCTCTGTTCCAGGCCGCCGCTATCTCCCGGGCGAAGGCCGAGGGCTCCACTGTGTCCAGGTCCACTACCCGCCCCTCCGCCTTCGATACCACCTTCTGGGTCACGATCAGCACGTCGCCCGAGGCGAAGGTCAGCCCCTGGCGACCTGCCGCCTCCAGGACCAGTCGAGGCAGGTCAGCGCCTTCGCGGACCTCGGGCATGCCCGTGAGGCCGATGACCCTGATCTCCGGCGCTTCCACCTCAGATCCCTACGATACGGATGCCCGCGTGGGCCTTGTAGCGGCGGTTGATGTTCAGGAGGAGGGCGGTAACGTCTTCGACGTAGCGAGAGTTGGCCAGGGGGCCGCCGTCCACCGCCCGCAGGCCGCGCACCTCCTCTGCCAGGGCCATGACGGTGCGCTTCGCCTCGGCGTCGTCGGCGCAGACTACCACATCCATCTCCAGCGAGGCGTCGCCCTCCAGCAGCTTGTGAGCGCTGAGGTTCTGGAACGCTCCCACCACCCGCGCTCGCGGCAGCAGCGACTGGGCCTGTTCCGCCGCCGACCCTTCAGGGACGGCCAAGGTGCCGGCCCGCCCCTTCTCGAAGACCAGGGGCACCGCCGTGCTCACCACCAGCCGCTCGCCGATTTCGTCCGCTAGAGATGCCAGGGTATCGCGCTGGGCCTCGAAGGGAACAGTGATGAATACCATGTCGGCCCCGCGCACGGCATCGGCATTGAGGCCGGCTCCCACCTGCGCCTGGGGTGCCCGGGAGCGGATCTCGGCGGCGGCGGCCTCGGCCCGCTCCTGTCTGCGCGAGCCGATGATGACGCGATGGCCCGCCAGGGCCAGGCGGAACGCCAGCCCCCTGCCCTCGGGCCCCGTCCCCCCGACGAAGGCGATGATGCTCACGGCGGTATCTTAGCACCCCAGCGCAGCCAGCGTCGCCTCTGCCAGCGCCCTCTTCTCGGCCGGCCCCCTCATCACCGTGTTCGTCACCACCGGCTCGATGCCCAGCGCACGTACCCCTCCCGCGAGGCCGGCGTCCTCCTCGTCCAGGATCAGCACGTCCAGAAACTCCGCATAGAGACGCGCCACGCCCGGGGCGCTCACCTCCACGCCGAGCCCCTGCATCATGCCGTCCGTGGGCGGCTGAAAGGCACGCCCGCCCACCACGGGGCTGATGGCGGCCACCCGCGCCTTGCTCTCACGCAGCGCGGCCGGGACGCCGGGCAGCGCCAGGATGGGGCCGATGCTGCCGACAGGGTTGCTGGGCGCGACCACGACCCCAGCGGCCGTCTGGATCGCCTCCAGGACGCCGGGCGCCGGCCGGGCCTCCGCGGCACCCTCATAGGTCACGCCGCG
>JBAUEL010000147.1:0-36741 GCA_049678585.1 Dehalococcoidia bacterium
TGCGGGGTGAAGACGGACGGCACCCTGGCCTGCTGGGGGAGGAACGACTACGGGCAGGCGACGCCCCCCGCCGGCACCTTCAGCCAGGTCAGCGCGGGCGGTTTTCACAACTGCGGGGTGAAGACGGACGGCACCCTCGCCTGCTGGGGAAGCAACAGCGATGGGCAGGCGACGCCCCCCGCCGGCACCATCGTCATCATGAAGGCCACAGACCCGCCGGGCGGCACCGGCTTCGCCTTCACCGACAACATCGCCGCCCCCAACAGCTTCAGCCTCGACGATGGAGGGACGAAGACCTTCAGCAACGTGTTCACGGACAGCTACACGGTCATCGAGGACGATCCACAGGTGACGCCGGGCGGCTTCGCCCTCAGCGGCCTGAGCTGCGTTGACCCCGACGGCGGCTCCAGCGTCGACCTGGGCGCCAGGAAGGCCACAATAGACCTCGACGCGGGCGAGACGGTGACCTGCACCTTCACCAACACAGCCACGGAGACGCCGACACCTACCGACACGCCTACGCCTACGCCCACCGAGACGCCCACACCCACGCCCACGCCGACAGCCACGCCGCCGCCGACGATCACGCCGACACCGACCGAGACGCCGACCATCACGCCGACGCCGACGCCCGCCTGCATCGACCGACTGGGCGACACCTCGTGCGACGACCCCGTGAACGACGCCGACGACGACGGGTGCGCGGACGCGGAGGAGCAGGCGGGCGCTCTTCCCCCGAAGCCCGGCGCCACCGGCGCCTACGACCCTACCGCCTGGTACGACTTCTACGATGTGCCGGTGCCGGCCAAGGCGGACGCCACCGGCGCCAACGGCAAGCGGGACAGGGCAGTGGCCATGGACGACGTGCTGGCGGTGCTGTTCTACGTGGGGACGTACGAAGGCGACGCCGGAGGCGACCCCAACGCCAACGGGGTGCGCTACGACACGATCAAGGGCGTGGACCTGGACGGCGACACGACGAACGACATCCCGCCGCCGCTGCATCAGATAAAGGAGGGCGTGAAATACGACCGGTCACCCAGCGCGGAGCCCAACCCGCCGTGGGACGCCGGTGCGCCCAGCGGCGCTGTTGCCATGGACGACGTGCTGGTGGTGCTGGCGCAGGTGGGGCTGAGCTGCATCGAGCCGCCGTAGGGGCGGGAAGGCAAACAAGCAAACAGAGAAACAGGCAAACAGGGCGAGAGGGAAGCGAGGGAACACCCCTCGCGCACCCCGGTTGGGCGGCGAGACCCCTGCACCCGCGACGGCTCCTGACGTCGGCGAGGCGAAGGTCAGGGCCGACCAGTCAGCAGTCTCTTGGTGACGGAGAGGACCCAGCGCCAGTTGAGGGCGAGGTGGAGGGCCAGGATGACCATGAGGGCCACGGCCGTCCAGTCGTGGAGGTCCAGCCAGTTGTGGCGGCCGAGGGCGAGGAACTCCTCCTGGCCCCGAGCGAACTGCCGGGCAGCTCCGCGGCCTCCCACCGGCCCCTCGGTGAAGGCGAGCCAGAGGACGAAGCCAGAGAAGACCTGAAGGAGGAAGGCCAGGAGGGCGGCGAGGGCGGTCCAGTAGAGGAGAGAGGCTCGGCCCATAAGGATTCCCTTTTCGCCCCTCGCGCTGGCGAAAGGCAGCCTTCTGAGGAGCCTGTTGCAGAAGTCAGGTGGTTCTGCCCACCCGCCCGCCCTCAAGATGTATTTGGAATCTGGGGGACACCCCCAGACCCCCGGCCCGCTGCGCGGGGGCGGAATGCTCGGACGGGGAAGGCTGAGGGCAGAAACCTTGGGGGCTCCGCCCCTCTGGACTCCCCCTTTGGCAACAGGCTCTAGACGGCGCGAGATTCGGCCAATACCGCCGCGCGTGCCCGGACGATAGCACCGGGCGCCACATCCGTCAATCGTAGGCCCGGGGCGATGGTGCCGCCATTCGGGCGAGGCGAGCCCAAGGCCCTGTCGGGACTTTCGGCAAGGCCTCGGGCGGTCGGCGGGGTTGTTCGCCTTCGACTCCCGTCAGCCGAGCAGGAGGTTCAGGAGCGGGAGCCTGCGGACCCAGGGCAGGCGCTCTAGGAGCGCGTCCAGGCCGAGGATGCGACCGGCGCCCAGCGCGCCCAGCAGGACGAACAGCAGGATGTAGACCAGGTGCTCGTCCATGAAGGGGTTGTTCGCTGGCGGGAACTGGGCGATGTAGAACATGAACATCATGGCCGAGGCCCAGAAGAGAGTGAAGCGGGTGCCCACTCCGAATATCAGGGCCAGGCCGATGAGGATCTGACCCCAGACCACCAGGGGATCAATGACATCGAGGGCGGCCTGGTTCTGGGCGAGGCCCTGGAACCATCCGGTCAGCGGCCCCTTGGTAGCGTTGGCGAGGAAACCGGCAGAGCTGAAGTCGCCGAGAAGCTTGTCGAATCCCGACCAGACGAAGATCCAGCCCATCACCAGCCGCAGCAGCAGAGTGGCGGGGGGCATGATGCCCTCGCCCAGGCGCTCGGGTGAGAACGCTCGCCAGAGGCGCGTCAACGGCATCTCATGGGCACGGGCGGTGGGGAAGGCCGCCTCCGCGGGTCTTGACATGGTAGTGTTGACCATCTCAGGTCACCCCCTCCGATAGAGGTTCAATGTCCCCAGCAGAGCCGAATGCATGCCGGAAGTATGTGCTTTACATGCATTTTAACGCAGAAAGGCCCGCCTGTCTAGAGGACCTGGCGAAGCGGGGGTGCTCGCACATAGAGCCGCCGCCCGCCCATCTCTGGGGTGGCGCGAGTGCGCATCGATGACGAAACCCGTGGTGGGGCAGTGGGTGCTACCCTGAAATCCAAATTCTTAGGAAGAAATGAGAAGAGCGAGGGGAGACCCCTCGCGCACCCCGGCAGCGGGGCAAGCCCCCTGCACCCTTGGCTGCGTGGGGCCTTTCAGCACGCGGCTAGAGGAGTGTGGGCGGTCGAACGAGGTCGGTGAGGCTGTTGGTCAGCCGACGCGGTGGCGGTCTACGAAGAGGCGCATGCGCCTGAGGGCCTCTTCGATGAGCTCGTAGGACTGGGCGTAGCAGATGCGGACGTGGCCGGTCCCGAACTGGCCGAAGGCGGAGCCGGGCACCACAACTACCTTCTCCTCCATGAGGAGGGTTTCGGAGAAGGCCTCGTCGGACATGCCGGTGACGCTTACGGAGGGGAAGGCGTAGAAGGCGCCGCGGGGCTCGAAGCAGGTCAGGCCGATGTCGTTGAGGCCGTTGACGACGAGGCGGCGGCGGCGGTCATACTCGGCGACCATGCCGCGCACGTCCTCCTCGGCGTTGCGGAGGGCTTCGAGGGCGGCGTACTGGGAGACGGTGGGGGCGGACATCATGATGTACTGGTGGGCCTTCATCATGGCCTCGGTGAGGTCGACGCGGGCGGCGACGTAGGCGAGGCGCCAGCCGGTCATGGCGTAGGCCTTGGAGAAGCCGCCCATGAGGATGGTGTGGTCGCGCATGTCGGGCAGCGAAGCGAAGCAGGTGTGGTCGATGCCGTAGACGAGGCGGTCGTAGATCTCATCGGAGAGGACGAAGAGGTTGTGGCGACGGGCCACGTCGGCCACCGCGAGGAGGTCCTGGCGCTCCATGACGGCGCCGGTGGGGTTTGAGGGGTAGCCGATGAGGATGGCCTTGGTGCGGGGGGTGACGCGCTCCTCCAGGTCGTCGGCGCGAAGCTTGAAGTCGTGCTCGACGCTGGTGGGGACGGGGACGAAGGTGCCGCCGGCCAGGAGGACGGCGGGGAGGTAGGAGACGAAGGAGGGGTCGGGGCAGAGGACCTCGTCGTCGCGGTCGAGGATGGCGAGCATGGCGATGTTGAGGGCCTCGCTGACGCCGGTGGTGACGATGATCTCGGTGGTGGCGTCGTACTCCACGCGGTAGAGGCGGTAGAGGTGGCGGGCGATGGCCTGCCGGAGCTCGGGGATGCCGTAGTTGGAGGTGTAGTGGGTGTGGCCTTCCTCGATGGAGCGGATGGCGGCGTTGCGGATGCCGAGAGGGGTCACGAAGTCGGGCTGGCCGATGCCCAGGGAGATGACATCCTCCATGCCCGAGAGGAGGTCGAAGAAGCGCCGGATGCCGGAGGCGGGCAGGGACTGGACGTGCTGGGAGATAGTGCCCCGACGGGCCACGCTTTCAGGCGATGGGTCCTGTTTCATGAGACCTCCACCACGGACCAGATGTCCTCCTCCGGCAGGTAGAAGAGGAGCAGGCGCTGGGAGTCCTCGAGGGTGACGCGGAAGCCCAGGCGGTCGTGCTCGCGCCAGCGGCTTTCGATGGCCGCCACCTCGAGGCGGACGCCCTCGCGCTCCACCCAGCGGGGCTGCTCGGCGAAGCGGCCGCCGGAGTAGCAGCCCACGCGCACCTGAACGGCGCGCAGACCCTGGATCTCGTTTTCCCCGGCCGCTGGCAAGTCGGTAGGCTCCATGGGACTCAATCGCGGGGGCTTCCCTGCCCGGCGTCCTTCAGGAGTTCCATCACGATGTCGAAGGCCAGGCCGCCTGCGCGCAGGCAGACCCTGATGGGCACGTCGGACTTCCAGAAGGCCTCGAAGCCCTCGGGGGTAGACAGGTCGATGCCGGTGAGCTCACGGCAGCAGATATGGCCCATCTCCGCCTCGAAGCGGCGGCGGAACTCCTGGAAGAGCGCGTAGGCCTGATCTCGGGGCTCCGTGGCGTCCTCGCGTCCGTGCTTGATGCCGATGGCCATGGCGGCGCCGGCCACGGCCCCACAAACGGCGCCTGTACCGCCCATGCCGCCGCCGAAGGCAGTGGCGATCCTGGGGACAAGCTCATCCTCGATTCCCAGCTCCTGGCACACGGCCAGCAAGACTGACTCCGCTCAGTCGTAGCGCTGGGCCAGAAACTGCTGCGCCCTGTTGAGTTCCATAATGGGCTCCTTTTCGCTCAGTAACGTTTTCCTGAGCGCAGGCTACGGACCTAACACGGCGCCGAAAAGAGGCTGGCGCCGACCCGGCCACGTCGCACGCCGCCTCCAGCGGCGGCTCGCGGCCTCTATGTTCTAGTCTGGGGGACACCCCCCAGGCCCCCGCCCGCTGCGCGGGGGCGGAATGCTCGGACGGGCAAGGCTGAGAGCGGAAACCTTGGGAACGGAGCCCCCTGTACCCCCAACCGGCGGAGTTCTTCATCATGCTGCCAATTAGGCCTCCGAGTGCGGGCTCTGGGGCTCGGAGGGGCCGACCCGCACGCTCTCGGCGTCAGGCTCGATGGGGAGGGCTGCACCGCTCTGGTCGCGGCGGAAGCGTCCCCCGAAGATGGCCACGATCTCCTCGGGGGAGGAGGCTTCCCAGTCCACATACTGGGCGTCGGAGCGGCGGACCAGGGTGCTGAGGATGCAGTCCTGGGTGGCAGCGCCGCGGCGGTCGCGGAAGGTAGTGTAGACGTCGATCTGGACGCGGTCCAGGCGCAGGTTAGGGATGTCGTAGAGGAACATATCGGCCAGCTTGGCGGTGAGCTTCATCCCCTCGCTGAGGGCGGTGCTGACCTCCCGCCGTTGACCGTCCACCATGGCATACTGACCCTCGGCGGTGCAGGTGAGGCGCACATAGTCGCCGCCGATCTCCAGCAGCTCGACGGTCTGCACGCCGTGCCAGAGGGAGGGTGGCACATCCCTGGGCGGGCGGTCCTCGCGCCAGCGCTTCACCTCACCCTGCACGATCTGGCGGATGGCGTCGAGGTCGCCCTGCTCGACCAGGCGGCGCCAGTGCTGCTGGGCCCGCATCTCCTGAACGATGACGTAGGTAACCAGGGCCACAACGATGGCGACGATGAGGAGGCCCCAGCCGATACCCCAACCCACGCTAGCGTTCCCCTCGCTGAGTAATCATTATGTCATCTACCCGCCTGCCCTGCGAAGACCTCGAGGGCGCGTCGCCCCGCCTGGAGCATCGACTCCATGGGGGGCTTGCGGCCCGTCCAGAGCCGAAAGGACTCGGCCGCCTGATAGACCAGCATGCCCAGGCCCGAGCTGACCCGGCAGCCCCGCTCGCGGGCGGCGGCCATGAGCGGCGTCTCCGGGGGGTTGTACACCAGGTCGAATACCAAGACGTCCTTCGGTATGAGGTCAGTCGACAGAGGGGACTGGCCCTCGCTATCGCCGCCGCGCGTGCCCACCGGGGTGCAGTTGACCAGGAGCTGGCAACCGGCCAGGGTTTGACGGAAGGCCGGGGAGGCCCAGTAGCCCCAGACGAGGGTGCTGCCGCCGGCGGCCAGGGGGCGCAGCGACTCCACCAGGGCCTCCGCCCGCTGGGGCACGATGTCGGCCACGAAGGTGAGGCTGGCGCGGGCCTCCAAGAGGGCCAGGGCCACCGCCCGGCCGGCGCCCCCGGCTCCCAGGACGGCGGCGCGGGCACCCCGGGCATCGAACCCGGCGTCCTCCCGGAGGGCGCGAGCGAAGCCGATGACGTCGGTGTTGTGGCCGCTGAGCCGCCCGGCCCGGTTGACGATGGTGTTGACGGCTCCGGACTTGGCGGCCAGGTCGGTGGTCCCGTCCAGAAGCTCTATGACCGCCTCCTTGTGAGGGATGGTCACGTTGGCGCCCAGGACATCCTCTGAACGCAGGGCATTGACCCGGTCGGCCAGGGCCTCCGGAGGGGTCTCCCAGGTCTCGTAGCGGCCCTCGATGCCGAGGGCGGCAAAGGCGGCCTGATGGAGGGCGGGGCTGATGGAGTGGCCCAAGGGGTAGCCGATGAGGCCGACTCGCTTCACGGCCCCTCCTCCTCTTCCCGCTCGGTGGGCTGGGAGATGGCCCCGCACTCCGGTCGCGCCGGGTCGATGGCGCAGACGTTGCGGAGGTGCTCATCCAGGGTCTCGGCGAACACGTGACTGCCATCCTCCTGAGCCACAAAGAAGAGATAGTTGGTACGGGCGGGCCGCAGCACGGCCTGAATGGAGTCGAGCCCCGGGTTGGCGATGGGACCCGGGGGCAGACCCACGTTGACGTAGGTATTATACGGCGAGTCGAGCGCCAGGTCGGCGACGGTCAGCTCCTTCTTCCAGTAGCCGAAGCGCTCGACGCTGTCCGGGTCGTCGGCCACGGCGTACTGGACGGTTGGGTCGGCCTGAAGGGGCAGGCCGATCTGGAGACGGTTGAGAAAGACGCTGGCGATGGTGGGTCGCTCGCTGGGGACGACGGCCTCGCGCTCCACGATGGAGGCCAGGATGACGGCCTGGTGGAGGGTCAGGTCCAGGACGCCCTCGGGCGGGAGCGTGGGCAGGACCTGTTCGTCGAAGGCGCGGAGCATCTCCCTGACCACGTCCTGGCCGGTGGCATTGCGAGAGAAGCCATAGGTGGCGGGGAAGAGGAATCCCTCCAGCCCTACGCCCGACGGCAGCAGGTCCAGGAAGGAAGCATCGTACACCCGGGCGGAGAGGGCGGCCTGAAACTCCTGGCCGGAGATGATGTCCTTGCGCTCCAGCAAGTCGGCTATCTCCTCCTCGCGGAGACCCTCCGGGATGGTGACGACCAGGGGCGCGGTGAGCCCCTGGTGGATGCGGTTGATCACCTCCATGGTAGCGAGCCCGCGGTCGAACTCGTACTCGCCGACCTTCAGTTCGTCCTCCACGCCGGTGAGGGCGACCATCACCCGGAAGAGGCGGGCGCTCTGGATGACCTCTTCTTCCTCCAGGCGTTCGCCGATGTCCCTGGCGGTGTCGCCCTTCTGGACGGGGACGATGGCCACGCCCGTGGCCGGCGGGGCCCGCCGGGTAGGCACGGCCGGCTCTTCATCCAGGATGGTGCCGGGCGTCCCGGCGACAGCCCAGGCCACCACCGCCACCAGGGCGAGGGAGCCGAGCGTCACGACGAGGGCGACCAGGCGCACAGGGGTCAACATCTACGGTTCACCAGCGCGGGCGCGCCGCGCATCCAGAAAGCCCTGGAGGATGATGGCGGCGGCCAGGGCATCGCTGGTGCCCCGACGGCCGCGACGGGGGCGCGCGGCCGCGTACCGCTCTGCCTCCGCTGTGGAGAGACGCTCGTCCCAGAACTCCACCGGGAGCGAGGTGCGGGCGGAGAGCTGGCGAGCGAAGGCCTCGGTGCGTCGAGCCTGGGGGCCTTTGCTGCCGTCGAGGGACAGCGGGAGGCCCACCACCAGGGCGCCTACCTCCTCCTGCTCAGCCAGGGCCAGGACCGACTGCACGTCGGCCTCGCCGCCCTGACGCTCGATGACGCCCAGGGGCACGGCCAGCCGCTCGTCGGGGTCGCAGATAGCCGTGCCGATGCGGCGCTCGCCGACGTCCAGGGCGAGGATCCTCATGGCTCCGGCTCCCGCAGCTCCAGGTGGACGCGCCAGGCGTATCGCGAGATGCTTCGGGCCCACCAGGGGCTGAGGTCGATCTCGGGCGGCGCTGCCATGGTTATGCGCTCCTCCAGCAGGTCGCGGGCTGCGTCGCGGCTCTTGCCAGCCAGGTCGTCTTTCAGTTGGCCCTGGTCGATGCGGGGAGCCACGGCGCCCCTGGCCCGGGCTTCAAGGGTAAGTGTATCGCCCTCGTAGCTGACAAAGAAACCCTGGCGGGCGGTGATGCTGCCGGCGAGGAGCATGGTGTCCGGGTCCAGTTCCTCCGCGAGCGCATGCTCGACCACCGCCTGCACGTCACTGTCCAGCACGGCGGTGGCGGTGACCTCAGCATCCACCGCCAAGAGCAGGAATTCGGCAGGCTCGCCCGGCTGGGCGCTGTACTGCTCATCTTCCAGGACGGCCGAGAGCGTTTCGCGGTAGACGGCGGCGGTGCCCCGGCGCTCCCTGGCCAAGCGGGCGAAGCCCTGCTGCTCGGCAGCCCGCTGGGCCAGGCCGCGGAGAGCTTTCAGGTCCTGTTCGGCCACCACGGCCAGGGTCTCTCCATCCACCTCAGCGCGGCCGGTGGTGGGCATGCCCGAAGTCAGGGGCAGGGTGGTGGTCACCGGGCGGGCGGGAACGGAGCGGGCGGAGAGGTCGACGTCGCGGCGGACGGTGGAGGCGGTGATGCGGATAGTGCGCGAGATCTCCTGCGATTCCGGGTAGACAACCACGTGGGCCGAGGGCACCAGCAGATAGGCGGCGACCAGGGCGAGGAAGACCACCACGGCTGCGAAGGAGATGATGGTGCGGTCGCGGGCGGTAAGATAGCGCAGCCGGGCCCGGAGCTGGAGCCAGCCGCGACGCAGCCTCGGCGAGGGCACGGGGGGAGTCCGCTGGAGGGCCGCCTCGGAGTCGTAGGCGGGCATGCCACTCTGGCGAGCGCGGGCCCGCAGGCCGCGCTGGCCGCTGACCAGGGCGAGTTCCTTGCCCGCGCCGGCGGCATGCCTCAGGATGCGGGCCATCCCGGTGGGACCCTGGAGGGTGTGGTTGCCGCGCGGGGCCACGAGGGCGACGCGCGGGCCCGGGGCCACGTCGATCATGCCGCAGATGGCGGGGATATCGTCGTCGGGCTCTAGAGTGACGAGGATGTAGCTCGGCTCGGCATCGCCAGGCATGGGCAGCGCTCCAGGGGCTAGGAGCGATCGCCTCCTTCGGGGGGAGTGGGTGTTCGGGCCGGGGCGAGGGCTTCCGCGGCCAGGGAAGCGGCGAGGCGGAGGGCCTCGTCCAGGCGGGCGGGGTCCTTGCCGCCGGCCTGGGCCATGTCAGGCCGGCCGCCGCCGCCGCCGCCGGTGACCGCGGCCACCTTCTTGATGAACTCGCCGGCATGAATGAGCCCGACCACGTCGGCGGTGCCCATGGCCACGAATGCGGGCTTCTGGTTCACTACGGCGCCCAGGACGACGAAGGCGCTGCCAAGCTGGGAGCGAAGCTGGTCGCCCATCTCGCGCATGGCCTCTGCCCCCGAGACGCTGACCCGCTCGACCACGGCCACGGGCCTGGGAAGCTGGTCGTACTTCGCCAGGAGGGCCCGGGCCTCATCGCGGGAGGCGCGGCGCTCCAGGGTCTGTAGCCGCTTGCGCAGGGATTCCAGCTCGCGCGTTAGGGAGTCCAGCCGCTCCTCCAGTTCGGCAGGCGTCCCCCCGAGGCGGCGGCTCACCCTCTCCAGGGTAGCGAGTTGCTGGCGAACGTAGTCCTCGGCGCCGTGGCCGGTAAAGGCCTCGATGCGGCGCAGGCCCGCGCCGATGCTTTCCTCGCTCACGATGACGAACTGGCCGATCTGCCCGGTGCGCAGGCAGTGGGTGCCACCGCAGAGCTCCATGCTGTAGCGGCCCTCAGCGCCCGCCTGGACGACCTGAGTGTAAGGGGCCCCGCACCGAGGACACCACACTTTCACCTCAGCGCCGGCCTCGACCACGTAAGGGGCCCCGCACTGAGGACACTGCACTCTCAGCTCAGCGCCCGTCTCGACGACCCTGACCCGGTCTGCGTACTTCTCGCCGAAGAGGGCCATGGCCCCGGCAGAGACGGCCTCCTCATAGGAGGTGTAGTGGGTTTCCGCGGGGATGTCGTCCCGGATCTTCTCGTTCACCTCGGCCTCGATGCGCTGGAGCTCCTCAGGTGTTGTGGCCTGGATGTGGGTGAAGTCGAAGCGGAGCCGGTCGGGGGCCACCAGGGAGCCGGACTGGCGCACGTGCTCGCCCAGCACGCCGCGGAGGGCGGCGTGGAGCAGGTGGGTGGCGGTGTGGTTACGCATGATATCGGCGCGCCTGGCGGCATCTACCTGAGCGGTTACCGTGTCGTTGAGGGTGATGCGGCCCTCCAGGATGCGCCCGCGGTGGACGATGAGCTCCTCGGCGGCGTAGCGGGTGTCCTCGACGGCCATGCGGCCGTCCTCGCCGAGGATCTCGCCCTGGTCGCCCACCTGGCCGCCGGCCTCCGCGTAGAAGGGGGTCTCCAGCAGCACGACCTCCACCTCCTGCCCCTCCTCGGCCGCCTCAGCCACGCCTGCGGGGCCGATGATACCGGCCACGGTGGTGTGGTGGCGGAGGGTCTCGTAGCCCAGGAAACGGGTCTGGATGTGGGAGAGAGAGGCGTAGGCCTGGAATTGGGCCTCCTCCACCTCGAAGCGGGTGGCGGCGCGGGCGCGCTCACGCTGGGCGGCCATCTCGCGCTCGAAGCCCTCCTCGTCGACGGTGAAGCCCTGCTCCGCGGCTACCTCGGCGGTCAGCTCCTTGGGGAAGCCGTAGGTGTCGTGGAGGATGAAGGCCTCCCTGCCCGAGACCTGGCGGACGGCGGGGAAGGAGGTGCGCAGGGCCTCTCGAAGGGCATCCTGGAGGGCGGCCGACCCTCGGGAGGCGATCTCGGCCAGGTGGACGTGGACGTCGCGAAGCGGACGGAGAGCGGCCTCAGCCGCTTCCTGAGTGGCCTTCTGGATGAAGCTGCTGACCTGGGCGATGATTTCTTCCGCCTCGGCCATCTGCCGGCTGGCGGTTTGCAGGGCGTTGATCATAGCGCCGCTCTGCTGGAGGGGCCGGAAAGGCGTCTCCACTGCCTGCTCGATGCGTTCGAGCTGGGAGAGGAGCGGGGCTCTCCAGCCCAGCAGGTCGGTGCGCAGGAGGCGAAGGCCCGCCTCGAGGGTCTGGCGGAACTTCTCCTCTTCCGCCTCCACGACGCGCTCGATGAACTGCCTGCGCTGGGCCAGCTCGGGGTAGGCGTCGCTCATGAGGTCGATGACAGATTCGCTCACGGGGCGGAGCCAGGCGCGGGCGTGAGCATCGCCGACGCGGGTGGCGAAGTAGACGGCGCGGCGGAGGAGCCGCCTGAGGACGTAGCCGCGGCCTTCGTTGCTGGGGATGACGCCGTCGGCGATGAGGAAGGCGGCGGCCCGGGCGTGCTCGGCGACAACCCGCATGGCCCGGCGGGTGGCCTCGTCGGCCCGATCGTAGGCCTGGCCGGAGATCTCCTCCACACGTGCCACGATGGGGCGGAAGAGGTCGGTGTCGTAGAGGTTGTCCTTGCCCTGGAGGACCACCGCCCAGCGCTCCAGGCCGGCGCCGGTATCGATGTTCTTCTTGGGGAGGGGGGTGCGAGAGCCGTCCTCCTGCTGGTAGTAGGTCATGAAGACCAGGTTCCAGAGCTCGACAAAGCGGCCGCAGGTGTGGGAGGGCTGACAGTCGGGCTGGCCGCAGCCTGTCTGGGGGCCGAAGTCGTAGTGGATCTCGCTGCAGGGGCCGCAGGGGCCGGTTTCGCCGGAGAACCAGTAGTTCTCGTCCTCGCCGTAGCGCATGATGCGCTCGGCCGGTACCCCCTGCTTGCGCCAGAGCTCAAAGGCCTCGTCGTCGTCCAGGAAGACGGTGGCCCAGAGGCGCTCGGGGGGCAGGCCGATATCCTTCGTGACCAGCTCCCAGGCCCAGGCGATGGCCTCGTCCTTGAAGTAGTCGCCCACGCTGAAGTTGCCCAGCATCTCGAAGAAGGTGAGGTGGCCGTAGTTGCCCACCTTTTCCACGTCGGAGGTGCGGAAGCACTTCTGGACGGAGGTCATGCGAGGGGCGGGCGGCTCGGCCAGGCCCATGAAGTAGGGCTTGAACTGGACCATGCCGGCGCTGGTGAAGAGGAGGGTGGGATCGCCGTGAGGGACCAGCGAGGAGCTGGGGATGGCCTTGTGCTCCCGCGCCACGAAGAAATCGCTGAAGGCCCTGCGGATGTCGTCGCTGTTCACGGCAAAGCGGTCGCCAGGGGCGAGTAATACGTATGAGCGCGCCTGCCCAGAGGCAGGCAGCCTCATTGTACGGGCGGCTCAAAGGGGGTGTCAATTTGGCGGGGCGGGAGGTGAGCAGTTCGGCGAAGGGCGAGGGGACACTATGCAATAGAGGTGGCCCCGGCGGCGGCCGATACTAACGATGAGCGGGGGTAGCAATTCCACCGATGAAGAAAGGCAGCGTCCCCGGCGGTGAAGCTGTATGCCCTGGGCTTCTCATGCGCTTGACAGGCTATGAGGTCAGTCGCTACCATTACGGATGGCGTCGTACTTTCCGCCCGTGCATGGTGGGCGGTTCGGGTGGATGGAAAAGGGGCGCCCTCGGTTGACAGAGAACGAAGATCCTCCAGATAGTTCCCATATCGGCCGGAAGGATTTGAGTGAAGCGTCACTGCCGGCGTCTGGGCTAGGTTTGCCCGGCGTGGGCATGTGGGATTTTGTTGCCCGCGTTGCTGCGGGCGTCTAGGGATCGGCAGCGAGGCCGGCCGTGCGCCGGGCGGCCTTCCTGCCGATTCGTCGCGCGTAGATGACGAAAGCTAGTCACAACTGGATAGCAGTGGTGCTGGCCGCCGGGGTCGGCCAGCGAATGCGTTCGCGCCGTCCCAAGGTGCTGCACCCCCTGGCGGGCAAGCCGCTGGTCTGCCACGTGGTAGATGCCGCTCGCCGCGCGCGCGTGGAGCGTTGCGTGGCGGTGGTGGGTCCCGGCGAGGAGGCGGTGCGAGTAGCCCTGGGCAACGGGGTCGGCTATGCCCGGCAGGCCGAGCCGCTGGGCACAGGTCACGCCCTGGCCCAGGCCGAGCCGCTGGCCAGCGATGCGGAACACCTCCTGATCCTCCACGGCGACGTTCCCCTGCTGACCCCCGAGACGCTCTCCCGGCTGATGCGCTCCCATCTGGAGCACGACGCCGACCTCACCATGCTGACGGCCTGCGTGGACGAGGCGGGGGGCTACGGCGAGGTCCGGCGCGACGACCGGAACCGGGTGGTGGAGGTGGTGGAGGCGGCCGACCGGGACAGGTCATCGGCCGGGCGTGCGGAGATCAACGGCGGCATCTACTGCTTCCGCGCAGCCTGGGTGTGGCCGCGGCTGGGCGCCATCCCCAGGGCGCACAACGGCGAGCACTACCTGACGGAGCTGGTGGGCATGGCCGTCCGGGAGGGTGCGACGGTCGTCGCCGTGCAGGCCGATGACGCCGACGAGGTGCGGGGCATCAACGACCGGGTGCAGCTCGCCGAGGCGGAGCGGGTCATGCGAGAGCGCATCCGCCGCCGACACCTGCTGGCGGGCGTCACCATGGTCGATCCGGCGAGCACGTACATCGAGGCGGACGTGACCGTCGGGCAGGACACCGTCATCCATCCCAACACGACCCTGGCGGGGGGCACGGTGGTCGGCGCGGAGTGCGAGATCGGCCCCAACAGCATCGTGCGGGACTCCTCGCTGGGTGCTCGGTGCAGGATCGTGGCGTCGGTCGTAGCGGGGGCCACCCTGGAGGAGGAGGTAGAGGTGGGACCCTACAGCCACCTGAGGCCGGGCTCATACCTGTGCCGGGGGGTGCACGTGGGCAACCTGGCGGAGGTCAAGAACGCCCGGCTGGGTCCGAATACCAAGATGGGCCACTTCAGCTACATCGGCGACGCTGAGGTGGGAGCGGATGTGAACATCGGAGCGGGCACCATCACCTGCAACTTCGACGGCGTGCGCAAGCAGCGCACGGTCATCGGGGACGGGGCCTTCATCGGCAGCGACACCATGCTGGTGGCGCCGGTAACGGTGGGCCGGGGCGCGCGAACGGGGGCGGGCTCCGTGGTGAACCGCGACGTGCCCGCGGGCAGCACCGCTGTGGGAGCACCGGCGCGGGTGCGCCGTAACCGGGCGGCCCGGCGCGGCGAAAGGGAGGTATCGAGCTAAACGTGGGAGCTGATGGCTGGATAGGGGTGGTGCTGCTGCTGGCTGCCGTGCCTATCCTTATCCTGGCTACGGCGGCCGAAGCCGGCCTCATCTCCGGCAGCCGCGCCCGCGTGCGGGCGCTGGCGGATAAGGGGGTGGCCCGCGCCGAGGCCCTCCACGGCCATCTTCAGGAGCGGCGGGCCCTGCTGGGAGCGCTGGCCATCGCTCGGATCCTGGCCATTGTGCTGGGGACGGCCCTGGGCATCTTTCTGGTCCTCCGGGAGACGGGCCACACCTGGGTGGCCCTGGCGGCCACCATGGCCGGCGCCCTGGTGATCATTACCGTGCTGGAGGCGGTGCCCCGCTTCCTGGTCTCCCAGAGCCCCGAGCGCTGGGGGCTACGGCTATCACCCTGCATGAGGGTCTTTCACGCGGTGTTCGGCGCTCCCGCATGGGCGCTGGACCTGCCCGGGCGCGCCCTGATGCGGCTGCGGGCGTTCGGGGGCCGGCCCGGGGAGCGCCCGGACGAACAGGATGACGACGATCTGGCGTGGCTGATGGAGCGAGAGCAGGCCAACGGCCCCATCGAGGAGGACGAGCGGCAGATGATCCGGGGCGTTCTGGACCTGGTGGATACCACCGCCCGCGAGATCATGGTACCGCGCATCGACATCGCCGCCGTGGACACGGAGAACAGCATGGAGGAGGTGCTGGGTCTCATCGTGGAGCGGGGCTTCAGCCGCATCCCCTTGTACGAGGACACCATCGACAACGTCGTTGGCGTCATCTACGCCAAGGACCTCATCAAGTACCTGGCCGAGAGCAGATCTCCGGAGAGCGTAAAAGAACTAGCGAGGCCGCCCTACTTCATCCCCGAGTCCAAGCGGGTGGACGAGCTGCTGGCCGAGATGCGCCAGCACAAGGTGCACATCGCCATCGTGGTGGACGAGTACGGGGGCACCGCCGGCCTGGTGACCATCGAGGACCTCCTGGAGGAGATCGTAGGGGAGATCGAGGACGAGTACGACCGGGAGGAGGTCACCATCGAGCGTCTCACCGACACGGAAGCCATCCTCGACGCCCGCGTGAGCATCGATGCGTTCAACGAGCTGTTCGGGGTGGAGGTGACCGGGGAGGACTTCGACACGGTGGGCGGCTTCGTGTACCACCACCTGGGGAAAGTACCATCTGCAGGCGATGAGGTGCACGCCGACGGCCTCACCCTGCGGGTCCTCTCGGTGACGGGGCGGCGCATCAAGAAGGTGCGCGTGACCAAGGAGGCCGAGGCGGACGAAGAGCCGGCCGCTGCCAACGAAGGCTAGAAACCAGCCCCCCATCCGCAGCCGTCTGTTCGTCGCTTCCCGCTGCCTGACGCTGTTTCCCAGCGTCTTTAGCCGCTGTGTCCACATCATGCGCCGCGCAGCCTTCGATGACCACTCGCTCTCGCGGGCTCTTCTGACGCTGGCTGCGACGGGTCGGAGCGGTACCCCTCAGGGTGTGCCAGAGAGGGTTGCGGTGCCCTCGGCGAACTCGAGGCGGTAGTCGTGCTCTTCGAGGTCTATCTCGACGAGCTGGTCGTCTGCGATCCGCTCCACGAGCCACTCGACGGCGCCGGTGACGAAGCCGGGCACCTTCCCCACGTCAATGTCGACGTCAGCGTTCGGCGACTCGCCGGTCAGGTCCAGGGTGCCGGTCAGCTTGGCGTCCACGTTCGGGCCGAAGCGGACGTCGACGGTGCCGGAGGCCGAGGCCTCGTTCTCGTTGAAGCAGATCTTCAGGTTTTCGATGGGGGCGTCGTGCTCGTCCAGGAACTCGACGGCACGGGAGGCGGCCTCACTCTCGGTGAACTGGAAGGAGCCGGGCTGCCCGGCGTCCAGGCGGTCGTTCAGGTCGTCCAGCTTCGCCTGGAAGGCCGCCGCGTCGGCGGTCGAAACGTTCACCGGGCGCACGCCGGAGTCGCACTCGCCGGGGCTGCCCAGCACGGCGGCGGCGAAGAGAGCGGCGGCCAAGGCGATAGGGATAACGATGACCGCGCCCAGCGCTATCAGCCAGAAGATCACTTTGATGCCGAGAAACATGGAAGTCTCCTGAACTCTAGGCCGCCTTCATCGCGGCTTCGGGGTTACGGCGGTCCATTATATGGCCTCCTGTCAAGCGGCGCTAGGGCGGCGGGGTACTAGGGGGACTGTGCTACAATGATCCGCTGAATGGCTGAAGAACGCAGCGATCTGAAGTACTGGGTAGCCTTCGGGCGCATTCCGCGCATCGGGCGGGCGCGCGTCTCGCTACTGGAGAAGCACTTCGGCCGCCTGGAGAACGCCTGGACTGCAAGCGCCGGGGAGCTGCGGGCTGCCGGCCTCGACGCGGGCAGCATCTCGGCCTTCCTGGCCACCAGGGACAAGGTATCCCCGGAGGGGGAGCTGGAGGGGCTGGAGAGGCTGGGCATCCGGGCCCTCACCTGGCACGACGAGGCCTACCCGCCGCGGCTGAAAGAGATCTACGACCTGCCGCCGGTCCTCTACGTCCGCGGGCAGCTCACCGCGGCCGACGAGTGGGCGGTGGCGGTGGTGGGCACGCGGCGGGGCACCGCCTACGGGCGGCAGGTGGCGGAGGAGCTCGCCGGGGCCCTGGCCCGGAGCAGCGTCAGCGTGGTCAGCGGGCTGGCCCGCGGGATCGACTCCATCGCCCATCGGGCTGCGCTGGCGGCGGGCGGGCGCACCATCGCCGTGCTGGCCAACGGGCTCGACCTCGTGTACCCGCCGGAGCACGCCCGGCTGGCGCAGGAGATCATGGAGCGGGGCGCGCTCATCAGCGACTATCCGCCGGGCACGCAGCCGCGCAGCGAGTACTTCCCGCGGCGCAATCGCATCATGAGCGGGATCAGCCTGGGGGTGCTGGTGGTGGAGGGGGACGTGAGGAGTGGAGCCCTGATCACGGCTCGCCAGGCCCTGGAGCAGAACCGAGAGGTCTTCGCGGTGCCCGGGAGCATCTACTCGCCCGCCTGCCGGGGCACCAACAGACTCATCCAGGAGGGGGAGGCCAAGCTGGTGAGGCAGGTGGAGGACATCCTGGCCGAGCTTAACCTGACCATGGCGACTTACCAGATGGAGATGAAGGAACTGGTGCCGGCGGACGAAACAGAGTCGCTCCTACTGAAGCATCTGTCCTCAGAGCCGATACACATAGATGAGGTGCGTCGAGAGTGCGGGCTGCCCATCGCCGCTGTCAGCAGCGCCTTAGCCATGCTGGAGCTCAAGGGTATGGTGCGGCAGGTGGGTCGAATGAATTACGTGCGGGTCCGTGAAGCCCGCGCCAGCTACGGGACTTAGAGGATGCCGGGAAAGAAGGCAAGAAAGAGCAACGCCGGGAAGAGCCTGGTGATCGTGGAGTCGCCGGCCAAGGCCCGGACCCTGGCGGGCATCCTGGGGCCGAGCTACGAGGTGCGGGCCTCCATCGGGCACGTGCGTGACCTGCCCAAGTCGCGGCTGGGCGTAGACATCGAGGGGGGCTTCGTGCCTGGCTACGTGGTGCCCAGGGCCAAGCAGCGGGTGGTTCGACAGCTCAGGGAGGCGGCCAGGGACGCCGAGGCGGTCTACCTGGCCACCGACCCTGACCGCGAGGGCGAGGCTATCTCCTGGCACCTGGTGCAGGCCGTCGACCTGGAGGAGCGCCCCTATTATCGCGTGGTCTTCCACGAGATCACGGCGGACGCCGTGCGGGCGGCCTTCCGCCACCCCCGTCAGATCGACATGCGGCTGGTGGAGGCGCAGCAGGCGCGACGTGTGCTGGACCGGCTGGTGGGCTACAAGATCAGCCCGGTGCTGTGGCAGAAGATCCGGCGCGGGCTGTCGGCGGGGCGGGTGCAGTCGGTGGCGCTGCGCATGGTGGTGGAGCGGGAGCGCGAGATCGAGAACTTCGTTCCCCAGGAGTACTGGACTATTGACGCGACCCTGGCCCGCGCCGCTGACGGGGCGGAGGCGGCGGCGCGCTTCCAGGCCAGATTGGTGGGCCTGGTGGGCAAGAAGAAGCTGGAGGTGGTCAGCGAGAGCGAGGCGCAGCGGCTGGTAGGGCTGTTGCGTGAGACCGCCTATCAAGTCTCGGATGTCAAGAAGAGGGCGCAGTTGCGCCGCCCAGCGCCTCCCTTTACCACCAGCACCCTCCAGCAGGAGGCCTCGCGGCGCTTCGGGTTCTCGGCGAAGCGGACCATGGCGGTGGCGCAGCAGCTATACGAGGGTCTGGCGCTGCCCGGCCAGGGCCAGGTGGGGCTCATCACCTACATGCGCACTGACTCGACACAGGTGGCGGAGGTGGCCAGGCAGGAGGCTCGCGAGTACGTGGTCAAGAGGTTCGGGGCGGAGTTCGTGCCGGGCTCGGCGCGGACCTATCGGACCCGCGCCAAGAGGGCTCAAGAGGCCCACGAGGCCATCCGGCCTACCTCGGTGTGGCGCGAGCCGCAGGCCCTGCGGCGCGTCCTGAGCCGCGACCAGCTCCGGCTGTACGGGCTCATCTGGCAGCGCATGGTGGCCAGCCAGATGGCCGACGCGGTCTACGATCAGACCACCGTGGAGGTGGTGGCAGAGCCGCCCAGCGGCCACGAGCGCTACCTGCTGCGGGCCACGGAAAGCATCCTGCGCTTCCCGGGGTACAGGCGGCTCTACCACGAGGCCAGGGAGAGCAGACCGGAGGAGGAGCCGCCCGCCCTGCCCGAACTGGCGCCGGGAGACGCCTTGCGGCTGGTGGAGCTGACGCCGGAGCAGCATTTCACGGAGCCTCCCCCTCGCTTCACCGAGGCTACCCTGGTGAAGGCGCTGGAGGAGAACGGCATCGGCCGGCCCAGCACCTACGCGCCCATCCTCTCCACCATTCAGGAGCGCGGGTACGTGACCAGGGACGGCCGCTACCTGCGGCCGGAAGAGCTTGGGCGGGTGGTCAATGACCTGCTCACGGAGCATTTCCCGGATGTGGTGGACCTGGGCTTCACCGCTGAGATGGAGGATGAGCTGGACGAGATCGCCCGGGGGGATCGGCCCTGGGAGCCGGTGGTACGGCAGTTCTACGCGCCCCTGAAGGAGGCCCTGGAGGCTGCCGCCCAGGCCCCTCGCCTGGAGGAGCTCACGGAGGAGCGGTGCGAGAAGTGCGGGCGGCCCATGTTGCTGCGCTGGGGTCGGTTCGGGCGGTTCCTAGCGTGCAGCGGCTTCCCGGAGTGCCACAGCACCCGCCCGCTCCCGGGCGAGAGCGACAACGCGGAGCCCATCGATGAGCAGTGTGAGGTCTGCGGCGCGCCCATGGTCATCAAGAGCGGCCGCTACGGTCGCTTCCTGGCCTGCTCCCGTTACCCGGAGTGCCGGGAGACGCGGCGGCTCCTGAACAAGATCGGCGTGGCCTGCCCGCTGTGCGGGGGTGACATCGTGGAGAAGCGCACCAGGCGGCGGCGCCTGTTCTACGGGTGCTCTGCCTACCCAGGCTGCAAGTTCACGAGCTGGTCGCGCCCGCTGGAGGCGCCCTGCCCGAGCTGCGGTGGCCTGCTGCTGGCCAGCCCGCGGGGACGGGCCAGGTGCAGCCGCTGCGCCTGGCGGGGACGGGCGCCGACGGGGGAGCCCCCGGCCGAGAGGGAGGAGCTGGCCGGGACCAGGGCCTAGGACGATGCGAAGAGAGCCTAGCCCTGCTAGGGAGGGCGGGCATGGGACGATGGGCAGCCAGGGAAGGCCGTGAGGAAGGCCGCGAAAGCCGGCCTGATGGGGCGGAGGCGCTCCTCTCCCGATATCTGGAGGAGATAGGGGCGCGACGCAACCTGTCTCCCTACACCCTGCGCAACTATGCCTCCGACCTGCGCCACTTCTTCGCCCACCTGGACGGCCAGGGGATCGCCGTGCGGGCGGCGGACCGCCACGCCGTGCGGGGGTACCTCTCCACCCTCCTGGAGGAGGGGGTCGCCTCGGGGAGCATCAGCCGCCGGGTGAGCACCATTCGCTCCTTCTACCGCTACCTGCGCGCCGCGGGCATCATCGAGGGCGATCCCCTGGCGGGCGTGCGGGGGCCCAGGCGCGAACGGCGGCTGCCGGGCTTCCTGGGCAACGAGGAGGTGACCGCGCTGGTGACCTCGGCCGACGCGGATACGCCTCAGGGTCTGCGCGACCGGGCCATCCTGGAGCTGCTGTACGCCTCGGGGCTGCGGGTGAGCGAGGTGACCGGGCTCAACACCGCCGACGTGGACCTGGACGAGCGCGCCCTGCTCGTGCACGGCAAGGGGAACCGCGAGCGGATCGTCCTGATGGGCCGGCCGGCCGGCCGAGCGCTGGAGGCCTATCTGCGGAAGGGGCGGTCGCGGCTGGCTCGGGGCGCTCAGGAGGCCCTGTTCCTCAACCGGGATGGCGGCCGTATCTCGCAGCGGCGGGTGCAGCTCGTGGTGCGGAAGTACGCCCTGGCCGCCGGGCTGGACCGGCGGGCTTACCCCCACCTGTTGCGTCACACCTTTGCCACGCATATGCTCGACGGAGGCGCGGATCTGCGGGTGGTCCAGGAGCTTCTGGGCCACGCCAGCCCGAACACGACCCAGATCTACATGCACGTGACCGAGGAGCGACAGCGCCGCGTGCTAGAGGACGCCCTCGATGGTATCGCCCGGGTGGTGGAGGAGCGGCAGCGGGAGCGACGGGAGCGTCGGGCTGACGACGATCAGGAGGAATGATGCGCATCCTGCTCATTAACGGACCCAACCTGAACACCCTGGGGCAGCGGGAGCCTCAGGTGTACGGCTCTGCGACCCTCCAGGAGATCGAGGCGCGGGTGGCCGAGCGGGCCGCCGCCCTGGGCGCGGAGGTGAAGGCCTTCCAGTCGAACCACGAGGGGGCTATGGTAGACTTCATTCAGGGGGAGGCGGCCGGCGCCGAGGGCATGATCATCAACCCGGGCGCCCTCACCCACTACGGGCTATCGCTGCGGGACGCCATCGCCGCGAGCGGGCTGCCGGCCATCGAGGTGCACATCTCGAACATCTACGGGCGGGAGTGGTTTCGCCGCCGCTCCGTGACCGCGGACGTCTGCCGTGGCCTGGTGGCAGGCCTGGGCTGGCGGGGCTACGTGGTGGCGCTGGAGGCGCTGGTGGAGATGCTGAAAGAGAGCCCTGCGTGAACCAGCGGGTGGCCCGCCTTCGCGAGCGGATGGCCGAGAGCGGCCTTGACGCCGTCCTCGTCTCCAACGCTCAGAACCGGCGCTACCTGTCCGGCTTCAGCGGCTCGGCGGGCTGGCTGCTCATCACCCCGGACGACGCGGTCATCGCCACGGACTCCCGCTACTACGAGCAGTCCGCCCGACAGGCGCCTGACTTCCGCCTGCACCGGGCCGTGGAGCAGACGGCGGAGTGGATGCCGGGCCTGCTGGCCAGCCTGGCCGGGAAGAGGGTCGGCCTGGAGGCGGGCGACGTCTCCTACGCTACCTATCGCAGCCTGCGAAAGGCGGCGGAGAGCCTGCCCCAGGGCGAGCGGCCCAGGCTGGTCCCGACCCAGAACCTGGTGGAGGGGATTCGGGCCATCAAGGAGCCGGAGGAGATCGAGGCGATCCAGGCGGCGGTGGACCTGGGCGACGCCGCCTTCAGCGAGGTGGCCCGGCGCATCGAGCCCGGCTGGACGGAGAAGCAGGCAGCCTGGGAGATGGAGAAGTACATCCGGGAGCACGGGGGCGAGGGCCTCGCCTTCGACACCATCGTAGCGGCGGGGCCCTGGGGGGCCATGCCGCACGCCTACCCTCGAGACGAGGCCATCGAGGAAGGGGAGAGCGTGGTGATCGACGTGGGGGTGCGCCTGGACGGCTACACGTCGGACCTCACCCGGACCATCGTCCTGGGCAAGCCGGACGACCGCTTTCGCCAAATCTATGACATCGTGCTGACGGCCCAGCTCGCCGCGGAGGAGCTGATCGAGCCGGGCATGAGCGGGGAGCAGGCCCACCTGCTGGGCCAGCGGGTCATCGAGGAGGCGGGCTACGGGGAGCACTTCGGCCACGGCCTGGGCCACGGGGTCGGCCTGGAGGTGCACGAGGCGCCGCGCGTGGGCAAGACCTCCAAGGACGTGCTGGCCGAGGGCATGGTGTTCACCATCGAGCCGGGGATCTACATCAGCGACTGGGGCGGGGTACGCATCGAGGACCTGGTAGTGCTGGAGAAGGGGCGGGTGCGCGCGCTGAGCCACGCAGCGAAGCTCCTGAACGAGTGTGGCCCTTGACGAAGTGGAGGGATAGCACGTCGTGATCAGTACAGGCGACCTGAAGAAGGGCATCACGCTGGAGCTGGAGGGGACACTGTACACCGTCCTCGACTACCAGCACATCAAGATGGGGCGCGGCAGCGCCCAGGTACGCCTGAAACTCAGAGACGTGCGCGCGGGCCACATTATCGAGCGCACCTTCCAGGCGGGGGAGAAGTTCGTGCGGGCGCGCGTGGAGCGCCAGCGCGTCCAGTACCTCTACAGCGACGGCGACCTCTTCCACTTCATGAACACGGAAAGCTACGAGCAGATCGCTCTCAGCCGTGACCAGATGGGCGATGCCATCAACTACCTGCGGGAGAACGCCACGTGCGAGGTGCTCACCTATGGGGACGAGGCCATCGGCATGGAGCTACCGGCGGCGGTGAAGCTGATGGTGGCGGAGACCGACGCGTGGCTGCGAGGCGATACGGCCCAGGGGGGCACCAAGCCGGCACGGCTGGAGACGGGGATCAGCGTGCAGGTTCCCCTGTTCATCAGCACGGGCGACATGGTGAAGGTGGACACGCGGACGGGCGAGTACCTGGAGCGGGCGTAGGAGGCCGGAGCGAGCCAGGTCGCGGCCTGTGGCCTGCCGACGTACTTAATGTAATTACATGCAGATCTACGCCGTCAGTGACATCACCACGTACCTGCGGGAGCTCCTGGAGAGCGACCTACACCTGGCCGACCTCTGGGTGAGCGGTGAGGTCTCCAACCTCGTCCGCTCCACCGCCGGGCACCTCTACTTCACGCTGAAGGACGAGTCCAGCCAGCTTCGCTGCGTGTTCTTCCGGCGGCCCATCATGGGGGAGCCGCTGGAAAACGGGCAGCAGGTGGTGGCCCACGGTCGCATCTCCTTCTACGAGACGCGGGGGGACTTGCAGTTTTATGTCGACTTCGTGCAGCCGGAGGGCATCGGCGCCCTCCAGATGGAGTTCGAGCGCCTGAAGGCGCAGCTTCAGGAGGAGGGCCTGTTCGAGGAGGCCCGCAAGCGCCCCCTGCCCCGCTTCCCCCGCCGCATCGGCGTGGCCACGTCGCCCACCGGGGCGGTCTTCCACGACATCTGCCAGATCCTGGCGCGGCGCTGGCCCCTCGCCGAGGTGGTGCTGGCCCCCACCGCCGTGCAGGGGCCCGAGGCGGCCTCCGGCCTGATCCACGCCCTGGCCGCCCTCAACGACGAGCCGAGCGTGGACGTGATCATCGCGGCGCGGGGCGGCGGCTCCGTGGAGGAGCTGTGGGCGTTCAACGAGGAGGCAGTGGCCCGCGCCATCTACGCCAGCGGGGTGCCGGTGGTCTCGGGGGTGGGCCACGAGACCGACTACACCATCGCCGATTTCGTGGCCGACGTGCGGGCGCCCACCCCCTCGGCGGCGGCGGAGCTCGTGGCCCCGGACCGCACGGAGGTGCTGGTGCGGCTGGGGGTGCTGGCGGCGACCATGGCGGGGGAGGTGAAAGGGCTGCTGGACGAAGGGCGGGCGGAGGTGCAGGCCACGGTGGTCCGGCTGGAGCGGACCACTCCCGACCTGGCGGGCCGTCGCCTGCGGGTGGACGAACTCACTCGCGCGGGCACGACCGCGATAGAATCGTGTCTGCGATCGCTGCGCCAGGGGGTTCAGGGCTTCGCCCTTCAGCTCCGCTCGCTCGACCCGCAGGCCACCCTGGGGCGCGGCTACGCCCTGGTCCAGCGCGACGGTCACGCCGTCACCAGCGTCCGCGAGGTAACGGTGGGGGAGCGGCTGGGCGTGCGCGTCAGCGACGGCGAATTCCCGGTACGGGTGGAGACAGTGGAGCGTGGCCGGCGCGGCCGGGCGCGTCGGGGCGAGAGGCAGCGGCCCCAGCAGGCGCCGCTGTTCCGCTGAGCCTAGACCGAGACGGGAGAGTTCATGGCCGCAAAGAAGCAACAGGAGTCTTTCGAGGAGCTGTACCGGCGTCTGGAGGAGACGGTGACCAGGCTGGAGCAGGGCGGCCTCCCCCTGGAGGAGTCGCTGGCCCTGTACGAGGAGGGCATGGCCCTGGCCCGCCGCTGTCAGGCGCTCCTCGAT
The DNA here is from genome assembly GCA_049678585.1 of Dehalococcoidia bacterium. GTDB lineage: Bacteria > Chloroflexota > Dehalococcoidia > DSTF01 > CAZFGZ01 > CAZFGZ01. Next base: position 24,797 of record JBAUEL010000147.1, read on the forward strand.
GCGGCGGAGCTGAAGATCACCAAGCTGCGGGAGGCTGTGGTGGAGGCGGGCACCCCAGAGCGGCCGCCACCAGTGGAGCCGGAGGAAGCCGAACCGCAGTGAAGGCCGACCTCCACTCGCACACCCACTTTTCCCGCGACGGCTGCACCTCTCCTGGCGTTTTCGTGGACCGCTACGTGCGGGCGGGCATCGACTGCGTGGCGGTCAGCGAGCACAACAACATCGAGGGGGCGCTGGCGGTGCGGCGCATCGCCCCCTTCAAGGTCATCATCGCCGAGGAGATCAAGACCACCGAGGGCGAGATCATCGGCCTCTTCCTGGAGGAAGATGTGCCGAAGGGGCTCACGCCCGAGGAGACCGTGCGAGCCATCCGCGAGCAGGGCGGCCTGGTATGCGTCCCCCACCCCTTCGACCGGCTGCGCCGCTCGCCCCTGCGCGAGGAGGCGCTGCTGCGCATCGTGGCCGACGTGGACATCATCGAGGCGTTCAACGCCCGGACCACGCTGCGGCGGGACAACGAGCGGGGGGCGCGCTTCGCCGCCGAGCACGGCAAGCTGATGAGCGCCGGCAGCGACGCCCACACTCCGGGCGAGATCGGCCTGGCCTACGTGGAGATGCCCGATTTCGAAGGCCCGGAGGATTTCCTGGCAGCTCTGGAGAAGGGGCGCATCGTGGGGAGGCGGGCCAGCCCCTTGGTACACGTCGTCAGCACGCTGGCCAAGGCACGCTGGCGCCTGGGCTGGCGGCCGAAGCCTACAGCGGACGCGCTAGCTTGAGGATTTGGTACATTATAGGGGAAGCGGGACGAGATTCATTATGGCCGGGGGTCACATGGACAAGATCGTATTCTTTGACCTCGAGGGGCCCCTGTCTCCGCAAGACAACGCTTTCGAGGTTGTCTCCCTGCTCGACAATGGACAGGAAGCATTCGCGGTCATCAGCCGCTACGACGACCTGCTTGCCCTCGAAGGAGTCGAAGGCTATGAGCCCGGTGATACGCTGAAACTGATCCTGCCCTTTCTGATCCTGCACGGGCTTACGGCAGAGGACATAGAAACCGTGTCCGGGAAGGCGCCCCTCACCGCTGGTGCAAAAGAACTGGTGGCGACGCTGCTGACAGCCGGGTGGCGAGTACACATCATTTCGACTAGCTACGAACAGCATGCCCTGAGAGTCGCGGAGGAGCTCGGCATCTCCCACCAGAATGTCGCCTGCACGCGACTGGACCTGGAAGATCTTGCGGACCGTATCAAGGGAGTTGACCTGAGATTCGTGAAAGAAGCCTGGGACTATATACGGCGAGTCGGTGAAGGGCTATCGGTGGAAGAAATCGCAGACGGTGCTGCCGACCGGCAGATTCGTCCTAAGCTGGACGAATTCTACTGGGAGATCATCCCTCGCACGGAACTAGGAGCGGCGTTGCACAGCGTCGAGGTTATGGGAGGAAGGCGGAAGGTTAGAGGGCTCGAGAGTTTCTGCCACGAGAGCGGGACGTACTTAGACGAAGTAGCAGTAGTGGGTGATAGCATTACTGACTTCCAGATGCTGAAGGTTGTCGAAGCGGCTGGAGGTTTGTCCATCGTTTTCAACGGCAACCGATATGCCCTCCCCTTCGGGACTGTCGGAGTCGCCAGCGTCGGTTTGATCAATGTGCTTCCGATCCTCCGTGTCTGGCTGGATGGTGGCCGCGAGGCGTTGCGCAGGGCGATATCGTCTTCGGAGCTGCCTCAAGATGGCGAAGCGACCTATCATTGGCTGGTCAACTCCTCTAACCTAGAGGACGTAGCTAAGGTGCATGCGACCTCAAGGAGGAGAGCCAGAGGCCAGGCAGCAGGCAATCTTGGCTGATGACATGCGCGCGAAGAAGCCACGATTCGACGTCGTCGGCTTTGGCGCCCTCAACCTCGACCACGTATACGCGGTACCTCAACTAGTCATAGATGGAGGGGTGCCCGTAACGGCATCCTCGGTTGAGGCTGGCGGCTCGGCCGCGAACACAATCTACGCTCTGGCAAAGCTTGGAAAGCGATGCGGCTTCGTCGGCGTGATCGGCGACGACGAGGCAGGCAGGATGATCCTCGACTCCTTTCATCAGGTGGGAGTCGATACAAGCGGCATAGCTGTCTGCCCGGGCACAGCGACCGGCCAGACGATCTGCATCACCGCCGGGCAACGACAGAAAGCTATCTATATCCTGCCCGGCGCCAACGACTTGCTTAGTCCTGAACGCGTCGACATGTCGTACCTGAGCGATACGAGATACGTCCACCTGTCTTCCTATTTGGGAGAGTCAGCGCTCCGTTGTCAGTGCGATATCGTGAGGAACCTTCCCGACCGGGTGGAGACGAGTCTCGCGTTAGATGCCGTGTACGCTGGCCACGGTCTGCACGTCCTGAGTGACCTCTTGCAGCGATGCTCAGTCTTGTTTGCGAACGCGGACGAGCTTCAACAACTGGCCGGCCGCGATCTCCATTCCGCTATCGAGGCCTGCCTTAGCATCGGCTGCGAAGTAATAGCGGCAACCTTTGGGGCCGGCAAACCTGAGCAGCGGAAGGCATCCCCCTCCTCAGCCAAGGAGGCTACCGCCTGTATGATCGCCGCTAAGCCGAGACGTGGGCGTAGAACTCTGGAATACGGCGTCCCGGCCGTCAGGACGCATAGCAGGGCCATCGTGGATACTGTCGGCGCTGGTGATGCGTTCGCGGCGGGATTCCTCTTTGGGATGCTGCAGAAGAAATACAGCTTGCCCGCGTGCGGAGCTCTCGGGCACACGGCGGCGGGATTCTGTTTGACCGAGCTGGGTGCTCGCAAGGGCCTTCCGACCAAGCAGGATCTGCTGGCACGCTTCGGCGACAGTTTCCGATCCTTTCTCGACCGTGGACGCAAGGCCAAACCGGTCGCGGACTCTATCTAGACAGGGTAGCAGCTTGACTATAAGCATTGGCTGGTTCTCAACAGGCCAAGACGAAGCAGCGCGTCACCTGCTCACCGCCGCGATGGAGGCCATCCAGCGGGGCGAGCTCGACGCCCGTATCGCCTTCGTGTTCTGCAACCGCGAGCGTGGGGAGCACGAGCTCACCGACGTCTTCCTCGACCTGGTGGAGTCGTACGGCATTCCTCTGGGCACCCTGTCGTCGCGCTCGTTCCGGCGGGCGCGAGGCGGTGCCCTCTCCAAGCCGGGGGAGCCCCTGCCGGCGTGGCGCCGCGAGTATGACTCCCGGGTGGCGGAGCTGGTCAGCGGCTACCCGTTCGACATCGGGGTGCTGGCAGGGTACATGCTCATCTTCACCGAGGAGATGTGCGAGCGTTATCCCCTGCTCAACCTGCACCCGGCGGAGCCGGGGGGCCCTGCGGGCACCTGGCAGGAGGTCATCTGGGAGCTGATGGAGCGGCGAGCCCAGCGCAGCGGAGCCATGCTGCACCTGGCCACCCGCCATCTCGACGAGGGGCCGCCGGTGACCTACTGCCTCTTCTCCCTGCGCGGCCCGGCCTTCGACCCGCTCTGGCAGGAGATCGGTGATCGACCCATTGAGCAGGTGCGGGAGACGGAGGGAGAGGAGAACCGACTTTTCAAGGAGACCCGCCGCCACGGGGCTGCCCGCGAGCTGCCCCTGGTGGTGGCGACGCTGCGGGCCTTCGCCGACGGGCGCGTGCGCATCGAGGGGGGGCGCGTCTTCGCGGGGGAGCGGGAGGTGGAGGGCGGCTACGACCTCACGCCTGAGATCGACGCGGCGGTGGCGCCTCTGTTGTCGGCCGAGGGGTAGCCGGAGCCTCTTTCGACAGGAGGGCTTCCTGATGTTTGCGTTACCCATATTCGTCATCTCGATTATGGCGCTATGCGGAGTTGACGTGGGAGGCTTGGATCAGGTTGATAAGGCGTGGCTTCTGGTCATATCATGCCTATCTGGACTGAGCGTGTTCACGCAACACCGGCCGCGAGGCGAGGCCCGCCGTTAACGAAAGGAGGCACCATGCATTTCGAGACCGCTGAATACGAGACCAGGGACAAGGTGGGGTACATCATCATGAATCGCCCCGAGAAGCGGAATGCCATGGACTATCAGTTGCTGGACGACCTGGATCGCGCCTTCGACGCGGCGGAGGCGGACGACTCCGTCAACGTGGTGGTGCTCAAGGGCAACGGACCCGCCTTCTGCTCCGGCTACGACACGTCGGGCAGCTACTACATCAGCGTCCCCAAGGGCCACGACGAGTGGACCCTAAAGAACAGCCTGATGACCCTGCGGGGCATCGAGGCCCGCTACATGCGCATCTGGAACTTCCCCAAGCCGACCGTCGCGCAGGTGCATGGCTACTGCATCGCCGCCGGGTGCTACCTGCAGCTGGTGTGCGACATCACCGTCGCCGCCGAGGACGCCGTGCTGGGACACCCTGCGCAGCGCTGGGGCGGGGTGAGCAGCATGCCCCTCTGGCAGGTCATGATGGGTCCGAAGAAGGCCCGCTACCTGCTCATGACGGGTCGGCTCGTGAGCGGGACAGACGCCGAGCGCATGGGGCTGGTCAGCCTGGCCGTGCCCGCGGACAAGCTGGAGGAGACGGTCAACCAGATCGCGGACGAGATGGCCGAGATACCGCATCACGGGCTGCTCCAGAACAAGGAGACCCTCAACACCGACCTGGAGATCATGGGCGTGGGCGCGCTCTTCCGCTACCACGGCCAGCACAACGCCCTGGGCCGCGTGGTCGGCCAGGCGCTGGGGAGGCGGTGAGGGGCGTCTCGTCCCGTCAGGCCAGATTTGCATTCAGGCTTGACGAAAGAGCGTCTTGGCAGCGCCGATTTGAAGGCTTGCCACTGTTTGCGTATAATGCCAGGGCCATGAACGAGGAGCCGCTTCGGTCCGAGGGCGAGGTCCTGCTCTGCGGGCGCTGCTCGGCCCCCTACGACCCCGAGGACAACTTCTGCCGCAAGTGCGGCTTCCCTCTGCACGAGGTGGGGGTGCCGGCGGTGCGCGAGGGGCGCTACGAGCCGGTGGTGTGGCAGCCCTCGGTGGCGCCGGTGGTGAAAGGGGCGGCGGTGATAGCGGCAGGCACGCTGGCGGAGCTGCTGCTGCGGCGGGTGGTGTCGCGGATGTTCCGAGCGCGAGGTGTGACGCCCTTCCAGAGCGACTCGGCGAAGCGGGCCGCGCGGGTAATCGAGCGGGAGGAGCCCGTCACGAGCGACACTCAGATAGTCAGCGAAACGCTGGTCCTGAGGAGGATGCGCTTTCGCCGCTAGGGCCGCGGTCAGCGGTCGTGGAGGGTCGAAATCGAATCAGGAGGGTGCGGCTCAGGCTGCACCCTTCTCGCACCGACGGAGGAAACGGTGGCCAGCGTGGTACTGGTGGTGGACATGCTGCGGGGCTTTCTGGAGGAGGGGCACGCCCTCTACTGCGGCGATAGCGCCCGCCGGATCATTCCCAACGTGCGCGCCCTGCTCGAGGAGGAGCGGGGCAAGGGGTCGCACATCATCTTCGTCGCCGACACCCACGACCCCGACGACAAGGAGTTCCAGATGTTCCCTCCTCACTGCGTGCGGGGTACCGCCGAGACGGAGGTGATCCCGGAGCTGCGCGACATCGCCGGCGAGCTGCTGCCCAAGAATCGCTACAGCGCCTTCTTCAACACGCCCCTGGAGAAGCGCCTGCGGGAGCTTGCGCCGGAGAAGTTGATCATCTGCGGTGTCTGCACGGACATCTGCGTCCTTCACACCGCGGCCGATGCCAGGAATCGGGACTACCAGGTGGAGGTCCCGGCGGACTGCGTCGCCTCGTTCGACCGGGAGGCGCACTCCTGGGCCCTGAAGCATATGCAGGACATCCTGGGGGTGCGGGTGCTGGGCGTGGAGGCGAAGAGCGAGGGCTGATACGACGTCTCGGAGGCAGGGGCGCGCCGGTCCCGCCGCCTGCATGCCCCCAAAGGCGTGACTGCCGGGTCAATCGACATTACCGTGTCTCATCGCCGGTAAACGATCCGGTTTCGTGTGGGGCTGCCCCCTGGGTGGCGGGACTCTTATCCGAGGCGACAGGTGCGGATGGCTCCTTTGCGTGCTGCCCTCCCGATGGCCATCCTCGCTGCGATGGCCGCTGCTCTGTCCGTAGGTCTGGCGGCCCCCGGCCAAGAGCTGCTGGACAACGGGGGCTTCGAGCAGGCGGACGAGAACGGGAAGCCAGTGAGGTGGCGCTTTAACGGCGGGACGCTGACCCGGGCAGAGGAACCTAAGCGGCCGGGTGGGTCTTATTCCGCCAAGTTTTCAAGCCTTGGAGCGGGTGACCTACTGCGGTCTGACGTCCGGCAAGTGGACGTTCCGGCGCGTGCCGGGGGCATCTACGAATTCAGCGGCTTTGTCTGGATGGAGGACTCCAATGTGAAGGAAGTCCGCCTTGAGATCCGGTGGAGAGATGTAGATGGCCAGCCCGTCTCAGAGGGTAAGAGCAGCCCGCCCCTGACAGAGCACAGGGGTGAGTTCCAGCAGATCTTCGTCGAGCAGGCCAAGGCCCCGCCGGGGACGCACTCAGCCCATGCTATCGTGCTGATTCAGGCGGAGGCTGCAGGGGCTATCGTCTATCTCGACGACATGAGCTTCGAGGAGGTGTCGCCGCCGCCGCCGGCGACTCCGACCCTCGTGCCCTCGCCCACGCAGGAGCCGACGCCCCTCGCCTCGGCCACGCCAGCGCCGACCGTCACACCGGCGGCCACAGCCGTGCCCACGCCGTCGCACGGCCTGCTGGTCAACGGCGGCTTCGAGGCAGCGGCGGACGGCGTTCCGGTGGGCTGGCAGAAGCACGGCGGCACCCTCGGGCAGGTCAACGATCCCGTGCACAGCGAGTCGGCGGCGGGCTCTTTCACCAGCGAGACAGAGTCCACCAAGTGGGTGTATGAGCCCGTCGCAGTGGAAGGGGGAGCCTGGTACGCCTTCGAGGGCTACGTCTACATAAACGACCCCAACGTGGCCTCCTCCTTCCTCCGCATCTCCTGGTACGCCAGCCCCGACGGCAGCGGCACCGCCCTCGCCACCTGCGATTCCACCTCCCGCCTGGAGGGCCAGGAGCCCGGCTTCCGCTACCTCACCACCGGCTCGGTGCAGGCGCCCGCGGAGGCCCGCTCGGCCAGGGCCCGCATCATGCTGGAGCCGGCCTCCGCAGCCAGCGCCGCCATCTTTCTAGACGACATGACCTTCGCCGCGGCCGATCCGGCCACACCAACACCGACGAGCACATCGACGCCCGAGCCTTCGCCCACGGAAACCGTCACGCCTGCGGCGGCCACGGCTAGGCCGACGCCGTCCCACGGCCTGCTGGTCAACGGCGGCTTCGAGGCAGCGGCAGAAGGCGTGCCGGTGGGCTGGCAGAAGCACGGCGGCGTTCTCTGGCAGGTCCACCCCCCGGTGCGCAGCGGCAAAGCCGCAGGCGCCTTCACCAGCGAGACGGCCTCCACCAAGTGGGCCTACCAGACGGTCCCCGTCCAAGCAGAAGCCTCGTACACCTTCAAGGGCTACGTCTACATGAACGACCCCAACGTGGCCTCCTCCTTCCTCCACATCTCCTGGTACGCCAGCCCCGACGGCAGCGGCGCCGCCCTCGCCACCTGCGATTCCACCTCCCGCCTGGAGGGCCAGGAACCCGGCTTCCGCTACCTCACTACCGGGTCCGTGCAAGCCCCGCCCTGGGCGTCCTCAGCTAAGGTGCGCATCATGCTGGAGCCGGCCTCGGCGGGCCGGGCGACCATCTTCCTGGACGACATGTTCTTTCTCCCGGCCGGCCCGGCTACGCCCACAGCGGCCGCATCGTCGACGCCCGGGCCCTCCACCGGGCCCGGAGGCCGTGCCGCCGAGCCGTCGCCGGAGCAGCGCTCTCGCGTTGAGGGCGCGGTCCGCCCTCCCGGCGCGTCAGGGGAGGCCTCGCCCTTCTCCATCAAGATCAACGAGGTCCTGTACGACCCCGAGCCCAGCGGCGATGACGCCGCTCACGAGTGGGTGGAGCTGTACAACGCCGGCCCCGAGGCGGTGGACCTGGAGGGCTGGTCCCTGACCGACAATGCCTCCAGCGACGTGCTGACCCCCGCGCTCGTGCCCTCGGGCCGCTTCATCGTGGTGGCGGCCAGCGAACGCTTTGGGGAGAGCTGGCCCGACTTCGAGGGTCCGCTGCTCACGGTGGAGGACGGCCGGCTGGGCAACGGGCTGAGCAACCAAGGCGACCGCCTGACCCTCCATGACGCGGAGGGGCGAGTCGTTGACGCCATGTCCTACGGCGACGACGATAGCATCCTGGACCCGGCGGCTCCGGACGTGAGGGCCGGCCACAGCCTGGAGCGCGCGCCAGCGGGCCGGGACAGCGACACCGCCGCCGATTTCGTGGATAATGGCGATCCGACGCCGGGCCTCGGCCTGGGCGCATCCCGGGCCGCGCCCTCGGCGACTGCCACGCTGGTGTCGGAGGTTTCATCCATCGCCTACGTGCCGGGGGAGTCCTCCGGCGGGGCGAGTTGGTGGCCGTGGGCGCTGGGGGGCGGTCTGGCCACGGGCGGGCTGGCAGCGGGGGCAGCGTACCTGGTGTATCGGCGGCGGCTAGGGGCAGGCGGGCGGGTTTAGCAGGACTCGGCGGGCTGTTATGATCAAATGGAGAACAGCCTGCGGAAGGAGCATGGGGAAGGTCGGGGAGCAGCAGTCCGGAGGGCGCGGGCGAGTGCCCGCCATCATCGCTATCGACGGGCCCGGGGCGGCGGGCAAGAGCGCCGTGGGCAGTCGGCTGGCCCGTCGGTTGGGGTATCGATTCGTGGACACCGGCTCGATGTACCGGGCGCTGACCTGGTTGGCGCTGCGGAAGGGAGTGGACCCCCAGGACGAGGAGGCCGTGGCCGAACTGGCGGCGGCCACCAGCATGCAGGTGGAGATGGGATCGCCTTCGGCGCCGGATGAGTGCACGGTGCGGGTGAACGGGCTGGATGCCACGGCCCACCTGCGCTCGCCGGAGGTAGAGGCGGCGGTCTCCTGGGTGTCGCGGGTGGCGCGGGCGCGTCGGGTGATGGTGGAGGTGCAACGCCGCCTGGCCGGAGAGGGCCGGGTGGTGATGGCGGGGCGAGACATCGGCACGGTGGTCCTGTCAGAGGCCGACCTGAAGGTGTATCTGGACGCCTCGCCGGAGGTGCGGGCACGCCGCCGCCACGAGGAGCTGGCAGCGCTGGGTCAGCCCGCCAGCCTGGAGGGCATCCGCGAGGACCTGGCCCGCCGCGATGACATCGACAGCAGCCGGGAGACTTCGCCCCTGAAACCTGCCGCCGACGCCACGGTCATCGATACGAATGACCTCACCCTGGATGAGGTGGTGCAGCAGGTGCTATCCTTAACGCGATGCCGGTGATCACCACGCTTTATCGCAAGGGCGTCCTGCTGCTGGACAGGTTCCTCACCCGCATCTACATCCGCAGCCTGGAGGTAGAGGGTGTGGAGAACGTGCCCCGCCAGGGCCCTCTGATCCTCGTCAGCAACCACCTGAACAATGCCGACCCGCCCATGATCACCCACGCCATTCCTCGTCATCCCACCTTCATGGTCAAGCAGGAGATGCTCGGCTGGCCTATCCTGGGCCTGGGCTTCCGGCTGTACGGGTGTTTCCCTGTGCGCCGCTTCGAGGCGGACCTGGCGGCGCTGCGCAAGGCTACCGAATTGGTGCGTCGGGGGGAGATGCTGGTGATGTTTCCCGAGGGTACACGCAGCCGCACCGCATCTATGGGCCGGGGCCATCCCGGCACCGCCCTCATCGCCCTGCGCGCGGGTGCGCCCATCCTGCCGGTGGCCATAACGGGCACGGAGACGGTGAGGTGGCCGTGGCTCTTCCTTCGTCCATTCATGGGGCCGAGGGTGCGGGTGGTGATCGGGCGGCCCTTCTTCCTGCCAGAGGTGGAACGGGTGGATACGGAGGCCGCCCAGCGCTGCACCGAGATCGTCATGCGGCGCATCGCGGAGCTGCTGCCGGAGTCGTATCGGGGGCGGTACGCGGCGGCGGTGGGCGAAGCTGACCAGGGGACCAGCGAGCTCGAGGAGAGCTAGTCGCGCGACATGGAAATCATCAAGGCGCGGGACATGGGCTTCTGCTTCGGAGTGCGGCGTGCCCTGGAGATGATGGAGGAGGCCGCCTGTAAGCAGGTCCCCATGGCCAGCCTGGGCTCCATCGTCCACAACCGCCAGGTGGTGGAGCAACTCCGCCGGCAGGGCGTGGATGTGATCACGGACCCGGCGGAGGCTGAGGGCCGGCCGGTGGCCATCACCGCGCACGGCGTGGGCCGCGAGGTGATGGAGGAGATGCGGCGCCGGGGCATCCGGGTGGTGAATACGACCTGCCCCATCGTCAGCCGCTCCCAGCAGTGGGCCAAGCGGCTGACGGAGGAGGGCTTCGCGGTCATCGTCTTCGGCGACCCCAACCATAGGGAGGTGCGGGGGGTGCTGGGCTGGACCGGGGGCAAGGGCCTGGCCATCCCCGATGAGGCCTGCCTGGACTCCCTGCCCCGGGATCTGCCCTCGCGCATGGCTGTTCTCTCCCAAACCACGGAGACAGGGGCCCGCTTCGCCTCCTTCGTGAAGAGGCTGCTGGAAAGCCACATGGAGCGCGTCAGCGAGCTGCGGGTCATCAACACCCTGTGCAACGCCACCAGCAGCCAGCAGACCGCCGCGCAGGAGCTGGCACGCCGGGTGGACCTGATGATCGTCATCGGAGGGCGGGACAGCGCCAACACCCGCCACCTGGCCGACGTGGGCCGCCAGGAGGAGGTGGAGACCTACCACGTGGAGTCGGCGACGGAGATAGAGCCCGAATGGGTCAACGGGCGCCGCTCCATCGGCGTGACCGCGGGCGCCTCCACCCCAGACTACGTGGTGGACGAGGTGGTGGCGCGGCTGCAGGAGCTGGACCGGCGGTGACGGACGTGCGGGGTGCCGGGCGGCGCAAGGGCGCGCCGGGCGGCGGGGTGGTTCAGCAGGTGCGGGCGGACAGTCTGGCCCAGCAGGCGGGGCTGCGCCCGGGCGACCGGGTGGTGAGCATCGACGGGCATGAACTCCGCGACGCCATCGACTACCGGTTCTACGCCGCCGAACCGTCCATTCGCCTCACCGCCCTGCGCAACGGCAGCCGCCTGACCTTCGCCATCGACAAGCATCCGGACGAAGAACTCGGGCTCCACTTTGAGGACGCACTGTTCGACGGGCTGCGTAGGTGCAACAACCGCTGCTTCTTCTGCTTTCTGAAGGGGCTGCCCCGGGGCCTGCGGCCTGCACTTTATGTCAAGGATGACGACTACCGCCTGAGCTTTCTCCACGGCAACTTCGTCACCCTTACCAACCTGAGCGCGGAGGACTGGCGGCGCATCGGGGAGCAGCGGCTGAGCCCGCTCTACGTGTCGATCCACGCTACCGAGCCGCCGCTCCGCCGCTACCTCCTGGGCAACCCGAGCGCCCCGCACATCATGCCCCAGCTCCGCCGCCTGGGGGACCTGGGGATCGCCATGCACACCCAGGTGGTACTCTGCCCGGGCGTCAACGACGGCCCCCACCTGGCCCGCACCATCCAGGACCTGGCGGGGCTCTACCCTGCTGTCCGCTCCATCGCGGTAGTGCCAGCCGGAGCAACCAGGCACGGAGAGGAGCGCATCGCCCGCGCGGGACACGGCCAGGAGATCGAGGCGTTGTCGTCGGAGGGAGCGCGGTCGGTGCTGCGGCAGGTGGTGCCCTGGCAGCGCGCCTTCCGGCGTCGTTGGGACGTGAGCCTGGTCTATCTGGCGGATGAGTACTACCTGGCAGCGGGCGCGGCGCTGCCGTCGGCTGCTCGCTACGACGGCTACCCCCAGTTCGAGAACGGGGTGGGCATGGCCCGCTCCCTGATAGACGGCTGGCGGCGGGCCCGGCGCCGCGCCGGTGGCGGCGTCAGGCCTCGGTCGGCGCTCAGGCGGGTCACCCT
>JBAUEL010000148.1:0-4044 GCA_049678585.1 Dehalococcoidia bacterium
GGACAGGGGCCTACGGGCTCCTGTTCGTCATTTCTAGGCTACCTTTCGCGTGCACGTCTAACTTGCTCGATCTCATCGCGCCTCAACTTCGATTCGTTCCGGCTGCGTGAGCAGCGGTGATTTGCCACGGGCTTGCCGACCTGTGATAGAATATGGTTGCGGTTGCATGGGAGGCTACCTCTCCCGTGTAGCTGAGGCGCTCAGGGTGTTGCCGCACCCTGGGTATCACTAGCCGATAGAGGTGCCCTCGGGGAGATTCGAACTCCCAACCCAGGGATCCGAGTCCCTGGTGCGCTCCAATCGCCGAGGGCACGCTGTTGGGTGAGAGAGCGGTCATGAGCTAGCAGGCCTGCCCGCTCTCTCTTCTTTCAATTCGTATCCACCTCTTCCGGATAGAGTACCCCGATAGTCGAATTGAACGCCTGGAGCCACGCTTCCTTGCGGTCCTTTCTCCACGCCGTTCCGCTCTTCGGCAAGTGGCGAAGAAGGCCAAGCAAGGCTGGATCGATGCCAGGCGGTTCATCGCTTGGTGGCCCACCCCCGCCCCGTGGGGCCTCTTTGGCTTCCGATGGAGGACCGATAGCACCCTTCGCGGGTGGCTCCACCAAATGGGTGCGGCCAGTCGCGAAGAAACCAGCTTGATCCGCCGATTCCATCAGGACTCTGTAGGCAGTCGCGACCTGTTCCTTTACCACTCCAAACTGATGCTCCAAGGCATTCTTCGTTCCGGGCTCAGCGGGTAGTGCCTGACCACGATAATGCTCGTAGACTGCTTTGAAGAGGGGTACTGACAAGAAGGCTTCGATTCTTCCCTGCCGCTCGTCGTCTTCATACACAGGGGAGAGAATCTTGCCAACTTGATCGGTGACGCCTACTTGGCCGCTGCTCGCTGTAACGAGGCCGAAGAGGCTCGTGGCAGCGATGAGCGAACGGAATGCTCCACTGTCGGTGCTTTTCGCGTTGACAAAGCGGGCAAGCTGATCCAGGGTGCATCTGCCACCGCCGCGATCGCGGACCATCCGCGCCACCCTGATCGCGTCATCAAGAGGATAGTAGGGAAATTTGATCTGCGATCTGCTCTTCTTGGCCTTCGCTGGAGAACTCTGGGGCTCCTCCGACATTACTACCATGGCTGCCTGCTCCTTCACTGGATTCCAGCATAGTGCTGCCTGGAATACAGTAACAGCTTGTAGTAACGTTGTCAAGCCCCCACGGGCCAAATTACTAAGATTCTTCGCGGCCTTCTTGGATTACTACAGCGGCCTCTTGGGGCGTGCGAGCAGTGGAGTTTTGCACTTCCCTCCTCTCCCGCCACCTTGGCCTCTAGTTAACACTTTTTTTACACTCGATTAGTAGGGGCTTAGCCGCGCCACATGACAATAACTATGGGGCGAACCGCCCAGACGTCATGATGGCGCAGGACGTGTTATCTTTGAGGTAGGGAGTGAGGGCGGTTCGCCCGCCTCTTCCGCCCGATACTATATAGGGGGCGAACCCAGGGGGGAGCTACTCATGCCCAGCACCATTCTCGTCGTCGACGACGAGAAGAACATCGTCCAGTTGGCCCGCCTCTACCTCAATAACGAGGGCTTCCACGTAGAGGCCGCCTACGACGGTCGCCAGGCTCTGGAGAAGGCCCGCACCGTTCGCCCCGACCTCATCGTTCTGGACATCATGATGCCCGAGGTGGATGGCCTCACCGTTTGCAAGGAGCTGCGCAAGAGCAGCAACGTTCCCATCATCATCCTCACCGCCCGCGGCGACGATGTGGACCGCATCGTGGGTCTGGAGCTGGGTGCCGACGACTACATCAGCAAGCCGTTCAACCCCCGCGAGCTGGTGGCCCGGGTCAAGGCCGTCCTCCGACGCACCCAGGAGCAATACGCCCCCCAGGAGGTGCTGGAGGCCGATGGCCTGCGCCTGGATGCGGCCAGCCGCGAGGTGACCATCGAGGGCAGGCCGGTAACCCTGCGGGCCAAGGAGTTCGACCTGCTGGCGGCATTCCTCCGGCACCCCGGCGTGGTCCTCGACCGGGAGCGCCTCCTGCACATGGTGTGGGGCGCCGACTACTACGGCGACTCCCGCACCATCGACGTGCACGTGGCCTGGCTGCGCGATAAGCTTCAGGGCGCCGGCGTCCAGATCCAGACCGTCTGGGGGGTGGGCTACAAGCTGGTGGTGAGCAGCGATGCTGGGAAGTCTTAGCTCGCGGCTCATAGCGGCCTTTGCCGTGGTCATTGCCCTCTCACTGGCGGTGGCTGGAGCGGGCTCCCTTCTCCTGCTGCGTGACGAGCAGGAGGACGCTGCCCGGGAGCGCGTGGGGCGCCTGGCCGAACCCATCGCCTTGGGAGTGGCCCTCATGGAGCTGGCGGAGCTGAGCCAGGACGACATCGTGGGGGTGCTGGAGCGCTACGCCGAGCGCTTCGATGTCCGCATCCTCCTGCTGGACGGGGACCAGCAAGTGGTGGCGGATACCGAAGCAGGCCTCATCGGGCGCACCATCCAGGCCTTTGAGAAGACCGGCGTCCCTCAGGCGGGGGAAGAGGCGGCCGACTTCCGCGTAGCCCGTTACCAGGCCGAAGAGGGCAACCTCCTCCTGTTCACGTCGGCCCGGGAGGGGGACCTGATGCTCGGTGCGCTGCCCGTGCAGGAGTTGCAGGCGCTCATCTTCGATGCCGCCGCCACCGGCTTCTCCCTGGAAGACATTCAGGCTGGGTTGGCCAGCCTGCGGATCAGCCCCACGGGCGAGCGGGTCCTGGCCCCGGTTCGCTTTCGGGCCCTGGTGGCGGTGTCGGAGGGGGAGATCACCTCGGCCTGGCTGGACCTGGCGCCGCGGCTGGCCATCGCCGCTGGGGTGGCCTTGCTGGCCTCCGTGCTGGTCTCCGTGATCATCTCCCGCTCCATCTCCGGCCGCCTCGCCCGCATTACCAAGGCCTCCCAGGAGATGGCCCGCGGCAAGTACGACCAGGAGATCGACGTCTACGGCCGGGACGAGGTGGGACGCCTGGCTCAGGCTTTCAACCAGATGGCCCGCGAGGTCAGCCGCTCTCACCACAGCATGCGCGACCTGCTGGCCAACGTCTCCCATGACCTCAAGACCCCCCTTACCTCCATCCAGGGCTTCTCTCAGGCCATGGCCGAGGGCGCCATCAAGACCCCCGAGGAGTACGCCGGGTCTGCCCGCATCATCAATGAGGAGACCCAGCGCATGCACTCCCTGGTGGAGGACCTGCTCTACCTCTCCCAGATGGAGTCCGGCCAACTGGAGATGCAACAGGAGCCCGTCGACCTGGAGGACCTGCTGCGCACCTGCGCCGAGCGCTTTCAGTGGCAGCTTCAGGAGTCGGGCGCCCGGCTCAGGCTGGACCTCAAGCCCCTGCCCGCCCTGGAAGGGGATGTGCACCGCTTGGAGCAGGCCTTCTCCAACCTCATCGATAACGCCATCCGCCACACCCCCGCTGGCGGTACCATCACCCTTCGGGCAGACGCTGCCAACGGGGTGGCCTGCGTGACCGTCCACAACTCCGGCTCCTTCATCCCGCCCGAGGACCTGCCCCGGGTCTTCGAGCGCTTCTTCCAGGTGGATCGTAACCGGGTCTCAGGCCGGTCCGGCCTTGGGCTCTCCATCGCTGCAGAGGTGGTGCAGGCCCATCGGGGCAACATTCAGGCCACCAGCTCCCGTGAGACCGGGACCGAGTTCACCGTTACCCTGCCCCTGGCCGACGGGACCATGGGCGGAGGCCCGGGCAGGGCAGGCAGACGCTAGAGGTTGACTGCGGGGAGACTACTGTCTGCGAGGTGAGGGGACATGCGTAGCCAGCTAAAGTGGACCCTGGCGGCCCTGGCGCTGGGCATCCTCGCCATGGTCGGCTTTGCGGTGGCCGCAGCAGCCCGCGGCGACGGCGGCGAGGCGGAACCGAGAGCGATCCGCATGCAGATAGACTTGGCGCCGGGGCGTGACCTCGAAGAGCTGCCGGAGAGGCCCGCCCTGCCCCTGCCCGAGCCGCTGCGGGCCCACCTCTTCGTCGGCGTCACCCTGGCCCA
>JBAUEL010000149.1:0-2228 GCA_049678585.1 Dehalococcoidia bacterium
GGCCGGACCTCCATGGCCCTGGCTCAGGCCTCCGACCTGAAGCCGAATGAGACCCACGCGGCATTCCGCTGGCATACCGAGAAGAAGATGCCCTTCCCCACCCTCACACGCCGCGCCCAGTTCTACATCGACCACGACTGGTTCCTGGAGGCGGGGGAGGAGCTTCCCATGCACAAGGACAACCCCATGCAGGGCGGCGACTATCCCTTCCAGATGACCTCCGGCCACAACCGCTGGAGCATCCACTCCATGAACATAACCAACCGCCTCATGCTGGAGACGCACCAGGGGCGTCCCTTTATGTTCATGAACGACCGGGACGCCCGGGAGCGGGGCATCGAGAACGGCGAAGAGGTGCGCGTCCACAACGACATGGGCTCCTTCCTCGTGCCCGTGAAGATCTCGCCCTCCGTGATGCCGGGGCAGGTCATCGCCTATAATGGCTTTGAGCCCTACATGCACCGGGAGTGGAAGGACGCTGCCAACGTGGAGACAGGGATGGTGAAGTGGCTGCACCTGGCGGGAGGGTACGGCCACCTGCGCTACTGGATCTTAAACTGGCAGCCCTGCCCGGTGGATAGGGCTATGCGGGTGGACGTGGAGAAGATCGGCTAGCAGGGCCTGTTGAAAAACGTCCTTGCGGCGGCCTCGTCATTCTGAGCGTAGCGAGAATCTGCTTCATGGAGACCCTTCGCTTCGCTCAGGGTGACAGGACAGAAGGGTTTATCAACAGACACTAGCATTCGGGAGGGTCGGGATGGCCGAAGCGGAGCAGGCAGCCAAACGTATGGTCCCCCTCCGGGAGGGGTTGTTCCGTCTGCCCCGCGGCCCCGGTGACCGGGGGGCTCTCCTGGGCAGCCGTTGCCCGGACTGCGGCGCATACTTCTTCCCCCGGCGGGTGGGCTGTCTGTCGTGCGGGCGGCAGGGCCTGGAGGACACCGACCTCAGTACCCGTGGGAAGGTCTGGACCTACACGATCGCCGGGCAGACCCCTCCGGGCTCCCTTATCGAGGCGCCTTATGTGCTGGCCGTGGTGGAGCTGCCGGAGAAGGTGATGGTGCAGAGCCCGCTGGCCGACTGCGACCTGGACGCCGTCCACGTGGGCATGGATGTGGAGTTTGTCCTGGTGAAGATGAAGGAGGATGAGGAAGGCAACGACCTCATGGCCTTCAAGTTCAAGCCGATATAGGCGAGGCCAGGAGGAGAAGTCCCATGAGCGATAAGAGGCGAGTGGTCATTCTGGGGGTGGGGCTGCACCCCTTCGGCCGGTTCCCGGATAAGCCCGCCGAGGACCTGGCGCGTGAGGCCGCGCTGGAGGCCCTCAAGGATGCGGGTATCGAGTACAAGGACGTTCAGGCGGGCTACTGCGGCTGGGTGATGAGCCTGCCAGGGTTGGGCCTGCGCTTGTTCAGCGAGTTGGGCCAGACGGGAATCCCCATCACTAACACGGAGCTGGCCTGCGCCAGTTCCTCGCGGGGGGCCATGCTCGCCGCCGACGCCATCAGCGCCGGCATCTACGACATGTGCCTGGTCATCGGCCTCGAGAAGATGATGCGCGGGCTCATCCCGGGCGCTGGCGCAGGGGGTGGCGCTGGCGGCGGCTATCAGACTCTCATGGGGATGTTCCTGATGCCCGGGGCCTACGCCATGATGGCCCAGCGCCACATGCACTCTTATGGCACGACGCGGGAGCAGTTCGCCCAGGTGTCGGTGAAGTCCCACAAGAACGCCGTCCACAATCCCTGCGCTCAGTACCGCACGCCGCTGACGCTGGAGGAGATCCTGAACTCGCGCATGATCGCCGACCCCATCACGCTCTATCAGTGCTGCCCAACCAGCGACGGGGCCTCCGCCGTGGTGCTCTGCTCCGAGGAGAAGGCCCGGCAGTACACGACGAAGCCGGTCTTCCTGACGGGCTGGGGCGGGGCGACCCCCATCTACAGCAGGGACGAGCCCGAGCTGTCCGAGGGGCCCACGGAGGTGTTGGCGAAGAAGGTCTACGAGCGGGCGGGGGTGGGCCCGGAGGATGTCAACGTGGCCCAGGTCCACGATGCTTTCACTCCCGGCGAGGTGCTGACGGTGGAGAAGCTGGGCTTCTGCAAGCCGGGCGAGGGCGGCCCCTTCGTCTGGGAGGGTAACACGGAGATCACCGGCAGCAAGCCCGTCAACACCGACGGCGGCCTGCTGAGCCGCGGTCACCCCATGGGGGCGACCGGCGGCGCCATGAT
>JBAUEL010000150.1:0-11376 GCA_049678585.1 Dehalococcoidia bacterium
GTCTGGGGGTGTCCCCCAGATTCCAAGATATCCCGAGGGTGGGTGGGCGGGCAGAACGACCTGACTTCTGCAACAGGCTCTTTGTCCCGCAGGGTGAAACACGATATTGCGCCAACCACGAACCAATCACACCCGCTCTTTTCCTGGCCCTAGCGATTCCCTCCTGCTACACTCGCTGCCGAGGCCGCTCAGCATCGCTAGTAGCAAGGAGAGCTCCATGGTCAGGGCTACCAATCGCATCGTCGAGCTGGCCGGCGACGCCGTCCCCATGTTCGCCGACCCCCAGCGCGAGTACTGTCACGTCGCCCGCCTCCGCCGCTACCGCCGCATCGAGGGCGGCGCTCGCTTCGTCGTCCTCACCAGCGAGGACGAGGAGCTGATCCTCGACCTGCGCTTCGTCGCCCCGGAGGTGCTGCGGGTGCGCCTCTACCGGCCGGGCGAGGAGCCGCCCCTGACGTCACCCATGCTCGTCGAGCGGGCTGGCCGGGCCGCGAAGGTGACTGTGCAATCCGCCGCGGGCATGGTCACGCTCAAGACCTCCGCGCTGGAGGTACAGGTGAGGCGCGAGCCCTTCGGCTACGCCGTCTTTGACCGGCGGGGTCGCAAGGTATTCGCCCAGCAGGTCGCAGACAATTCCTTCTTCGACCTGGCGGCCTTCCCGCTCGGCTATTCGCGGGACTCACAGGGTCGCGTGGCCTTCCACGAGAGCTTCCAGCTCGAGCCGGATGAGCATCTCTTCGGCCTCGGCGAGCAGTACGGCCAGCTCGACAAGCAGGGCCAGCGCGTAATCTCCTGGTCCCGCGATACCATGGGCACCAATACCACCAGCCTCACCTACCTGAACGTTCCCTTCTTCCTGAGCAGCCGCGGCTACGGCGTGTTCGTTCACCACGCCAGCAAGATCGTCTACGAGCTGGGGTTCCCATCCACCATCACAGGCTCATTCCGGGTGGAGGACCCTTATCTGGACTACTTCCTCATCTCCGGAACCGGCCCCAAGCAGGTCCTGGCCCGCTACGCGGACCTCACTGGCCGCGCCGCCCTGCCGCCGCTCTGGTCGTTCGGGGTATGGATGTCGCGCTGCATGTACAGGGACCGTCCCCAGGTGGAGGGGGTAGTGGAGCGAATGCGGGAGCTGGGCATCCCCATGGACGTGCTGCACTTGGATCCCGCCTGGCTCGCCGTGCGCAAGCACCGCCAGCGGGACGGCTGCGACTTCGAGTGGAACCACGAGGACTTCCCCGACCCGGAGGGCTTCATCCGCTGGCTGGCCGAGCGCGGCGTCAAGCTCTCCCTCTGGGAGAACCCCTACGTCTACAAAGACACGGAGATGTACCGCGAAGGCGTGGAGAAGGGCTACTTTGCCCGCGGGCCCGACGGCAAGCCCTCACCCTCCCAGGACAACCCCGCCGAGAACGTGGTGACGGACTTCACCAACCCGGAGGCCGTCCGCTGGTGGCAGGACAAGCATCGCCCCTACCTGCGCATGGGCGTGGCCACCTTCAAGAGCGACTACGGCGAGGCGGTCCGGCCCGATGCCCTCTTCGCCGACGGCCGCACCGGCGCCCAGGTCCACAACCTCTTCCCGCTTCTCTATAACCGCGCCGTCTTCGAGGTCATCCGCGAGGAGCGGGGTGAGGCTATAGTCTTCGGCCGCTCCGGCTATGCCGGCTCTCAGCGCTACCCCATCAACTGGACCGGCGACGCCCAGTGCACCTTCGGGGGCATGGCGGGGGCCCTACGCTCCGGACTCAGCCTTGGCCTTTCCGGCATCCCCTTCTGGTCTCACGACATCGGCGGCTTCTTCGGGCTGAACGCAGAGCCGCCAGAACCCCTCCTCTACATCCGCTGGGCGCAGTTCGGCCTGCTCTCCTCCCACGCTCGCTTTCACGGCGTCCGCAGCCGCGAGCCCTGGTACTACGGCGACGACGCCGTGCGCATCGTGCGCGACTTCGCCCGCCTGCGCTATCGCCTGCTGCCCTACCTCTGGGCCTGCGCCCACGAGGCCAGCCGCGCCCTGGTGCCGGTGCTCCGCCCGATGTACCTGGAGTTCCCCGACGACCCCTACACCCCCCATCTGGACCATCAGTACATGCTCGGCCCCTCCCTGCTGGTGGCGCCGGTGCTCAACGAGGATGGCCGCTGCCGGGTCTATCTCCCCGCCGGCCGCTGGTACGACTTCTGGGACGGCTCGACCCTGGAGGGCCCGCGCCACCTCGACCTCTCCGTCCCCCTCGATCGCATCCCCCTCTACGTGCGGGACGACTCCATCATCCCCTTCGCGCCTGACCACGACTTCGTGGGCCAGCGCCCCTGGAACCCCCTGCGACTCGACGTGCGCCTGAGCTCCCGTGCCGACCTGACGCTGCCCGCTCCCGAGGGCCCGGTCGACCTGCGCGCCCGGCGCACCCGCCAGGGCGTACGCCTCGACCTGCGCGCCTCCGGCCAGCGCCTCGAGGTGCGACTCCTGGAGCCTGCGAGTGTGAAGAAGGTCACGTTCTCAGGTGCGGCGGAGAGGCCGCGCTGGCGTCAGACGCGCCGCGGCGCCGTCATCAACCTCACCCTCCGCGGCCGCGCCCGCGTGGAAGCGAGGCTCTGACGTAAGCGCTGCTGAGCTTCGGGCGGGTGGCCTCAACAGACCAGAGGGGAGCGCAGACATGGCAAACGAAGGCGAGCGTCTTCAGAGCAAAACGCCCGACACGGACACCTATGCACACATGCTGCGTCTGTCCGACTTCTTGAGAGAGCCGGTCATCCTTTTGGCGATCCAGGCACTGCAACTCCCTTCGGGGAGCCGCGGGCTGGACGCGGGGTGCGGGATCGGCAGTCACACCTTGTTGTTGGCAGAGGCGGTGAGACCCGGCGGACATGTCACCGGCCTTGATTTACGCCCCGAGTTCTTGACTCGGGCGAAGGAAACTGCGGAGAAGTCCGGTCTGGCGGAAAGCGTTTCCTTCCAGGAAGGTGACGTGAGGAGACTCCCCTTCGATGATGATAGCTTCGACTGGGTATGGAGTGTGGACTGCGTGGCAACGATGTCTGCACAGCCCGTGCCATTGCTGAGGGAGCTAGCGCGGGTGGTGAAGCACGGCGGTACCCTGGCCGTCCTTGCCTGGTCCTCTCAACAGCTACTTCCGGGGTATCCTCTGTTGGAGGCCCGGCTGAATGCGACCTCTTCGGGGATCGCCCCGTTCGTCAAGGGAAGGAGGCCGGAGTCGCACTTCTTGCGCGCGCTCGGGTGGTTCCGCGACGCGGGCCTAGAGGAACCCAGAGCCCAAACCTTTGTCGGCGACGTTCATGCCCCGCTGAGTGACGATGTCCGCAGGGCCTTGCTCTCGCTCTTTGAGATGCGCTGGGGGGAGCCACAGTCAGAGCTCTCACCGGAGGATTGGGCCCAGTATCAGCGTCTCTCTCAGCCGCAGTCACCAGATTTCATTTTGAATCTTACGGATTACTATGCCTTTTTCACCTATTCGATGTTTCAGGGCCGGGTCGCCAAATGAGACCTTCGCACCGATACTAGCATCACGCATTGCTGAATGGAGTTCAGTCCTGTAACGGAGCCCGCCTTGTGCTGATCGCAGTTTGCGGTGGTCGCAGGGCAAGCACATAGAGTTGCTTTTCTCGGACACACAGGGCGAAGACGGCCCAAAGAAGCCGTTTTCGGCTTCAGCTGAATACGGCGGGGCGTGGATAATCTTCCCAAGTAGAGGGTGCCGGGTTCGAGTCCCACATCGCCCGCCAGAGTGGTACCCGGATGGGAGACCGATGGGGCGCCGCCGTCATCGACCTCACCCTCCGCGGCCGCGCGAGGGTGGAGGTGAGGGTGTGAGGCGAGTGCCGTAGCTAGCCGTTGGGCGACAGGTTTCTGCGTCTTCTTGCCAACCCTCCGGGCTGAGACTAGAATGCCGTTGCTCCGTGAAAGGCGATCAATGACGGCTGGCAGCCGTTGGATTGCGGAGGGACGGATCGTCTGCGAGATAATCGGCCGACCGCTACAGCGCGTGAGTGCTACGGTTCCTGGAGGCTCTCAGAATGAGGATAGTCGATTTGTTCAGGTCAGAAGTGGGGAGACTAGAAGCAAAGAGGGACGTTCAGGGACTGATAGACTTCGCCGCAACGCTCGGGTACGCCAGTGAGAAAGACCACAGAGCCAGGGCGAGGGTGGTCAAGGCACTGGGCAAGATCGGCAACCCAGCCGTCGGAACTCTCATCAGTTTGCTGGAGCACGAGGACCTAGGGGTAGTCAGACTTATGGCTGTCGAAGCCCTTGGTGAGATAGGAGACGCAACGGCTGTCGAACCTCTCCTTGCTCTAAGCCAGCGATGGCGCCCAGGGTCGTCACCCAGGCGCGCCGAAATTGCGCAGAGTCTGTGTAGAATAGGACATCCCACAGGTTTTGACTTCATTGCCCAAGGGCTTGTGGGCGGCTGGCGCGATGACCGGGTTGTGTTAGATGACGATATCGTGCTCGCACTGCACAAGATAGGAAAACCAATAGTCCAGCACCTCCTGTCCGCCATGATCAGAAAAAGCTATTTGTTTGACCAGGAGATGCAGAGCATCGCAGAGCGATACCTGGAAGAGGTCTTGCGTGCCGTAGGATGGAAAGCCTCGAATGACGTGGAGGAAATCAGCTACCTGATGGCCACGAGGCAGTTCGATAGACTGGTAAGGGCTGACGCTGTCGAGCCTCTAGTCTGGGCCTTGAAACACGGAGGACAAGATGTTGCCCTGCGAGCAGCAGATACGCTCGGTGAAATAGGAGACGCGGGAGCAGTGGAGCCTCTGATTTGCGCATTCGAGCATATTCCGATGTGCGACGAAGATGCGGCAAGGGCTCTCGCCAAGTTAGGAGATCCAAGCGCCATTCCAGCTCTCAGGCGGAAGGCGGAATCGTTAGCGGAATTCATACGCAGCCAGGGACCTCTTGCGGATACCCCCAGCGAAGCCGCTGGTGTTCACGACGCAGAACGTCGCCTGAGGGCCATCGTAGAGGCCATTCAGAAACTGAGCGGAGAAAAGCGGGAGTGACTCTGTGCTACTATCTTCCGGAGACAAAGGACCTGCCGCCTTGGAGACAGAAGGCCAAGACCGGCCGGAAACGGCTTCGGGGCTTCAAATAGACTCGGCGGGGCTGACATAATCCTTCCAAGTAGGTTGCCCTGCATTCCAGGCGTCCATTCCCCCAGAGCGCCAGCTTCGCGCCGCAGCATCAATCCTCCCGCCTCTCGCCTCCTTACCCCTCCCCCGCCAGCTTCCGCTTGAGGTGCTGGATCGCCTCCACCGGCGACGGCGATACCCCGTTGAGGATCCCCAGGTAGTAGCTCACGTAGTCGCCGAACAGGATAGCCGTCAGCAGTTGGCTGAGCGGGCTGCTGCCCTTGGCGTCCACCGTCTCGCTGGCGACGCCGGCCCGCTCCAGCGCCTCGCGCGTCGCCTCGTAGCGCAGGATGATGCGCGGGTGGAGCGTGGGATGGTAGAGGAAAACCACGAGCGCCCGCTCGCCGATGCCCTCGGGCAGACCGAATCCATTGATGCTGTTGTGGTCCAACTCCGGCAGCTCGTCGTAGATGGCCCAGCACTTGCTGTTCTCGTTGAGCTGCGTCTTCCAGCGATGCGCCGCCTGCGTGAGCACGCCCGCGCCGAAGACGATGGGCAGTCGGCCGTGCAGCCTTGCGGCGAGCTGCTTGGCGGGGTTGCGCTCCTCCGGCACCCCCTCGGCGATGCCCCGCTTCAGCTCCTCCATGAGGGCCACCGCCTCCGCGGCATCGCTGCTGTGGTCGCCGACGAGCCCCACCTGCTGACCGACCGCCAGCAGCGCCATGAGTTGATGTCCCAGCGCCGAGCGCGGCTCGCCACCGTACTCGTACACCAGCGCGGGCACGTCGCGCTCCCGCGCCATCGCCAGCAGGCGACCGCCGGTCGTGATGAGCACCACCCTGGCGCCTCGCTCCAGGGCCAGCTCGAAGGCGGAGACGGTCTCCTCGGTCTCGCCGCTGTGGCTACAGGCGATGACCAGGGTGCGCTCGCCCACGAAGGCGGGAAGGTCGTAGCCGCGGCAGACGCTGACCGTCGTGGGGCTCTCCAGCTCTGCCAGGGCCCGCAGGATGTCGCCCCCGATGGCCGAGCCCCCCATGCCTGCCACCACCACCTGGTCCACCTCGCCGTGACCCCGCGGGAGGCGGAAGCTGGAGGCGTGCTGCCAGGCCTCCCGACACTGCTCCGGCAGCCCGCCGATGCGGCCCGCTAGCCCCTCCGGGTCCAGACGCTCGTACACGGACGGATCGTCGAGTACGCTCACGGATTCACCCCCGTTAGCTCTTTGCCTGCCTCCAGGAGCCGGGGCACCAGCGCCCTCTCTCCCACCTCCGTGTAGATGCGCAGGAGGGGCTCGGTGCCCGAGAAACGCAGCAGCAGCCAGCCCCCGTCCTCCAGCAGGAAGCGGAAGCCGTCGGTGGTATCGATACCGGTCACCTGAAGCCCGGCCAGACGCTCCGGTCGTGCCTGCCTGACCCGCCCATAGATGTCCTCGCGCTCCTCCTCGGGAAGGCGCAGGTCCAGGCGGTCGTAGTAGTGAGGGCCCACCTTCCGGTACAGCTCGTCGAGGAGCTGTGAGGGCCTCTTGCCGGTGCGGGCCATGAAGTCCAGGAAGTAGAGGGCGGCGAGGATGCCGTCGCGCTCCGGCAGATGGCCGCGGAAGGCGTAGCCGCCGCTCTCCTCGCCTGCGATGAGAGCGTCCACCTCCATCATCTTGGGACCGAGGAACTTGAAGCCCACCGCGGTCTCGTGCACGGGCACGCCGTACAGCTCGCCCAGCCGCTGCACCATGCGGGTGGTGGTGATCGACTTCACGATGGGGCCGCGTTCGCCGCGCACCTCCAGCAGGTGGTAGACGATGAGCCCGAAAGTCTGGAGCTGGTCAATGTAGCTCCCGTTCTCGTCCACGACTCCCAGGCGATCGGCATCGCCGTCGCTGGCGATGCCCACGTCCGCACCCTCTCGCACCACCGCTTCCGAGAGGGCCGAAAGGTTCTCGGCGATGGGCTCGGGGCGGGCCAGGCCCGGGAAGAGAGGGTTGCGCTCGGCGTGCACCTCCCTGACCTCGGTCCGGCCGCCTGCCAGCAGGCCCGCCAGGTAGCCCGCTCCCACCCCGTACATCGAGTCCACCACGACCCGCAGGCCAGCCGAGCGGATACGCTCCAACTCCACCAGCCGCCCCATCTGCTCCAGGTAGGCCGGCCGGGGGTCGAAGCGCTCCACCAGGCCCTGCGCTTCCGCCTCGGCCAGCGGGAGCGCGCGCACGCTGTCTTCGGCCAGGATGCGAGGGATGGCTGCCTCCAGCTCGGCGACGACCTCCGGCGAGGCGCTGCCGGCGTACTCAGGCTTGTACTTGAAGCCGTTCCAGCGGGCAGGGTTGTGGCTGGCGGTGATCACCGCTGCCCCGCCGGCCCCCTTGCGCAGCACCGAGTAGCTCACTGTGGGCGTGGGCGCGGGCCGATCGCACAGGTAGGCCTTGATGCCGTTGCCCGCCGCCACCTCCGCGACCGCGGCGGCAAAGTCCTCGGAGGCGAAACGCGTATCGTAGCCGACCACCAGGCCGCGCCCGGCCAGCCCGTGAGCCCGCAGATACTGGACCACGCTCTGGGCGCAGGCCCGCACGTTGTCGAAGGTGAAGTCCTCGGCGATGATGGCGCGCCAGCCGTCCGTGCCGAACTTGATGGGAGAGGTCATAGCGTTGGGGGCATTATAGCCCACCAGAACCGGACCGACGAGGCTTCACTCTGCGGGGGAAATAGCATGTTGCTAAAGAGGGAGTGCAGAGGGGCAGAGCCCCCAAGGTTTCCGCCCTCAGCCTTCCCCGTCCGAGCATTCCGCCCCCGCGCAGCGGGCCGGGGGTCTGGGGGTGTCCCCCAGATTCCAAAATATCCCGAGGGTGGGTGGGTGGGCAGAACCACCTGGCTTCTGCAACAGGCTTTGAATCCCACATCTAGCGATTTCGAGCCCAGAAAGCAGCGGCTTTCAACCCGCGGAGCCCCCTGCCGCCAGGTGCTTGGCCACCTCCGCCAGGTCCTTCACCGTGTCGATGCCCTTCCAGTAGGACCGCGACCTGAAGGCCCGCAGGCGGCCCTCCGCCGCCAGGCGAGGGAAAAGCTCATCCTCGTGGTCGCCTACGTCGGGCAGGCCGGCGAAGAACTCGCGGCTCAGCACGTACACCCCGGCGTTGATCCAGTACGGGAGCAGGGGTTTCTCCTGGAAGGCCACGATGCGGCTCCCTCGCAGCCGCACCACCCCGTAGGGGCTGGCGAGCGGCACCAGCATCACCGTCGCCACCGCCCGCGAGCGCCGATGGCTGCGAACGAGCGGCGCCAAGGGCTGCGTGTTGAAGTTGTCCCCGTTGACGCCGATGACGAACGGCTCGCTCTCCGGCACCAGGCGAAACCCCTGCTTGAAGGCGCCACCCCGGCCCAAAGGCTCGTCCTCGATGGAGTAGGTGATGCGCAGGCCCCAACGTGCCCCGTCCCCGAAGTGATCTGAGATCATCTGATAGCGGTAGCCGCACAGCAGCACCACGTCGGTCGCGCCCTCTCGCGCCAGCCACTCGATCTGGTACTCCAGGATCGGTTTGTCCTTGAGGATCACCATCTGCTTGGGCCGGTCGCTGGTCAGCGGCCGCAGCCGCTCCCCCTTCCCGCCGGCCAGCACCAGGGCGTACATCTCAGCTCACCCCTCCCCGCCCCAGGTATGCCTCGATCAGCCGCAGGCCGAACTCCACCCCCAGGCCCAGGGCCTCCTCGTCGAAGTCGAAGCGCGGGTGGTGGTGAGGGTAGCGGATGTCCCGCTCCTCGTTGCGACCCCCCAGCCGGAAGTAGCAGCCCGGCGCCTTCGCGAGGAACATGGCCATGTCATCGGCGCCGGTGGTGCGCGTGCCGACCAGCCGCTCGGCCCCGAAGAACTCCGCGCCGACCTCCCGCACCAGACCTGCCATCCCCTCGTCGTTCACAGCCGGAGGGCACGGCGTCACGTGCTCGAACCGGTACTCTGCCCCCATGCCCGAGGTCACCCCTCGCACGATCTCCTCCGCCCGGCGCAGCACGCGCTCCAGCGTCCGCTCCTCGAACGTGCGGATCGTCCCCGTCATGTCCACCTCGCCGGCGATGATGTTGCCCTTCGTCCCTCCCTGTATCGTCCCCACCGTCAGCACCACTGCTCGCTGCGGGTTCATCGACCGGCTCACCACCGTCTGGAGGGCGCTGATGACCTGCGCCGCCACCGCGATGGCATCCACGGTCTGCTGGGGCAGCCCCCCGTGCCCGCTTCTTCCCGTGATGACCAGCCGGAACCCCGTCGGCGCGGCCCACACCGGGCCGGGCAGGACGTTTAGCGCCCCCACCGGCGTGTCCGCGTCGATGTGGAGGCCCAGGACGGCATCGACCTTCGGCTTGTCCATCACCCCGTCGTCGATGCACGACCGCGCCCCGCCCGCCGTCTCCTCCGCTGGCTGGAACACGAAGCGCACGTTCCCCGGAAGCTCCGACCGCCCCTCGTGCACGACCCGCGCCAGCGTCAGCGCGATGGCCATGTGCCCGTCGTGGCCGCAGGCGTGCATCACGTTCGCCACCGTCGACCGATACTCCGACTCGTTCTCCTCCTGCACGGGCAGGGCGTCCATGTCCGCCCGCCAGAGCAGCGTCGGGCCGCCCCTCGTCCCCCGCCCCTTGCCTCTTGTGCCTCGCCTCCTGGCTCTCCTGCCTTCCCCTTTCACCAGCGCCGTCGCCCCTGTCCTGGCGATGGGCCGCGCGTCCTCCAGGCCCCACGCCTTCAGCCGCTCCAGCACGACGCCCTGCGTCCTCTCCTCCTGCCACGACAGCTCCGGATGCCGGTGCAGCTCCCGCCGCAGCTCCACCAGCTCCGGCACGTACCTCCGAACCGCCGCCCGCAGCCTTCGAGGGGTTCCACGCTGTGCCATCGTCACATGTCCCTTCTCACTCGCCCAGTTCGATGACAAACGACTATCCCTGCGTCACCGCCCCTGTGCTCAGCAAGCATCATTCCCCGTCCAGCAGGGTGCTCATGGGCGATCCCTGTCGCTAGAAATGATTATTCTCTTTACGTGCCGCCAGCCCTGAGCTGCCACTATCCGGCCAGAAGAAATCAGATCATGAACGGCGGCGCGCTGCTGGTTCCACGGCTGCGAGAATAAGATCCCCAGACCTCCCGAAGTCAAAACGAAGTCCCGTACGTTCTCTAGCCGGTCGTCTACTAACACGTCCACGGGCAGATTTCCCTTGCCGGTTTCGCGACAGTTATGGAACGAATCAAACTTTATCCCCTTACGGCGGGCCCACTCTAGCGTATACCTGTCTGACTGAAGTGGCCTATTTGTTACCAATACGATCTGGTGTCGCCCCGATAGCTCGCTTATCGCACCCGTTGCTCCAAGGATGAGAGGCATGGTTAGGACATACTCCGGGTCGCGCACTGCGCTCTCGATTTCTTGCTCAATGTCGCTATTGCCAATGGGCTGATCCCACTGGACGATGTCACGCTTGCGGAATGATAGTCCCTCTCTGCGCTTGATTCGGCGAGTCACGTGGCGGACCTGATCTCCTATCACACCGTCTATGTCTATACCCAGTCTCATGTTTGGGCTTCCCCAAGCGACGAATAGTACCTGGCCCTGTGCAGACGAAACCCGGCGACTACAATGAGCGGAATACCAATGAACAGCCAGTTCCACACATCCATGTGCGCCGGGTATCCCCAGTAGAGCAGGTTGTAAGACCCCGCCGCGATGGCCGACAGGACACCCCACAGAAGCAACAGTCTCGGCACGCTGGCTCGCTCGTCGTACTCCCTCCGCCTCAGAAGGCCACTGCCGAGGTAGGCAAGGAAGATCAGCGGGAACCCGTAGATATATCGAAGAAGGTGGCCGCTCTCCTCGATTTCTCTAACGGAGTACACCAAGTAGACGTACAGGATCACCGTGAGGGCGTCAAACGTGAACCGTAGTATCCCGTCTACACTCTGTTTGTAAGGATAATCCGCTAAGGATCGATGATACCCCCACCAGCTCGATACCGTCGTGAAGTACACGACAAGGAGCCCCACTATGATCCGCGGCGGCCACGAAGGGTCCAACAATTCATCACTATAGCGCGCCAAGGATTGCGCGATGACCACCGCGAACACTATGTTGACAAAATCGGCGAGTCTCTGAGGCACCCTTACGTCCTCTGGCGCAGAAAAGTAATTTCCCTAGCTGGCTGCTATCCCCCGCGGCTAGCCCTGCCGCCGCTCGTCCGCCTCCAGTACCCTCGCCCCCCCTCGCCCCTAGTGCCACCATCCCCTTTGACCTCCCCTCACCGTCCGATA
>JBAUEL010000151.1:0-8432 GCA_049678585.1 Dehalococcoidia bacterium
GCGATGGCCGCCGCGAAGTGGCCCCTGCTCACCTCCAACACGATTGCCGTGGTCGTTATGCGCGTATCGCCTGCCAGGTTGCCGCCCACCATGAGGGACGCGCCGATCTCGGAGATGGCCCCTCCGAAGCCGGCCATCACCGCCGCCAGCAGCGGGAGCTTGGCCTCCCAGAGCACCAGCCAGAGCATCTGGAGGCGCGAGGCGCCCAGGGCGTAGATCTGTGTCCGAAGCTGAGGGTGAAGGCTACGCAGGGCCGCCGCCACGAACCCCGTGACGATGGGTGCGGCGATAATAGTCTGCGCCGCCACCATCGCGGCGGGCGTATAGATTAGCCGCAGCTCTCCCAGCGGGCCGCTCCGCCACAGGATGATCGCCACGAATAGCCCCACCGCCACGGGGGGCAGGCCCATGCCCGTGTTCACCAGGCTGAAAGCCAGATTGCGGCCGGGAAAGCGGTTGAAAGCCAGCAGGGCGCCCACTGATATCCCGATGAACAGGCTGATAGCCGTGGCCGAGCCGGAGATCAGCAGCGAGCGCACGGCGATCTCCCACACCGAGTAGTCCCCGTTCGCCAGGATACGAACGGCGTCCTTCAGTCCGTCCCAGATCAGGTCCACGAGCCATCACCTCCGCTTCTGCTACTCCAGCCCCAGTTCCTCATACGACTTGTCGGCGTCGGGGATGAACAGCGGCTGACCGAACCCCTCCACGCCGAAGTCTCTAATGATCTCCTGCGCCTTTTCCGAGATCATGAACTCGACGAAGGCCTCGCCGCCCGGGCCGTTCACCAGGCCGAATCGCTCCGGATTGACCTGCATCACCGAGTAGACGTTCAGGAGAAGCGGGTCGCCCTCCACCAGCACCACCAGGTCCAGGTTCTTGCTCTGGGCCAGGTAGGTGCCGCGGTCAGACAGGGTGTAGGCGTCCTTCTGATTCGCGATCTGCAGGGTCGCGCCCATACCCTGGCCGCTCTGCTCGTACCAGGATTGGCCCTCCGGATCGAGCTCCGCCTCGTTCCACAGGGACATCTCCCGCTTGTGGGTGCCCGAGTCGTCGCCCCGGCTGATGAACGTGGCCTCCTCCTCGTACAGCTTCTTCAGGGCGTCCACCGCCGCGGTCATGCCCCGGACGGCCGCACGGTCTCCCTCCGGTCCCACGATGATGAAGTCGTTGTGCATGACGAGCTGGCGGTTGATCGCCGAGCCGCTGTCGAACAGCTCCTTCTCAGAGCTGGGGGCGTGTACCAGGAGGGCGTCGGCGTCGCCGCGCTCGCCCATGGCCAGGGCCTGACCCGTCCCCACGGCGATGACCTTGACGTTGTAGCCCGTGTCCTTCTCAAACTCCGGCACCAATACGTCCAGTAGCCCGCTGTCGTACGTACTGGTGGTCGTGGCTAGGATGATGTCGTTCGGACCGCGCTCCTCCGCTCGCGGCGTCTGGGTGGGAGGCTCTTTCTCTTCGCCGCAGGCTACGGCAAGCAAGATTGCGACGAGCGCCAGAGATCCTAGCCATACCCAGCGTCTCACAGGTTGCCTCCCTTCGCGGGAGAGGCGACATGCTGCGCCCAGCATAACGACGCCAAAAAACTAGCCCTCCCTACCAAAGACGTCCGCGAACTCCCGGTCCAGGTCCAACTCGACCGCCCGGCGAAAACGTCGATAGAGCGCCAGCAGCCGCTCACCCTCTGGGGTCAGGCGGGTGGCGCCGCCACCTCGACCCCCCACCTCGCTCTGCACGAGACGCACCCCCAGGTTCCGCTCGATCTCCTTGATCTTGCCCCACGCCCGCCGGTAGGAGAGCCCCATGCGCTGAGCTCCCTCCGCCAGCGAGCCGGTCTCCGCGATGCACTGGAGGAGCTCGGCCCGATAGTCGCTGAAGACCAGCAGGCCGTCCTTCTCCATCCATAGCTTGACCTTCGGCTCCAACTGCGCCCCCTCAAAGACCAGCCCGCCTGCCCGCGGGCGGGACCGACCGCATTGTCCGACACGCCGAGGGTCCGGTCAACCGGCGGCTGGCGTGCCCGCAGGGCCCGCGCTACCATGGATCAACCATGGTTCGTCCTGACCGCGACGAGTTCGACGCCAGCACCGAGAACCCCCTCCTGAAAGAGGCCATCCGCCAACGCATCCAGGAGGCGGGCCGCATCACCTTCCACGAGCTCATGCAGATGGCCCTCTACCATCCCCGGCACGGCTACTACGCCTCGGAGCGGGAGCCCATGGGACGTCATGGCGACTACCTCACCAGCCCCCAGGTGCACCCGATCTTCGGCTACCTGATAGCCAAGCAGCTCTGGCAGATGTGGGAGGTCATGGGGCGGCCCCATCCCTTCGAAGTGGTGGAGTTGGGCCCCGGCACCGGCTTACTGGCCCGCGACATCCTCCGCTGGGCCCAGAGCCGCGAGCCAGACTTCTTCGGCACTCTGCGATACCGCCTGGTGGAGCCCAACGAGGCCCTGGCGGCACGCCAGCGCACCACTTTGGCCGAGCTGTCTCTGCCAGCCCGGCAGGCCTCGTGGGAGGAGCCCGAAGCGGATTCGGTGATCGGCTGCTTCCTCAGCAATGAGCTGGTAGACAGCTTCGCCGTGCACCGGCTGGCCGTGGAAGGAGGAGAGCTGCGCGAGGTCTACGTGACCTGGGCTGAGGACGCTTTCCGGGAGGAGACGGGTCCGCCCTCTACACCGGCCCTGGCCGCGTACTTCGACCGCCTGGGCCTGCAGCCGGGCGAGGGCTGTCGGGCTGAGGTGAACCTCCAGGCCGTGGAGTGGATGGCAGATATGGGCCGCACCCTCCGGCAGGGCTTCGCCCTCACCTTCGATTACGGCTACCCGGCGCCGGAGCTGTACGCCCCCTGGCGCCGCGACGGCACCCTCCTCTGCTTCTACCGCCACAACCCCAGCACGGACCCCTACGCCCGCCTGGGTCGTCAGGACATCACCGCTCACGTCGACTTCACCACGCTGATACGAGCGGGAGAGGAGCACGGGCTGGAGCCGCTGGGCCTCACTACCCAGGCTCGATTCCTGGCCGCCCTGGGCATCGGGGCTGGGCCGGAGACGGTCGCCCGGGAGTCGCCACAGGCCCTGGAGGAGTACTACGCCCGCCGCCGCGCCGTCAGCGAGCTCATCGATCCCGCTGGCCTGGGGCGCATCCGCGTGCTGATACAGGCCAGAGGGTTGGGCCCCTGCGAGCTGTGGGGCCTGGCAGGCTGAAGCCTCGCCGGGCTGCCCGCTCCCGCATTCCTTGTCCGCGGCCGCGACCCTGGGCTATGATGGCGCCGATATCAGCAGGTCCGCGTCCTCTTCGGCGTGCGTAGCCCGCCAGCGAAGGGCTCGCAGGGCCGAGGGCCCTCCGCTTATGCCTCCTTTGACCCCACGTCCCCCGATCTTCTACGGCTGGTGGGTGGTAGGCTCGCTGGCCACCATCATGTTCCTGAGCGCAGGGCTGGGCTTCTACGCCCTGGGCGTCTTCGTCACCCCCTTCGAAGAGGAGTTCGGCTGGAGCCGCGGCCAGGTCTCGGTGGGCATCGCTCTGGCCACCACCGTCAGCGGGCTGCTGGGCCCGCTGGTAGGCCTGGCAGTGGGGCGCTTCGGGGCGCGGAGGGTCCTGGCCGTGGGCGCGACCGGCATGGGGATCTGCTTCGCCCTGCTGGGCTTCACCTGGTCGCTCCTGTACCTCTACCTCATGTTCGTGGTCATGGCCGCCTGGCGGGCGGGCATGATGCTGGTGCCAGTCTCGTACGTCGTGGCCAACTGGTTCGAGCGGAAGCGCGGCCTGGCCATGGGGATCACCACCACCGGCATCGGCTTCGGCGGCCTGGTGATGGCGCCCCTCAGCAAGGTGCTCATCTCCTCGGTGGGCTGGCGTTCCACCTTCTTCATCATGGGCCTGCTGATCATCGCCGTGGGGCTGCCTCTGGCCCTTCTGGTGACCCGGGATCACCCCGCCGAACGTGGCCTGCTCCCCGATGGCGCAGCAGCGGACGACCCGCCGGTGCCGCGTCCCGTCGGTCCGGCTCCCCAACCGGCTGCCGCCGAGGCCTGGCCCACGGCCGACGCCATCCGCACCAGCACCTTCTTCCTGGCCACAATGGCGATAAGCCTCGGCTTCGCCAGCGTAGGGGCGGTGCTCCTGCACACCTCGCCCTTCATGGAGGACCGGGGGATAGCCCCGGAGATGGCAGGGCTGATCCTGGGCCTCGTCTCGGGCATGGGTATTCTGGGGAAGGTCGGCTCCGGCTATCTATCGGATCGGATGTCCCCGCGGTTAGTTCTGGTGTCGGTGTTCCTGATGGAGGCCGTGGGGCTGACCGTGCTGATCTCTACGGACAGCACGCTTGGTCTGGCGGCCTTCGTGCTCATCTTCGGCTATTCCATGGGAGGGGTGGTGGCGCTCCAGCCGCTGGTAGTGATGCACTACTTCGGGTTGGCCTCCCTTGCCACCATCATCGGGGCGATGACCGCCTTCAGCGCCCTGTTCATGGCCCTCGGCCCGATCTTTGCCGGCTTCATGTACGACTGGCTGGGAAACTACACCCTGGCCTACATCATTTTCATTGCAGTGGACTGCTTTGCCGCTTTCCTGGTCCTTCTCATGCGTCCGCCTCGGATGCCGGAGCGGGCTCCCGCTGGCCCCCTGGAGTCACCCGCCGGCGTCTGCTGACGCTCGCGCCAACTACCCCGTTGCCGCTCACCCGCCCGCGGCAGTACAATCGCCTGCGTAGGCGCATGAGGCGATTCGACTACTACGCTCCTGGGTCACTCTCTGAAGCCCTCTCCATCCTCCAGGAACGTGGCGACGGCGGCAAGCTGCTGGCCGGCGGCACCGACCTGCTGGTCCAGATGAGGGAGGCGGGCCTGCACCCCTCCTACGTGGTCAGCCTGAGGAGGCTCCCCGAACTGCGCGGGATCGAATTCGATGAGGGGACGGGGCTGCGCATCGGCGCCTGCGCCGACATGGCCGCCATCGAGGCCCATCCCTCGGTGCGCCAGCGCTACCGCGCCCTGTTCGAGGGGGCCAGCCTGATAGGCTCGGTGCAGACGCGCAACATGGCAACCATCGGGGGCAATATCTGCAACGCCGCCCCCTCGGCGGACAGCGCGCCGCCGCTGACAGTTCTGGGCGCAGGGGCTGAAGTAGCGGGTCCCGGGGGACGGAGAGAAATGGCGCTGGAGGACCTCTTCACCGGCCCCGGCACGACAGCCCTCGGCCCCAACGATATCCTGATGGCGCTGCGCCTACCTGTGCCGCCGCCTCACACCGGCTCCGTGTATCAGCGGCACACACCGCGCCAGGAGATGGACATCGCCGTCGTCGGGGTGGGAGTGGCACTGACTTTTCAGCCGGACGGCGAGGCCATCCAGGGGGCTCGCATTGGCCTGGGGGCAGTGGCGCCCACGCCCATCCGGGCGCGCGAGGCGGAGGATGCCCTGACAGGCCAGCGCCCTTCT
This sequence comes from Dehalococcoidia bacterium, assembly GCA_049678585.1. Lineage (GTDB taxonomy): Bacteria > Chloroflexota > Dehalococcoidia > DSTF01 > CAZFGZ01 > CAZFGZ01. The sequence continues at coordinate 5,450 of JBAUEL010000151.1, forward strand.
GAAGAGCTGTTCGCCCGGGCCGCCGAACTGGCCGTGGCGGCCTCCCGCCCCATCTCCGACGTCCGCGGCTCCGCCGCCTTCCGTCGAGAGCTCGTGCGGGTGATGACCCGGCGCTGCCTGGGTATCGCTCTGGAGAGGGCCCAGACCACCTAGCCCAGCGAGGATCGGCATGTCCAGCGTCACCATCAGGCTCCGCGTCAACGGCCGCTCCTACGAGGTCCGGACCGAGCCCCAGCGAACCCTGCTGGAGGTGGTGCGCGAGGACCTGCGCCTCACCGGGACCAAGGAGGGCTGCGGCACCGGCGAGTGCGGCGCCTGCTCCATGATCGTAGACGGCAGGCTCATCACCTCCTGCCTGATGCTGGCGCCGGAGGCCGATGGTGCCGACATCACCACCATCGAGGGGCTCGCCCAAGATGGCCGGCTCCATCCCCTTCAGCAGGCCTTCATCGACCACGGGGCCGTCCAGTGTGGCTTCTGCATCCCTGCCATGATCCTGGCGGGCAAGGCCCTGCTGGACGCGAACCCTCACCCTACCGAGGCAGAGATCCGGCGGGCCATCGCCGGGAACCTGTGCCGCTGCACCGGCTACGCCAGGATCGTGGAGGCTATCGCCGCGGTGGCGGAGGCCTCCTGAGGCCGCTGTTGCGCTGCTTCAGCCGATGATCGCCGCAGGCACCTAGAAAGAGACCACCGTGGCCGAATACTTGCAGGTCGGCAGGCCGGCGCCCCGGGTGGAAGGCCCCGCCAAGGTGACCGGCCAGACAGTTTATGCCGACGACATCCAGCTCTCCCACATGCTTCACGCCAAGGTCCTCCGCAGCCCTCTTGCCCACGCGCGGATCAAGCGTATCGATACCTCCAGGGCACAGGCCCTGGAGGGCGTAGAGGCGGTGGTGACGGCGGCTGACCTGCCCCCGGTGGCCCGCGAGGATGAGTCACCCGGGGCGATGCCCTCCAACCGGGCTGAGGTCCTGCTGGCCGCAGACGAGGTGATCTTCGCCGGCCAGCCGGTGGCCGCCGTGCTGGCTTCAGACCCATCCGTGGCGGAAGAGGCCCTGGATCTCATCGAGGTCGAGTATGAGGAGTTGCCCGCCGTCCTCGATCCCCTCGAGGCCATGAAGGAGGACGCCCCTCCGGCCCGCGGGCCCGTGTCTGATATCGACCGCTCCGAGGCCCAGGCCCACGCCGCCGTGGACGCGGAGGAGGAGCGGGCTCAGACAGCTTCCAATGTCGCCTCCCAGATGCGACTGACGCGGGGCGACGTGGAGCAGGGCTTTGCCGAGGCAGACGTGGTGGTGGAGCGCACCTGGCGCACCCCCATGGTCCACCAGGCCTACATTGAGCCTCACATCTCCCTGGCCGATTATCATCCCGCCACCGGCACCCTCACCGTCTGGACAGGGACGCAGGGCCAGTTCTTCGTCCGGGACGAGCTCTCCAGGCTCTTCCGTATTCCCGAGACCAAGGTCCGGGTCATCAGCGCCGAGCTCGGCGGTGCCTTCGGAGGGAAAGTTCTCCTCACCCAGCCGCTGGCCGCCGCCCTGGCCATGGTGGCCAAGGGGCCGGTGAAGCTGGTCATGTCGCGCTCCGAGGACCTGACCGCCGGCAACCCCGCGCCCTCCTGCGTGGTCCAGCTAAAGACAGGGATGAAGCGCGACGGCGCCCTCATCGCCCTCCAGGGCCGCATCATCTACGAGAGCGGCGCCTTCCCGGGTTCGCCCATCATCATCGGCGCCCTCCTTCTGGGCGGCTATTATCGCTTCCCCCACCTTGACATCCAGGCCTTCGACGTGATGACTAACAAGGTGCCCCAGGGTGCCTATCGGGCTCCCGGCGCGCCCCAGGTCACCTTCGCCATCGAGAACCACATGGACATGATGGCCCGTGAACTGAACCTCGACCCCCTGGAGGTGCGCCTCCAGAACGCCGTTCAAGAGGGCGACCCGATGCCCAACGAGAGGCCGTACCCGCGCATCGGCTTCAGGCAGTGCCTGGAGGCCATCCGCGAGAACGACATCTGGCGCTCCCGCGGGAAGGTCCGGGAGGCTCAGGGCAAGCGACGGGGCGTGGGCCTAGCCGCAGGCGGCTGGCTCAGCGGCCGCCAGCCCGCCAGCGCCATCGTGAAGCTCAACGAGGACGGCACCTTCGGGGTGGTGACCGGCTCCAACGACATCACCGGCACCAACACCACCTTCGCGCAGATCGCCGCCGAGGAGCTGCGCCAGCCGCTAGAGACGGTAAGCATCCTCACCGCCGACACCGCCACTGCTCCCTTCGCCGGCATCACCGGCGGCAGCAAGGCCGTGTACACGGTGGGTCGCGCCGTTAAGGCCGCCGCCGAGGACGCCCGAGGGCAGCTCCTGGCCATCGCCGCCCAGCTCCTAGAGGTCGGCGCCGACGACCTGGAGCTGGCCTGCGGCCAGGTGCAGGTGAAGGGTACGCCGGATTGGTCCGTCCCGCTGAAGGGCATCGCCCGTTCCAGCACCGATTTCGGCGGTCGCTACCCGCCGGTGGTGGGACGGGGCACCATCAGCGCCCTCAAACATCACCCGGGCTTCTCCGTCCAGGTAGCCGAGGTGGAAGCAGACCCGGAGACCGGGAAGGTGACCGTGCTGCGCTGGGCCATCGCCCAGGATGTCGGCTTCGCCATCAATCCGCTATCCATAGCGGGCCAGATGGAGGGGGCGACCGCCCAGGGGCTGGGCATGGGGCTGTTCGAGGAGATGCTCTTCGACGACCAGGGCCGCTTGCTCAACCCCAGCCTGCTGGACTGCCACATTCCCACGGCTGCCGACGTGCCCCCCATCGAGACCATCATCCTGGAGGTACCCTCGGAGGAGGGGCCCTACGGCGCCCGCGGCGTGGGCGAGCCGCCCGTGGTGGCGGGGAGCGCGGTCATCGCCAACGCCATCTCCGACGCCCTGGGCGTGCGGGTAAGCGAGGCGCCCATCACGCCCGAACGCATCCTGCGGGCCCTGGG
>JBAUEL010000152.1:0-5155 GCA_049678585.1 Dehalococcoidia bacterium
CCTCGGCCGCGCGGCCGGGGCCTCACCTTATCGAGGGTGTGGCTGCATCCTCGCCCTCGGTGGTATCATGTACCTGCGGCCCAGGCTCCCGGCGACGGGCCATACCTGCCCGGTGGATCGTTGCCGGGTCGGGCCGCACAAATAGGGGGCCGCGGGCGGCGTCATCTCCCAAAACGCCGCTCGCGGCCTGCGTCCTTCCCTGGTGGGGAAGGTCTCCGCCGGAATCGCTCCCGGCGATCGGCCCCCGGAGCCCCCGGGAGCCGGGTGCTCGGCTAGACAGTCACCTCCTTTCTCGACTAACCAACACCTTCCTCTAGCGCGCCGCCACGGGCCGGCGCAGGAAGGTGGGTAACTCCGTGTCAGCCACGTTCTGAAGGCCCTGCACGTGGAGCTGGCGGATGCGCTCGTCCCCCACCTCCACGGTCGAGACCTCCCCGGTGGGGAAGCCGGTGGCGATGAGCGTCACCTTCACCTCGTCGCCCAGATTCGGGTCCATCGCCGTGCCGAAAATGATCTCCGCGTCCGGGTCCACCACCTCGTTGATCACCCGCGCGGCCGCGTCCAGCTCGCGCAGGCCCAGGTTGCGGGCTGCCGTCACGTTGAACAGAACGCCCCGCGCCCCCTGGATGGTGATGTCCAGCAGAGGGCTGGCGATGGCCGCCCGGGCCGCATCCACCGCCCGGGTCTCCCCGCTGGCCCGGCCGATGGCCAGCAGAGCCGGACCCGCCTCTTTCATCACCCTGCGGACGTCGGCGAAGTCCAGGTTGATCTCACCCGGGAGAGTAACGATCTCGGAGATGCCCAGGATGGCCTGGTACAGCACATCGTCGGCCACCCGGAAGGCGTCCTCCAGGCTCACCTCCGGGTCGCAGACCGCCAGAAGGCGGTCGTTGGGGATGGTGATGAGCGTATCCACCTTCTCCCGCAGGCGGGCCACGCCCTCCTCGGCCTGCTGCCGCCGCCTCGACCCCTCGAAGCTGAAGGGCTTGGTCACCACCCCCACGGTGAGGGCGCCGCTCTCCCTGGCCACCTCGGCGATGATGGGCGAGGCCCCGGTACCCGTGCCCCCACCCATGCCCGCCGTCACGAACACCATGTCCGCACCGCGTGCCGCGTCCAGAAGCTCATCGCGACTCTCCTCGGCGGACCGCTGGCCCTTCCCGGCGTCGCCGCCCACCCCCAGGCCCCTGCTCACCTTCTCGCCAATGCGGATGCGTACATGGGCCTCACAGCGGGCCAGCGCCTGGGCATCGGTGTTGACCCCCACGAACTGGATCCCGGGGATGCGCTCCTGCATCATCCGGTTCACCGCGTTGCAGCCGCCTCCGCCCACCCCTACCACCTTGATGGGGGGCAGCCCGTCGGTGTCCGTTGCTTCGGTCATCCTGGCCTCCCTCCTTCCTTGAAGAGTCCTTGGTGTCCTTGCTTCAACACGCATCGTCCTTTCTCGCCCTACTGGGGTAGCCAAACCCTGGCCCAATGACTGAAGCGGCGCCACCACTGGCCCAACACCAGCGGGGCGCGCTGTCGCTGCCGCAGAAGGCCCCCCTCGGCCTCCCGCACCGCCCATCGGAGAAGGCCCACGCTACCGGCATAGGCCGGATCGCCCAGCGTGTCGGTCAGGCCATGGATGTGGCGCGGGATGCCTACCCGCGCGGGCAAACCGGTGACCTCCTCCGCCAGAAGTTCGATGCCCTCGAGGTTGGCGCTCCCCCCCGTGAGCACGAAGCCGGCGGAAATGATGTCGTCGTGGACCGCCCGCTTCACCTCGCTCAGGATCATCTCCATGATCTCCTCGCCGCGGGCCTGCAGGATCTCGCAGACGCGGCGCCGGGGCACCGCCTTGCGCCCCTCCGAGCCGAACGCCTCCAGCTCTACCTCCTCCTCCGGCCCCACGCTGCTGGGAATGGTGTGCCCGTAGCGGGCCTTGGCCTCCTCCGCCGCCTGATAGGGGCAGCGCAGCCCCACCACTAGGTCGCGGGTGAAATGGCCACCCCCGACGGGTAGCACCGCGGTATGGAAGACGCTTCCCTCCATGAAGACGGCCACATCGGTGGTGCCGCCGCCGATGTCCGCCAGCACCACCCCCTGCCTCTTCTCCTCCGCGTCCAGAACCGTTTCGGCGGCTGCCAGAGCCTCCACGACCAGGCTGTCCACCTGTACGCCCGCATCCTCCACGCACTTGACAAGGTTCTGGACGGCGGTGACCAGGCCGGTGATGATGTGCGTCTCTACGTCAAGCCGCTGCCCGTACATGCCCACGGGGTCACTGACGCTGTCCTGGCCGTCCACCACGTAGTACCGGGGGATAACGTGCAGGACCTCCCGGTTGGTAGGAATGCTGACGATGCGCGCCGCGTCCAGGGCCCGCGTCGCATCCTCCTCGCCGATGGGATGCTCCCGGTCGGGGATGGCTACGATGCCCCGGTTGTTCTGACAGCCGATGTGCGCCCCGGAGATGCCCACATGGGCCGAAAGGATGCGCGTGCCGCTGGAGCGCTCCGCCTTCTCCACCGAGGCGCGGATCGCCTCGGTGGCGTCACGGATGTTGTCTACCATGCCGCGGCTCAGCCCCGAGGCGGGGACAACCCCAACCCCCAGGATGCGCATCTCTGCCCCCGGCGTTGCCTCGCCCACCACCGTGCACACCTTAGTGGTGCCCACGTCGATGGAAGCGAAAGTCCCTCCTTTCACCACGGCCGCTCCCCCTTCGTCTGGCGACTCATCCCCCTCCCCCTAGCGGAAGGCGATGCGGTCGCCGAATCGCAGGTCCACACTGTTCACGCCCACCTGCTCCTGCCGTGCCGTCTCCAGGAGCACGTAGAGCGCCGTCACCTTGTACTCGTAGTCGCGCACGTCGCCGAAGGTGGCCCGCAGGCCTCCCTCCAGCACCACGGTCAGGCCGTCCCTGTCTCGGTACTCCAGGCCTACCACCGCGCGCCCGAGCGACCGCGGCGCCGAGTCCAGCAGCCGCTGGGCCAGCTCGATCGCGCCCGGATCTACCCGCTCGCCCGCCAGGAACTGCCGCTCGCTCTCCAGGTGGACGATCACCGGCGAGCCCTCCGGCGCTGGCGGCCCGTCCAGGATCACCCCTTCGTCATCGACGGAGTAGCGAGCATCCCCCACCTGCCAGGACCCCCAGGGCTGCCTCTCCTCGATAGTGATGCGGACCCCGTTGGGCCACAGCCGCTCCAGCGACACCCCCTTCACCCGTGGCAGCTTCGTGATGTACTTTCGGGCGCCCTCAAGGTCCAGGCGGAACATACTCTGGCCCTGCAGGCCCGCCAGCACCTGGATGCCTGCTGGGTCCAGGGTCTCTGCCCCCACCACCTCGACGTTGCGCACCGTCAGGAACGGCGAGCGATACAACCACGTGCCCCCCAGGGCCAGCAACGCCAGCAGCCCCGCCGTCACCAACAGGCGCAGCAGCCAGCGAGTACGCCTCGGCGGTGGCACCTTGCGCCGGACGCCTGGCTGCCAGTAGTCTCCGCGTCGCTGCGGCCTAGGCAAGCTTCTCCTTCTCCCGAAAGCGCTCCAGGGCCAGCTCTACTAGCCGGCTGATCAGGGCCGAGTAGCTCAGCCCCGCCACCTGCCAGAGCCGGGGATACATGCTGATAGGTGTGAACCCGGGCATAGTGTTGAGCTCGTCCACCACGGCCTCGCCGTCAGGCCGCAGGAAGAAGTCCACCCGCGCCAGGCCCGCGCAATCGATAGCCCGGAAGGCCCTGATGCCCATCTTCTGGATGCGGCCCGCCGTCTCCGGCTCGACATCGGCCGGGGCAAAGAGCTGGGTGCTGGCGTCGAGGTACTTGGCCTCGTAGTCGTAGAACTCCCGGCTGTACACGATCTCGCCCAGCGGCGAGGCCTGGGGCTCGTCGTTCCCCAGCAGCGCACACTCGATCTCCCGCCCCTCCACCGCCCGCTCCACCAGTATCTTGCGGTCGTACTGGAAGGCCAGGCCGATAGCCTCGCCCAGATCCTCCCGGGAGCGCACCTTGGTGATGCCCACGCTGCTGCCGCCGTTGGCCGGCTTCACGAAGCAGGGGTAGGGCAGCTCCCGCTCGATCTCCGCCGCCACCCCCTTCGGCTCCCGGTACCACCGGGATTCCACCAACACCAGGTAGTCGGCCACGGGCAGGCCGGCCTGGCGGAACAGGGCCTTCATAAGCGCTTTGTCCAGGCCCGTGGCGCTGGCGGCTACGCCCGCCCCAACGTAGGGCACGCGGGCCAGCTCCAGCAGCCCCTGGAGGGTGCCGTCCTCCCCATTCACTCCGTGCACCAGGGGGAACACCACGTCCACGTCCGAGAGCACCTCCAGGACCCCGGGGCGCGCCAGCAACCCCTCGGCCTCGGCCAGCTCCAGGGTCTTCTCGTAGGCCTGCTGGCCGCGCCCGAGCTGCGCCTGCGTCTCCTTGGGCGTGAGCCAGGCGCCCCGTTTGGTGATGCCGATGGGCACCACCTCGAAGCGCTCCTTGTCCGCCGCCTTCATGACGTGCTGCGCCGATACCACCGACACCTCATGCTCGCCCGAGCGGCCCCCGAAGATCACCCCCAGCCGCAGCCTGCCCATGGGGTCCGGCATCAGAATCCCTCCCCCACCAGGGCGATCTCCAGCTCCAGCTCCAGGCCGAAGCGCTCCCGCACCCGCCCCAGAGCCAGCTCGATGAGCGCCTTGACCTCGGAGGCCCTGGCCCGCCCCGCGTTGATGAAGAAGTTGGCGTGCTTGGGCGAGACCTGAGCATCGCCGATGCGGTAGCCCCGCAGCCCTACCTGGTCGATGAGCTGCCAGGCAGGATACTCCGGCGTGTTCTTGAAGATGGAGCCCGCATTGCGACCTCGGGGCTGGTCGGCGAGCCGCCGCGCATCCAGTTCCCTGACGCGGGCCGTCAGCTCCTCGGCTGAGCCGGGCCGCAGGCCGAACTCGGCCCACAGCACTACCCTCTCTGCCAGCAGGCCTCGGACGAAGGCGCTGCCCCTGTACGACAGGTCCAGGTCGCCTGCCGCGATGACTTCCTCTTGGCCCTCGCCATCCACCACAGTCACCGAGCGCAGCACGTCGGCCAGGCAGCCCCCGTAGGCGCCCGCGTTGTACACCACCGCGCCGCCCACCGTCCCGGGGATGCCCCCGGCCCACTCCAGGCCGCCGCAGCCCTGG
>JBAUEL010000153.1:0-55045 GCA_049678585.1 Dehalococcoidia bacterium
ACGTGGCCATCAAGGCGCGCGTGGTCAGCGAGGACGAGCGCGAGACCAGCGGACGCCGCGCTATCCTCAACTACGGCCACACCATCGCCCACGCCCTCGAGGCCGCCACCGACTACGGGCGCCTCCTCCACGGCGAGGCGGTCGCCGTGGGCATGACCGCGGCGGCAGAGATCGGCCGCCGCATGGGGGTGACGCCGTCAGCCGTGGGCGACCGCCAGAGGGCCGTCCTTGAGCGTTTCGGTTTGCCCTCCCGCCTCTCCGGGGTCGACCTGCCGCGGGTGCTGGGAGCGGTGGCCCTGGACAAGAAGGTTGCCTCGAAGGCGGTGCGCTGGGTGCTGCTCGAGGACATAGGTTGCACCGTCATCCGCAGCGACGTGCCGCCGTCGCTGGTGGAGGAGTGCGTCGCCGGGCTTCTGAACTGAGGGCAGGCGTGGACCTGGGTAAGGAAGAGGTAAGAATGGGGAAAACGATTGGCCTCAGGGCGATCGTCTGGGGACGGGTGCAGGCGGTGGGCTTTCGCAGCTTCGTGCTGGTCCGTGCCCGCTCCCTGGGGCTGAAAGGGTACGTCCGCAACGGCCCCGACGGCCGCTCCCTCGAAGTGGTAGCTGAAGGCCCCCGCGACGCCCTCCAGTCGCTCCTCGGCTACCTGAGCCGCGGGCCCTCCCTCGCCCGCGTCGACGGCGTGGACGCGGAGTGGTCGGAGGAGACGCAGGACTTCTCGGACTTCGATGTGCGCTTCTAACGAGCGTCGGACGACCGCTGCTCTATCCCTGGCTATGCGGATCTTGCGATGGCGGGAGCCCAGAAGACCATTAGGTGAGTATGTACATCCTGCGGACTTAGTCCCTTGAAGTCCTGGCACAGGTTCATGGCATTCGAAGCGACGTGGATGCACATCGAGGAGCCGTCAGTGAAGTGCAGGACGATGCCCTCGGACTCGTGCGTATCCGGGTGAGCTGCGACTTCTCCGAACTCAACTGATTGAATGGTCTTGCCCCGCGCTTGTTCAAGTTCGGCCAGTTTAAACTCCGGGCGCGGTGGGCCCACAATCTCGGGGAAAATGGCCATTGCTCCCTCCCTTTCAAGACACGCTTCGGAGTCAGTCGATAGCACGTCTTGTAGCCAATCATTGAGTGTGGCAAGGCCCCTTCCGATATCGACTAGATCACCGTGGAAGGAATCGAACGCTGGAAAGCCTGTCGTCGGCCGCACTCCATGGACCTTTCGCTCCTCAGAACATTTTCTGAGCGGTCCATGCACCTTTTGAATCAGGTCGTCCGGCAGCAGTTCCTTCAGACTGTTCAGTGTCTTGTCCGGCTGGGTCAAGGAGACGTTGAGATGTTGGGCGACGAGAGCGAGCACATCTTTGTCCAATCCGTCTATCAACAGCCGATATAACTCCAAATGAGCCTTGGCGTAAGCGTCCGTGTTCTCGGCGATGGGATAGTTGATCAATGGGTTCGCTTCAAAGCGCCACAGCGGCGTCCCCAAGGTCTGACGAGTCAGCGCAGAAATGAGTCTCACGAGCCTCTCTATGTGGACCCTCGGCCCGTCTTCGACATCCCAGGAACCTTCTAGATTACGCTTCACCCAGCGCTGGTACGCTGGGTCATCTTCCGCGAAGACTGGAGCCTGTATCAAGTGCCCGCTCCACATGACTCGCTCTTCCTTTGGCAATGCCTTCACATCCCAACCCAGCGCCGCTACGCAGATGCGGTTGTCTTCCAAGCGCCTGAATCCGAAGCGCACGCGAAAGCCAGACTCCAAATGGGCAGACGTGCTGAGTTCGCCGCCCATATCGTCCTCTTCGAGGACATACAGGTCCGGTGACGCTCTGTAGCGGGAGAGTACCGCTCTGTCAAAGAAGACTAGATAGCGGTCGTAATCCGAGACGTTCATAGACATCCTGCGCTCTTGGCCTTGATTGTGTCCTTCCTACTCCAGCAGCATAACCTGTACTTCATCCCCCGGCTCGACGCCCGGCACGTCCTCCGGGCAGATCGCCAGGGCGTTGGCTCCGGCCATTGAGGTGAGGATGCCGGAGCCCTGCGGGCCGGCAAGCGAGGCGTAGTAGCGCCCGTCCCGCTCCTCCACCACCGCCCGCGCGAACACCCGCCGCCCATCGCTGTTCCGGATGCGGTCCTGGCAGATGGCGCGAACCTGCGGCCGCTCCCAGCCCGACTTCCCCATCATCTTGAAGATCGCCGGCCGGCCGAACAGCTCGAAGGTGATCATCGAGCTGACCGGGTTCCCTGGCAGGCCGATGTGAGGCACCACCCGCTCCCCGCTGCGGAACGTCCCGAAGGCCAGAGGCTTGCCCGGCCTCATGCGCACCGTCCAGAAGCCGATCTCTCCCTCCCGGGCCAGCACGTCCTTCACCACGTCATAGTCGCCCCGCGAGACCCCCGCCGTAGTGACGAGCATGTCCGCGTTCAGCCCCTGCCGAATCTTCTCGGTGAGGGCCTCCACGGTGTCGCGGGCGATGCCCAGGGCCCTGGGGACGCCCCCGTTCTGCCGGATCATGGCGGCAACGCTGTAGCTGTTGCTGTTGTAGATCTTGCCGGGCTCCAGGGGCTGTCCGACCTCCAGCAGCTCATCCCCGGTCGAAAGCACCGTGACCACCGGCCGCCGGATGACCCGCACGGTGGCCCGCCCCAGCGAAGCCAGCACCCCGATCTGGGCCGGCCGCAGCACCGTCCCCTGACGCAGGATGCAGGTGCCCTCTCGGATGTCCTCGCCGGCGCCGCGGATGTTGTCGCCCGGCTCGACCGCCTTGAACACCTGCACTTCATTGGCCGGCTTGGCGAAGGAGCCGAAGGAGTGCTCGCCGGGCTCGTCGGTCTCCTCGAAGCGAACCACCGCGTCGGCGCCCCGGGGGATGGGCGCGCCCGTCATGATGCGCACGGCGCTGCCCGGAGTCACCTCCCCATCGAAGAAATAGCCTGCAGCCAGCTCCCCCAGGACCTCCAGGCGAACAGGCGACTCCTGGCTGGCCCCCTCCGTGTCGGTCGCGCGGACGGCGTAGCCGTCCATGGCGCTGTTATCCAGGGGCGGGACATCGAAGTGCGCGTACACGTCCTCAGCCAGCACCTGCCCCAGGGCCTCCAGCAGGGGCCTCTCCTCGGGCTCCAGCACGCTGAAGTACGACAGGATGCGCTCCCGGGCTTCCTCAACGCTGATCATGGCAGGCCACCTCTCCTGAACATCAACCCCATTATAGAATGAAGCGACCGCCGATACGCGGCCGCTCCCTTCCAGAAGGCCCCGGACGCCCCAGAGCCTACCCCAACTTGACCGATAGGCAGGTGGTGGTGCGCTGCACCCCATCTACCTGCTGGATGCCGTCCGTGATGCCCCTACCCAGCTTGTCCAGGTCATCGGCCTCCAGTTGCACGATGACATCGAAAGGGCCCGTCACGGTATCCACGGAGATAACCTTCGCATCTCCATACTTCACCGTTGTGATGGCGTCGCCTACCGCCTTGGCCTTGCCCACCTCCGCCTCGATAAGCACGTAACCGCGTACTGTCATGCTTCCTCCTCCTTAGTGGAAGCCCTGCCTCCGGCGGACTCATCATACCGTCAGGTCAGGCTCTGTCAAGGAGAACGCCGTTGACGCAAGAGTCCCGCCTCAACACTTGCAAGTTCAATACGAAACAGCCGAGGCAGCAGAGCGAGGAGGCTGGTGAACTTGCTAGGGCGCCGGAGACTCGATATGGTGTGGTGCCATGGGAATCCAACTTCCCTTCGAGAAGCCCGCCTTGTCAGAGTTGCTGGGGTCGAAGCCTGCGGGAAGATGCCAAACCGGCCTCCCCATATCACATTCCCATTCATATATCGTGGAGTGTCCTGTCACCGCCATTGGGGGCCAGCCCGTGATGTGCTCATAGCACCAGCTTCTAACTCCTTCTGGCTCATCGATGCTGGCTCTCATACAGGCACCACATGTTGCCCCGCAGCTGCAGACCAACGGCTTTCCTTCATAGCATCGCGCAACCCAGTCTGAAACCAGCTTCACCCCTAGTATGGGGTGTGCATCAGAGAATGTCATGCCACCCGCTGGATGGTCCCAGTCGAGGGATGTGCCTACTTGTCGGCAGTACGCCTCATATCGCTCAAGCGGCGTGAGCTCAACCTCCCCAGCCGCCGCACCGGTCATTCTTGGCTCTACCGTCATCTCTGCCTCTATCGTGGGCGCGACCTCGGCCACAACGGTGGCAGCGATGTCTGCAGGCTGGGCTGGTTCGATTACGCTCTCGCTCTGGCCAGGCCAAACGAACAGCGCGAAGGCCCCCGCGCCGAAGGCCACGATGGGGAGAATGCAGGCGGCGAGGATGCCTCGAAACAATACAGCACACCTCCTGGTGAGCCCAGATCATCCCTCAGTTGAGAGCCGGATGTCAAGCGCAGGTGACGAGCAACCAGGCGTGCGCCGCAGTGAGTGGACGGAACCCAGGGCCCGGCACCTAGAGCCGTTTCCGTCGCACGTTCGCAGAGGCCACGTTCTCCCCGCCCTGTGTCCCCCTACACCTGTGGGTGCTGGTGCGCCGGATACGGCCTGCCCCTGGCTGCCCCCAGCATGACGAAGAACTCGTGCTCGTCCGGCGCCGGCACGAACACACGGTCGTCGCGCAGGCTGAGGCGCAGCGCCTCGGGCGCGCAGACGAAAGTGCATATCCCACACCCCAGGCAGCGCTCGTAGTCAACCTCGGCGACGTCGTCATCGCGTATGCGGATCGCGTCCACCTGGCAGCGTTTCATGCAGGCCCCACAGCCGTTGCAGAGGTCTTCGTCCACCGTCGCCCAGTAGGCCGAGGGAGCGACCGCGTGGGGAATGTCGAGCTGCGTGATCCCCTTCAGGCCCACGCAGGCGTGACGGCAGCAGTTGCAGATGAGCCAGGGGTCCTCCTGGAAGTTCATCGTCGTGTGGACCAGCCCAGCCCGCTCCGACAGCTTGAGGACGTCCACCACCTCGTCCACAGAGGTGGGGCGCATGCGCGGTGTGCTCACCATCCGGGACGGGTCCAGCACCGGCTCCCCCTCGACATGCCCTCCCTGGATGCCTTCGCCCATGAGGATGCACACGTTGATGGGGTCGTCGCAGTTGCGCTCGGCCACCCGACAGGCGCAGGGAATCAGCATCAGCGAGGACGCCCGCTCTACCAGCCCGACCGCATCGTCGTGGGGAATGACCTGGTCCTTGGGCACGCTCACCCCCGGCAGGGTTCGCAGGACCTGGATGGAGCCGCCGTGTATCTCCTGTCCCCAGCCCTCCGCGAAGTACTTCTCCCACAGCTTGCCCAGGCGCTCAAGGTCCGGCGACGGCTGCCGGACCACGAACGGTAGCTCGAACAGCCCGGGGATGACCAGAGGCAGACGGAACACGCGCACCCCGTCGGGACGCCGCACGCCCCGGGTGAAGAACTTGGAGGCCATCCCCGTAAGGAGGTGCGAGGCATCGTCCAGGCTCACCCCGGCCCTCCCGGCGATGACCTCCTCCGGCTCCAGGTCGAAGCCCATATGGGCCGCCAGGTGGGCCTCCTCCGGCTCGAAGTAGAACTTGAGGATCTCGATGAACGTGTCGGTCTCGGGCGCTCCTATGGGATGCCCCGCGAAGACCTTCGCGAGCTGCCGGTAAGGCCTATCCCCGCTTTCCTGAGCCATTTCCTTCCCCCTCCACACGAAGTATCAAAGCCGACCCCGGCCGCCCCGCTATCAGTACTTCTCGATAACAGCGCGCGCTCCCGCCAGGGAGAGGACCTCGTTGCAGCCGTCCTCGATCTGGGAGGCGCGAGCGTCCCTGAAAAGCTTCTCTACCAGGAAGTCCTTCGCAAGCCCGTATCCACCATGCAACTGAACCGCGTCGTTGGCCACCTCAAACGCCGCGTTGGTGCAGAACACCTTCGAGGCGATGGAGTATTGCGTCGCCGGCGGCTGGGTCTGGGCGTTGTAGATCATGGCCGCGCGCGAGATGGCCCTCGCCGTCTCCACCTTGATGAACATGTCGAACAGCTTCAGCTGGACGGCCTGGTGCTCGCAGATCGGCTTGCCGCCCTGCACCCGCTCCTTGCAGTAGGCCAGCGCCTCCTCGAAGGCCGCCCGGGCCACCCCCGTGAAGATGGCGCCCATCCCAGCGTTGGCTATGGCGAGGATGTTGTTGATCGTTATGGGGTAGAGGGCCGGCTCCACCAGCATGTAGTGCTTGGGGATCCTCACGTCGTCCAGGAAGATCTCCCCCTGGTTCAGAGCCCGCTGGCCCAGCTTGTTCAGCGGCGGACCCTTGCTCACGCCCGGGAGATCGAGCGGAACGACGGCCACCCCGCTTCCGGCCATCCCTTTCGAGGGGTCGATGCATACGAAGGCCAGGGCATGGGAGGCGATGGTGCCGTCGGATACCCAGGCCGCCTTCTGGCCGTTCAGGATCCAGTCATCCCCATCTCGCTTCGCGTTCATGTCGAAGGCCACGCTGGGATAGCCGAACTGCTCACCTTCTATGAGCAGGCCGTCGGAGCCGTGCTGGGGCTCGGTGATCGCCCAGCAGCCGATGTACTTCGCCTCCCGGTCCTTGGCGAAGGGGATGACGAGCTCGTCCATCAGGGCCTGGTTCCCCGTGAGCCCGGCAAAGGTGTTTGCAAAGGTGAACGGGAAGGGCGCCACGCCGAGACCGATGGCGAAGTCGGCGCTCCCCCAGCCCATCTCCTCGGCGATCATGTGGCTGGCCAGCGGGCCCAGGCTCACCCCGCCCAGCTCCTCCGGGAATCCCCGGATGTGGTGCCCCATTTCGTAGGCCTTCTTGAAGACATCCCAGAAGACCGAGCCTTCCTTGATCACCTCCTGAGGGTCTGCGATCTTGTCCAGCTCGATGCTTGCGGGCCGCAGCACCTCCTCGGCGAAACGGTGAGTCTGCTCCTTGACCGCGACCTCCTCTTCGGTCAGTGCCTTGTTCAGGTCCAGATAGGTACTCATTTCTGATTCCTTTCCGCCTGCATCGGCTCGTGCTTCCCGCGACCGCTCGGAGCGCCGCCTACGCGAACCGAAGCGGAATCGTCCGGCCGCGAAGCTCGGTCCACCCTAGACGTCGCTCCATTGGGGAGACAAGAGGCGAACGGCTCCCCCTCATCCGACATCCGTACCCCTGACCGGAGTGCCCGCGCCCCAAGGCCCCACACTCCTGGCTGGAGACCCCGGATCGGCGTCGATGATAGCACTCCTGGGCCATGAGGAGACCCCCTAACCTGACGAACCCTCCGATCCCGTCACCGTCACCTCCCCCAGCTTCTCCAGCGCCTTGACCAGGCTCTGGGTTCCCTCCTCTCCCAGGCCCCAGGCCTCCACCGCCGAGAAGAGATGGTGGACCAGCCCCGTCCCCGGCAGAGGCAGGGTCATCCGGTCGGCCGTCTCCAGGGCCAGGCGCAGGTCCTTCTGCTGGTGGGCCACCTTGAAGCCCGGCCGGAAGTCCCGGCCCAGCACCCGCGGCGCAAGGTTGCTGAGGGCCCACGATGCCCCCGCCCCCGCCGTCACCGCCTGGAGCATGGTGCCCGGAGCGATGCCCGCCTTAACCGCGAATACCAGCGCCTCGCACATGGCCAGGTTGTTCAGCCCCACCACGATCTGGTTGCATAGCTTCACCGTCTGTCCGGCCCCGCTGGGCCCGCAGTAGACTACGTTCTTCCCCATGGCCTCCAGGATGGGGCGGCAGCGTCGGAAGGTCTCCTCTTCGCCTCCCGCCATGATGGAGAGGGTCCCGGCGATGGCCCCCTGATCCCCGCCGCTGACCGGCGCGTCCAGCATGCCCGCCCCGGCCTCGGCCAGCCGGGCGGCGATGCGCCGGGTAACCTCCGGCGAGATGGTGGACATGTCGATGTGCACCAGCCCGGGGCGGGCCGCCTCCACGATCCCGCCCGGCCCCAGGGCCACCTGCTCCACATCGGGAGAGTCCGTCACAATGGTGATCACCACGTCCGACCGCTCCGCCACTTCCCGCGGCGAGGAGGCCGTGGCTGCCCCCGCCGACGCCAGCTCATCCATGCCCGGCCGGCTGCGATTCCACACCGTGAGCGCGTAGCCCGCCTTGAGCAGGTTCCTGGCCATGGGCCGGCCCATGATCCCCAGCCCGATGAATCCCAGACGTTCTTCCATGTCCACCTCCGAGTAGCTAGCTCTCCTCGCAGGGGGCCAGCCGCACCCGCTCGCGAACGGCGGGATTGGCCACGTACTTCGGCCAGCGGCCCGACAGCACCGCCGCGGCCGCCTTCCCTACCTCCGTCCTCACCTTTCGCATCGACTCCTCCGATAGGCCAGCCGTGTGCGGGGTGAGCAGGACGTTCTCCAGCGTCAGGAGGGGGCTATCGGCGGGCAGGGGCTCCTCCTCGAACACGTCCAGCCCCGCGCCGGCAATGCGCTCCGACCGCAGCGCCTCGATGAGGGCCGCCTCATCCACCACCGCGCCCCGGGCGGTGTTGATCAGGAACGCTGTGGGCTTCATGCGGGCCAGCTCCTCCGCCCCGATCATGTGCTGGGTCTCCTCCGTCAGCGGCGCGTTCACCGACACGTAGTCCGAGGCCTCCAGCAGCGACGGCAGGTCGCTGAGGGAAGCGCCGCATTCCCGGGCTGCGTCTTCGTCCACGTAGGGGTCGTCGGCCAGCACCCGCATGTGAAGCGCCAGCGCCTTGCGCGCCAGGTCCCGCCCGATCGCCCCCAGGCCGACGATCCCCAGCGTCTCGCCCCATATCGGGGGAAAGCGCGGGCGAGGCCGGCGCATCCACACGCCGCTCCGCATGTCCGCGTCGAGCCGGCGCACCTGCTTGGCGCACGCCAGCAGCATCATGAGGGCGTGGTTCGCCACTTCCTCGGTGCAGAAGTCCAGCACCTTCGCCACCACGATGCCCCGCTCCGTGGCCGCATCCAGGTCCACGTTGTCCACACCCACGCCGTAGCGGACGATCACCTTGCACTGTTCCAGGGCGCCTATGACCTCTCGGCTGATGGCTGCGGCGCTGACGAGGACCGCGTCCGCGTCGCGCAGGTTCTCTGCCAGCTCCTGCTGGTCGCTGGCGCGTGTTGCCACCACATCCGCCCCCAGCGGGCGGAGCTGCTCCAGCTCCCTCTCGAGCGACTGACGAGGCCCGGCATCGGCGTGAACCACCCTGAATCTGGCGACCATTCGCATCACCCCGCTCAGCAGAAAGGCTTCTCTCCCGGACTTGGCGGTGCCATAATAGCTCGGCTCCCTCGACGGGGCTAGTCTCAGCATTCAGATTCGCAGATCACGGAGGGCCGGGCCATGCGCAGGAATCGCGAGGGCGTCGCCGAGTAGCCATGGCCAGGAGGGGACGCTGGCACGAACGTTCCGTGCCCCGACTGCCCCAGGATGCCACCTGGGAGGAGCGGCTCGCCCTGGTCCGGTCCTCCTGGGAGCTGCACCCCTTCTGGAAGCTGCTGGGCGTCGAGGTGGTGGCCCTCGGACCCGGCTACAGCAAGCTCCGCGTCGCCCTGAACAGGCGCAAGCACGGCCCCTGGCCCCACGGAGGGCTCCTCAGCAGCCTGGTGGACATGTCCGTGGCTATGGCCCTCTTCACCACCTACGGCCCGGAGGACGACGACGTGGTCGCCCACGCCACCGCCGACCTGAATGTGACCTTCGTAGACGCCATGCAGGGCGACGAACTCTTCGCCGAGGGGCGCATCGTCCGCCGCGCGCGCATCGCCGCCTTCGGCACCTCCGAGGTCCGCGACAAGGACGGCAGGCTCATCGCCCTCGGTCGGAGCACCTACCTCATCCGCCGGCAGGCGTGACGCTCATAGCCCGTCTCAGAAGTCCTTCTGCCCGGCGGCACTGCCCAGGCCAGCAACCAGCGGGCATGCCGCCACGTTTGACATCCCTCCTTGACTCCCAGAGAATCGGTTCGTCCGCGAAAGCTCTCGAGGCAACGCTGGGGCCGGCCACGGAGCGGCGCATCCAATGCGTCTGACCCCCTGGCTGTCGCTGCGTAAGGGTGTTTCGGCAGTGCGCACTGTCAACGGCGAAAGCAGCGGGTCAAGCTACAGGTGGTATGTACTCACCTTGGCGGCACTGACCTTCACGTTCGTCGTTGGCATGCCAATGATGTGCATGCCGGTCCTCTTCGAGGAGATATCAGACGACCTGGACTTGAGCCTGGTCCAGATAGGCACGATCTGGGGGGTAGTTCCACTCGCTGGTGCGTTTGTTGTCTTGATCGGCGGGATGCTGGGCGACCGCTTCGGCGCAAAACGCGTCCTGATCGCGGCCTGTTTCCTGGCAGGACTGGCCGGAGCCCTAAGAGGGCTGTCGGATGGCTTTCTAACCCTGGTGGCAACCCTGTTTCTGTTCGGGCTCGTGACCGCGATCATACCGCCTGTCGTGCACAAGGCCTGCGGCGTCTGGTTCCCCGGGCGACGCCTGGGACTGGCCAATGGCGTCGCATCGACGGGCATGGCGGTGGGGTTCACGCTGGGGGCACTGATCAGCGCCACGATACTCTCGCCTTTGCTTGACGGCTGGAGGAACGTCCTCTTCCTGTATGGCGCCATATCTGTCATGATCAGCGTCTTCTGGATTCTGACTCGCAGTGAGCCCGGTCAGGCTGAGTCATCGGCCAGCTATGCAGGTGCGGTGCCCTTTCGCCAGGCACTATCACGGGTATTCCGTATCAGGGATGTGTGGCTTCTCGGGTTCGTCTTGATGGGCCAGATCGGCTGTGTTCAAGGGGTGTTCGGTTACCTGCCGCTCTATCTGCGAGACATCGGATGGACGGGGGCCAGCGCTGATGGCGCCTTGGCGGCCTTCCATGCAACCAGCATGGTGGGCGTAGTTCCGATAGCCCTGTTATCCGACAGGCTTGGCTCAAGGAAAGCGGTTCTTTTCGGAGCGACGCTACTGCTTGGCATCGGTGTGGGCCTGCTATCAGTATCTGGCGGCGCCATGGTGTGGGTGTCAGTCATAATAGCGGGCTTCGTTCGCGATGCGTTTATGGCGGTCCTCATGAGCACGATCATAGAGACAAAAGGGGTTGGGGCAGCATATGCTGGGACAGCGATGGGACTGGTTCTGACCCTCTCTCGGCTAAGCGCTTTTGCTTCCCCTCCGATTGGGAACAGCTTGGCTGATGTTGACGCCAGCCTACCCTTTGTCTTCTGGGCAGCGTTGGCCGCTGTTGCCCTGCTCTTTTTCTACTTCATGAGACAAGAACGGACGGAGGTAAAGGTGGTCACGTCGGCGGCAGGTGAGGACGCCTGAAAGCGGTCTTGGCCTCGAATTGTCCAGAAGGTACCTCTAGCTGCCCGGAGCTCGAATCAATTGGCACGCACTTGCCCGTTCAAGACAAGCCCCATACGTCTGACGCCCGCCCGGCGAATCAGATGATGCGAAGGACTGAGCCCGCGACGTCCGCGGACCTTGATCAAGGAGGACTCCCATGATCGTGATGCTGGCCCGTTTCCGCATGAAAGACGGCAAGGAAAATGAAGCCCTGGAGGCCGCGCGCACCATGGTGCGGGCGGTGCGCGAGGCCGAGCCGGGGTGCCTCGTTTACATCTGTCACCGCTCCCAGGCGGAGCCCTCCGAGCTGGTCTGGTACGAGGCCTATGAGGACACCGCAGCCCTGACCGCCCACGGGAGCAGCGAGCACATGCAGGCCTTCCGCCAGCGTCTGCCCGACCTCGTCGATGTCACCCAGGTCAAGCTGGAGATGCTCGAGCGCGTGGACGGCTTCGTCAGGGAGTCCTTCCCCCAGGCCACCTAGGCCTCCGCGCAGGAGACCCTGCGCCGCCTTCACAGCGTCAGCGGAAACCCCGCCATCGGGCGTGCAGGAGGCTCGCCCCTCGTCTCCGCTCTCCCTCGCTTCCCTCTTGCCCTGTCTGCCTGTTTCTCTGTTTGCTTGTTTGCCTTGCCGCCTCCGCCCTAGCCTTAGACCGCCGCGAACGGAGAGCGCCTATGGCGGTGCCTGGCAGCTATGGCCGCACTGGGCCTTGACATTGGCGCTACAGTGCGGTAATGCGGTGTAGGGAGTGAGGCAGGGATGTCACGACAGGGATCGGAGGGTTCGAATGATGTTCTTCAAACGCCTGTTCCGCCGCAGAGAGAAGCCAGCCGCCCAGCCTATGCGGGGCATTTCGACGCAGCAAACGCAGGCAGAGCAAGACGCAAGTCGCAATCACATGGAGGGGGAGTTGGCCGCCGACCGCGAGCGGCGAGGCGCGACCGACGTACGCCCGGGCAGCGAAGAACCTCCCGCACAAGACTCCGGACAGGCCCCAACGGATGATACCTAAGTGCGATGTGCCCACGGCGGCAGCGAGCACATGCAGGCCTTCCGGCAGCGCCTGCCCGAGCTCGTCGATGTCACCCAGGTCAAGCTGGAGGTGCTCGAGCGCGTGGACGGCTTCGTCAGGGAGTCCCTCCCGCAGGCGACGTAGCTCTCCCGCAGATGATCCTGCGCCGCCTTCACGGGGTGGTGAAGAACGCCCGCCATTGAGGGCACAGGCGGCCCTGCCCCCTGCCGGCGTGCGCGAGGGTGTCCCCTCGCCCTTCATTTGATTCTTTGTAAGAATTAGGGCGTATCGATACGAGATGCTTCAGCGCCAGCCCCTAATCTCGGAAAACCAATAGTGGATTGGTAAATGAGAATGTGTACTTGGCGAGGAGTTGTCTGCAGACCCTACGACTTGGCTGCCTTGATGAGCACCCGGTCTCGCCAGGTTTTCAGGAGTTCGATTCTGTGAAAGCCCGCGGCGCGGAGCATTGTCTTGATACAAGAGAGATTCGGTCCCCAATGGTTTGTGGGATCATTGTTGAGCTCATTGGACGGGTAAAACCTCATAAGGGGGTAGGTTTCCCCGTCCACGATGTAGTGAGACTCAACGAGTACGAAGTCCCTGGTGAGAGCCGAAACCATTTCCAGGGCCAATAAAGGATACTTCAAGTGATACAGCACCCCAAGAAGCAGCACAATGTCGTACCGTTCCCGCGACCCCCGCAGGTCGTACAGGTCCATCTCACGGAATTTGACCTTACTGTTAAGGAGTTTCCTGGCTACACGAAATCCGCTGAGGCTATCGTACTGAACTCCATAGCACGATGCGACAAAGGCCTCCTGCTGCCGGTTATCTATGGCACAGACTTCAGCGCCACGTTTTTCGCACTCGAAGGAGTAGAGCCCGTCCCAGCAACCTATGTCCAGTACCTTCTTGCCCCTCAGGTCGGCTGGAATAGCTGAAAGTATCTTCTCCCGGTCCTCTCTCGATGCGTGTCCTCGTGTCATAATGTCGTCTCCGAGGTCGATGCTGTGCCACCAGAAAGGAACATCCTCTACAAGCCTCTTCTTCTGCCGTTTGTTGCCCTGAGAGCCTTCAAATGCGCAATTGCCCATATCGAAACCGTGTGTCGTCAAATTATCCGTTTCCTCTCAATGGCAGGGTATTATCCGACATTCCCCATATCAACAGCGGGGGCTCCATATCCTCCTCACCACGACGGTTGAAGACTAGTCCTGCTCGTCTAGGATGTCAAACGTGCTCACCCCAGAGCGGAATGTCCCTGCTCGAACTACCGCCCGAGATAGCATGGCCGAGCTCAGGACAGGCCTCTTCCCGTACTGCTAGGAACGTTTCCTCCTCATCGGCACGGACCTGCCACCTCGGCCCCCGCACAAGCAGCACGCGAGAGCGTGTCTACTTGTAGATGTCGGCGCGTCCTCCATGTTGAACCCGTAGGGCGAGAGGTTGTACGGGCCGCCCCCGATTGCCTGAACGGGCTTCCTGCCCTTAAGCTGTCCCCACATGTATCCGCCAGCCCACCTGGCCGCATCCCTCCTCCTGAGCGAGGCCTGTCGAGGCGACCGCCCTTCGGCCCTGGCGGCCACCATCGTCCCGGACCTCGTTGACAAGACCCTGGCGTGGGTCATGGGCGTGACCCCCTCCGCCCGCTACACGGCTCACTCGCTGGCCGCCGTCGCCCTCTCCACCGGCCTGGTGGCCGTCCTGGGCGGACGACGGCGTGGCCTCAGCTTCGGTGCCTCCTACCTCACTCACCTCGTGTGCGACTTGTGGGAAGGGGGCCACGTCCCCTGGCTGATGCCGTTCAAGCGCTACGAGCCCGTCGCCGACCGGTGGCGGCTGGGCATTTCGACGAGAGGGCTCCTCCTCGAGCTGGCCTCGATCCTCCTGCTCATCCGCTTCGCCCTCGCCTCGCCCGCAAGGAGCGCCCAGGACGCCTCTTCCCCCACTCAGCCATCGAGCACGGAAGCGGCGTTCCGGTAAGCGGCTTCTGGGGCCTTTGGACCTGTGCGTTTCGGTCCATTCGGCGCCCTTAAAGGCCCCTTCAGCAGGTATCTGTTTCTGGTGCTGCTGGGCTACTGTGAGATGAGCCCTGGGGACTCATGCCCTCCCTCTGGCGCAGTGCTTTCGCCTGGAGCCTCAGGGCGAAGGGAACCCGTCGGGGGCCGTCGACGGAGAGCATCCTTACTCGGACGCCGAACTGTCCCGGCGGGTTCCTCCCCCACATTAGCAGCTTCCCGTGCCCTTGACCATACCCACAGCCTGTGGCATCGGCGTCCCACCCAGGGGATAGAACTAAGACACAATAGAACAATGAAAGGAGCCGCCCAGAAGCGGCTCCTTCGTCCTGTCTGTGATAGTGCTTGCCCTACCGGCGCTTGTAGCGGAGGCGCCCTGCCACGCCCATGGCCGCGCCGAGGACGGTTAGCGCCCAGCCCGTCGCCAGGAGGGATACCGTGCTCGCCGAGAGAGTGAACCCTCCCTGGAGCGCGCCAACACCGGCGGAAGGCAACTGCTGCGCCGGTGCCTGGCCCGACTCGGGCCCGCCAGCCGGCTGCTGCACCTCCGGAGGCGAAGCTGGCGGCCGGGGCTCCGGGGCCGTCACTACGATAGGCGTATCGGCGGGCGGCTCTTCGGCCTCTACGTCCGTAGGCAAGCCCACGTCCGTAGCCTGACCGAGGCCTGCCCCGGGACTCATCAGGCCCCAAGCCAGCAGGCCGACTGCTGCCACAGCCATCGCCGTCGCGACAAGAACGCGGCTCTTCGGCATTCGCATCTCTGGTTCCTCCACCCTTGTTTGTTTCCTTCGACAGCAAAGCCACGAAACGACTTTGCGTCATAGACTTTGTCGGAACCCGAAGAACCGACTTTATACCCTTTGGCAGATGAATCCGGTCGAATTCTCCTCCCCTCGACGCGCCCGGGCCCTCTGCCTCTTCCCGGGCAGGCTTCAGATGTCCCGGCGCATGTCGTACGAGCGTCGGCCCTCCCTGAACCCCGCCGCCCGTAGCTCCCGAGCGAGCCGACCTCCCGCTGGCTCCAGACCTGCCCTGAAAGCCGCCGCCCCCGGATCGAAGCCGGCCTCCCGCGCCGCTGCTCCGAGCAGGGCCCGCAGGTGCAGCGTGCCAGCCGTGCTTCGCAGGCCGGCGTGCAGCACCTGTACGCGCGCCCGGGGGCGCCCTGCCGTCGCTGGCTCGGCCACGTAGACGAGGAGCCCCTCTTCCTCACCACCCTGGCTGGCCACCACTGCCTGCGCGTTGCTCCGAGCCAGCAGAGCCGGCAGGTCGCGCTCCCAGCAGGGCGTCGGCTCGCCCGCCATCGTCTCAGCGAACCAGCCGGCCACACGCCCGACAGGGCACGGACTGGCTCGCATACCCGCTGGAGGCTCCCCCGCACCCGGTCCAAGGTCGCCAGCCAAGGCTATCAGCTCCAGCAAGTCGCCTGCCCGCCGGAACCCACCTCGCTCGTAGACGCGGATGGCCGGAGTGTTCACCGCCAGCACATCGAACTCGACGTGACGGACGCCGATGCTCCGAGCCTCCGCCAGGAACGCCTCCAGCAGCCGGTCGGCGATGCCCCGGCCGCGCCACTCGGGTGCCACGGCGAACTCGCCCAGCCAGCCGCGCACGCCCCGCCGACCCAGCAGCGCTATCCCCACGATCGCGCCGCCATCGACCTGGCGGGCCAGCACCGAGTGCGCCAGGTCAATGTTCTGCACGCGCAGAAACTCCGCCTCTTCCTCCACCGGGAACGCAGCATCAGGCTCAGGCTCGGGCCAGCTCACGCCCGCTGCTCGGGCGAGCGCATTCATACGCTCCCCGAAGCCGCGATAGCAGCCGGTAAGCGCCCGGCAGATCGCCTCGAGGCTCGCGTCCGCGGTGCTGCCGAAAGTGACCTCGGACATGGATCGCTAGCGTGAGAAGGTATCCGGCGGCGCGATGGCGTTGAGCGCTTCCATGCTCGACTCGTCCAGGCTCAGCTCGGCTGCCTTGAGCGTCTCCTCGAGCTGCTCCGGCCGCGTCGCCCCCACGATCGCCGAGGTGACCGCCGGCTGCTGGAGCATCCACGCCACCGACACCTGCGCCGGCGTCGCTCCGCAGCCCTCCGCTATCTCCTTCACCCTGTCAGCGGCGTCGAACATCTCGTCGTGCCAGTAGCGGGCCCGGTAGAGGGGTCCGCTCCGCCCGCCCAGGCCGAACCGGGTGCCCTCCGGCGGAGGCTCCTCACGGCGGTACTTCCCCGTGAGGAAGCCCCCCGCGAGCGGATTGTAGGCGATGACCCCGATGCCCTCCTCGGCGCAGGCCGGCAGCAGGTCCCGCTCGATATCGCGGTGAAGAAGGTTGTACCTCGGCTGAACGCAGTCGAAGCGGGCCAGCCGCAGGCGGTCGCTCACCCACAGCGACTTGTACAGCCGCCAGGCCTCGAAGTTCGAGCAGCCCAGGTAGCGCACCTTCCCCCAGCGAACCAGGTCGCCCAGCGCCTGCATGGTCTCGTCCAGGGGCGTCTCCGGGTCGGGCGCGTGCACCTGATACAGGTCGATGTAGTCCGTCTGCAGGCGCCGCAGGCTCGCCTCGACCGCGTCCAGGATGTGCGCCCGCGAGAGCCCCTCGTCGTTCGGACCCGGGCCCACCCGCGCCCGACACTTCGTCGCCAGGACCACCCGGCTCCGCTTGTCTCGCAGCCAGCGCCCCACGATCTCCTCCGTGCGCCCCGCCGTCTCGATGCTCGGCGGCACCGGATAGACGTCCGCCGTGTCGATGAAGTTGACCCCGGCGTCCAGCGCCCGGTCCAGGATGGCGTGACCCGCCCCCTCGTCCGCCTGGGAGCCGAAGGTCATCGTCCCCATGCAGATCTCGCTCACCTTCAGGCCCGTCCGTCCCATCCGCTTCACTCGCATACTCTTCCTAACCTCTCGCTTCCCGTCTCTCGCTTCCTGCCTCCACCCATCCATAAGGTAGAGGCTGCGCCCTCCCCAGGCAAGCGCCTCCACGGGCCCGCCACATCACGTTCCAGGCACGGCAGCGATCCTCTTGACACCAGTGCTATAATTGTAATGTCCCCTACATGATGTGCACGCATGCTCCGTGAGGAGGGAGGCGGGAAGATGAGATACAAGGTTCTCCTCCTCGGAGTCGCTCTAGCGTTTCCGCTCCTCTCTGCGGTGGGCGCGAGCGCCGGCGACCCCGAACCCGGCGCGATCACAACCGTAGCAGGACTTGGAGCCTACTGCGGCGACGGAGGTGCCGCTACCAGCGGCTGCCTCTGGCTTCCACACGGCATTGCGCTTGACTCCTCCGGTGATTTGTATGTCGCGGACACGTTCAACCACCGTGTTCGCAAGGTGAACACATCAGGGGTAATTACCACGGTGGCCGGCAACGGCACCGAGACCGGCACCATCGATGGGGAAGGCGGAGATCCATCCGACGACCTGGGTGACGGAGGACCCGCCACCAGCGCCACCCTCTACGGGCCCATAGGTGTAACGCTGGACCCCTTAGGCAATCTCTACGTCGCCGACTTCTACAACAGCCGCATCCGCAAGGTGGACACCTCAGGCGTCATCACCACCGTGGCCGGAAGCGGCCCCGTTGGAATGGGCAGTGGTGGCTTCTCGGGCGACGAGGGTCCCGCTACCAGCGCCAAACTGAACAGCCCCACCGGCGTAGCGCTGGACTCCGCGGGCAATCTCTACATTGCCGACTACCAGAACAGCCGCATCCGCAGGGTCGTCCCGGGCGCAGACGGCGTCATCAACGGCGGTCCAGACGAGATCATCACCACAGTGGCCGGAAACGGTACCCGGACTGGCTCTATCGATGGGGAAGGAGGTGATCCCGCCGATGACCTGGGGGATGGCGGACCCGGCACCACTGCTACCTTGAGCTTTCCCTGGGACCTAGCCCTGGACTCCTCGGGCAACCTGTTCATTGCTGACACCTGGAACAGCCGCGTCCGCAGGGTCATCCCAGGTGGCGACGGTGTTATCGACGGCGGGCTCGACGAGTTGATCACCACGGTGGCCGGGAACGGTACCCCCACCGGCTCCATCGATGGAGAAGGCGGAGACCCCTCAGATGACCTGGGCGACGGCGGCCCCGCCACGTCTGCCACAATGCAGTATCCGTATGGTATCGTGCTGACCTCTTCGGGCGACCTATATATTGGTGACGGGTCGAACGCCCGCGTCCGCAAGGTTGACGGGTCTGGGACTATCACGACCGTGGCCGGGAACGGAACGTGGGGCTACTGCGGGGATGGCGGGCCCGCCACCAGCGCCTGCTTCGTGCACGCGTGGGGTGTGGCGGTGGACGGGTCCGGGAATCTCTACTTCGCCGATAGGGGCAACCATCGCATCCGCAAGGTGGATGGCTTGGGGACCATCAGCACGTTCGCAGGGGTGGGTGGCTACTGCGGCGACGGCGGGCCTGCCACCAGCGCCTGCCTGAACGGGCCCACAGCACTGGCCGCGGACGGTTCGGGCAACCTCTACATCGCCGATCGGGGCAACGGCCGCATCCGGAAGATGGACACCTCAGGCATCATCAGCACCGTAGCGGGCAACGGCCGCTGGGGCTACTCGGGCGACGACGGCCTCGCCACAGAAGCCAGCCTGGATCCGACCATCGGCGTAGCGGTTGACTCCTCGGGCAACGTCTACATCGCCTCAAAGGATCACCGCATCCGGAAAGTGGACGCCTCAGGCATCATCACCACCCTGGCCGGCAACGGCACCCGCACCGGCTCCATCGATGGGGAAGGAGGCGACCCCTCCGACGATCTGGGCGACGGCGGTCCCGCCGCCAGCGCCACCCTGAGCTTCTGGGTCGGCGACCCCGTTGGCTTGGCCCTGGACTCCTCGGGTAACCTCTACATCGCCGACCAAAACAACCACCGCATCCGCAAGGTGGACACCTCAGGCATCATCACCACGGTGGCTGGAAACGGTACCCGGACCGGCGCCATCGATGGGGAAGGAGGCGACCCCTCCGACGATCTGGGGGACGGAGGACCCGCCACCGCCGCCAGCCTCAGCTACCCGACCGGACTCACGCTGAGCTCTTCGGGCGACCTTTACATCGCCGACAGCTGGAATGCCCGCGTCCGCAAGGTCGACGGCTCCGGCACCATCACCACGGTCGCTGGCAGCGGGTGCAGATTGGGCGACGGCGGCCCCGCCACCCGCGCCTCCCTGGGCCCCAGCGGTCTGGCACTGGATTCCTCGGGCAACCTCCATATTGCCGACCTCTACAGTAACCGCATCCGCAAGGTGGACACCTCAGGCATCATCACCACCGTGGCTGGCAACGGCACCCCAGGGTACTCAGGGGACGGCGGCCCCGCTACCGACGCCAGCCTGTACTGGCCTTCCGACGTGGCTCTGGGCGCCTCTGGGAGCCTGTACATAGCCGACCACCAGAACAATCGCATCCGTATGGTGCAGGCGCCACTTGATCCGGACCCCGATGGCGACGGCTCACCCAATAGCCTGGAGCTGGCCCTGGAGAGCGACCCCAACAACCCGGATAGCGACGGGGACCACGTCTCGGACGGCCCCCTGGACCCGGACGGTGCAGGCCCCATCGTGGCCGGTCCCGACAACTGCGCCACGGTCCACAACCCCGGGCAGGAGGACACCATGGACTCCGATGGTCTGGGGGACGTGTGCGACCCCTGTCCCAACGACGCTGAGAATGACGGCGAGTGCGATGACATCTGCGGCGATGTCGACAACTGTCCCACCTTCTACAACCCCGACCAGACCGACACTGACGGCGATGGCCTCGGCGACGCCTGTGATCCCGATGACGACAATGACGGCTGCGCCGACGGCGAGGAGACAGGCCCGGAGCCCGGCCTTGGCGGCACCCGCGACCCCCTGGACCCCTACGACTTCTACGACGTGCCCGTGCCCACGGCCTTCAACGGGGGCACCCTGGACGACCGGGACCAGGCCGTGAGCATCCTCAACGATGTCCTGGCCGTCCTGGAGTACTCGGGTACGTCGGACGGCGGCCCGCCCAATGGCTTGGGCAGGCAGTACAACCAGGACAACAACGGGGACACCCTGGACGACGGGCTCTTGTATGACCGCTCGGTGGGTCCAGTGTGGTCGGACGCCCCCGACGGGGCCGTCAACATCCTCGCGGACGTCCTGCTGGTGCTGGCTCAGTCGGGCCACAGCTGCCAGGCGGACCCGTAGGGCTTCGGCACCCTACACTCCAACCACCAAGGGGCGGTCCTAGAGAGGCCGCCCCTGCTCTTTGCCCTCACCCGGCCCCCGCCCGCCGGTGCCACCAGCCCCTTGGCGCTCGCCTCGCCCTCCCCTACCATCTCCCACGATGAGCGCTCGTCACAGGTCCGGCACACCCTGCACACACCCCCGCCTCGCCGGACCCAGCGGGCGGAACAATCAAACAACTGCCCCTCCCACAGATTCGTCGGCCACCCTAAACCCCGCTCTTTTTCAAGACAATCAAAAGGCCCCGGCACCGCCGAGGCCCTCCACCTTCCAGCCTCCAGCCTCTAGCGTCTAAACCCGGTGGCAGGCCACCCAGTGGTCCGAGCCCAAATCCCGCCACTCCGGGATGACCTCGTGGCACTCCTCGATGGCGATGGGGCAGCGCGTATGGAACACGCAACCCGGGGGAGGCCGCAGAGGGCTGGGCACGTCGCCGGTGAGGATGATGCGCTCCCGCTTCCCCTCCACCGCCGGGTCGGGGATCGGCACCGCCGAGAGAAGCGCCTTCGTGTAGGGGTGCAGGGCATGGTCGTACACCTCGTCCCGGGTGGTCGCCTCCATCAACTTGCCCAGATACATGACCGCCACCCGGTCGCTGATGTGCCGCACCACCGAGAGGTCATGGGCGATGAACAGGTAGGTGAGCTCGAAGCGCTCCTGAAGGTCCTCCAGCAGGTTGATGATCTGAGCCTGGATGGACACGTCCAGCGCCGACACGGGCTCGTCCGCCACGATGAAGTCGGGCTCCACCGCCAGCGCCCGGGCCACCCCGATGCGCTGACGCTGACCCCCGCTGAACTCGTGGGGGTAGCGGTTGGCGTAGAAGGGGTTCAGGCCCACGATGCGCATGATCTCGTGGATGCGCTCCCGACGCGCCTTTCCCTTGGCCAGCCCGTGGATGGCCAGGGGCTCACCGATGATGGAGCCTACAGACATGCGGGGGTTCAGGGAAGCATAGGGGTCCTGGAAGATCATCTGCATCTTGCGCCGCATGGCCCGCAGGGCGCCACCCTTAAGTGTGGTCAACTCTGTCCCGCCGAAGAGGATCTGCCCGGCGGTAGGCCGGTAAAGCTGAAGTATGGCCCGGCCGGTGGTGGACTTGCCGCAGCCGCTCTCTCCCACCAGTCCCAGGGTCTCGCCCCGGCGTATCGCGAAGGAGATGCCGTCCACTGCCTTCACGTCGGCGATCTTGCGCTGGAAGATGATTCCCGCCGTAATCGGGAAGTACACCTTCAGATCGCGGATGTCGACAAGGACGTTGTCGCCGCCAGTGCGGATACGCTCCCGGGCCTCTGCCTCACTCACCATGGCTCTTTGCACCTTCCTGCTTCACGTCCACCCAGCAGGCGACATAGTGCTTCTCGTCCATCAGCATCAGCGGGGGCTCCTCCTCCGGGCAACGGTCCAGGCGATAGGGGCAGCGGGGGTAGAAGGAGCAGCCCTTGGGGATACTAATGAGGTCGGGCGGGACGCCCTCGATGGGCACCAGCTTGTCCTTCTTGGCCTGGTCCAGCCGGGGCACCGACTTCAGCAGGCCGAGGGTGTAGGGATGTCGAGGGTCGCCGTACGTCTTGGCGGCGCTGGCCGACTCCACGATCTTGCCCGCGTACATCACGTTCACCCGGCTGGCGTAACGGGCTATCACTCCCAGGTTGTGGGTGATGATAATGACGGCGGTGCCCAGCTCGCGGCTCAGCCGCGCCAGGATCTCCAAGATCTGAGCCTGGATGGTAACATCCAGGGCGGTAGTGGGTTCGTCGGCCAGGAGCAGCTTGGGGTTGCAGGACAGGGCCATGGCGATCATGACGCGCTGGCGCATGCCGCCGGAGAACTGGTGGGGGTAGTCGTGAATGCGGGTGGGTGCCTCGGGGATGCCGACCATCTCCAAGAGCTCGATGCCCCGCCTCTCCGCGGCCGCCCGGTCCATCTTCAGGTGCAGCTCCAGGCCCTCCGTGAGCTGCCGGCCGATGGTGAGGACGGGATTGAGGGAGGTCATGGGCTCCTGGAAGATCATGGCGATGCGGTTGCCCCGCACGTGACGGATATCATTCTCATCGATACGCAGGAGGTCCTCCCCCTCGAAGAGGACCTCGCCGCCCACGATCTTGCCTGGGGGACTAGGGATGAGCCGCAGTAGAGAGAGGGCGCTGACGGTCTTGCCGCAGCCGCTCTCCCCTACCAGGCCCATAGTCTCGCCTTCCTCCAGGTCGTAGGAGATCCCGTCCACCGCCCGAACTATCCCCTCCTCCGTGAAAAAGTGGGTCCGCAGGTCCTTTACCTGGAGCAAAGGCGCCATACATCCTCCTGCTGCGTTAGCTCGCTGGCCCCACCAGGGGTGCCTGCTGCGGTATAGGTTACGGTCTCATGGTGGGGAAGAGGAGATTCGAACTCCTACGCCTTGCGGCACATGATCCTAAATCATGCTCGTCTACCAATTCCGACACTTCCCCAAGGCCGATCACTTGTTTGTGGTGAGCCGCCCAGGACTCGAACCTGGAACCGGCTGATTAAGAGTCAGCTGCTCTACCAATTGAGCTAGCGGCCCGACAGCGGCGGGAGTATAGCACAAGCCCCCACCACGCATCAACAATCTATCGCCCATAGGACGAGCGGCACGATGAGCAGCCTGTCGACCGCCCAGCGAACCACCCTTGAATCGATTCTAACATAGCACAATAGGCCCAGGACCGAAAAGGAACCTTGGTTGACCAGCCTGTCGTTGTCTGCTAGCATCAAACTACGGGTGGTTAGCTCAGTTGGCTAGAGCGCTGCGTTGACATCGCAGAGGTCACTGGTTCGAATCCAGTACCGCCCACCATAGTGATCGGCGATAACCAGGACGAGTAGCAGCGAGGTGCCTGCCGAAGCGGCAGGCGGGGCCCCCAGAGAGGGGCGCAGGGGCTGCAAGCGCCTCGGCCTCAGCGCTGCGAGAACCACCTGCGAGCTGGGCTCCGAACGCTCTACCAGGGTTAGTAGGCGGCCCCGGAAGCACCCGTTAGCGGCTAAAGGAGGGTCGGTGACCGCAGTCATCGACCGAAGCAGGGTGGAACCACGAGAGCGAGCCTCCCGTCCCTTCGGATGGGAGGCTCCTCGGTTACTTGGAGGAAGCATATGACCACAGGTATCGAGGCGATGCCAAAGGAGGAACGCCTGGAGCGCATGCGCCACTCCGCCTCTCATATTATGGCGGAGGCAGTGCTCTCCCTCTTCCCCGAGGCCAAGTTCGCCATCGGCCCGCCCATTGAGACCGGCTTCTACTATGACTTTGACCTGCCGCGTTCCCTCACGCCCGACGACCTGGCGGTCATCGAGGAGCGCATGCGCCAGAGCATCGCCGCTGACCACCCTTTCATCCGCGAGGAGGTGTCCAAAGATGAGGCGCGCAGACTCTTCGCCGACCAGCCCTACAAGCTGGAGCTCATCGAGGATATCGAGGGTGACAAGGTGAGTCTGTACCGGCACGGCCCCTTCACCGACCTCTGCGCGGGGCCGCACGTGGAGCGCACCGGCCAGGTTGGGGCCTTCAAGCTCGTCAGTGTGGCCGGCGCCTACTGGCGGGGCGACGAGCGCAACCCGATGCTCCAGCGCATCTATGGGGCCCTCTTCGAGACTCAGGAGGAGCTGGACGATCACCTCCAGCGCATGGAGGAGGCGCAGCGCCGTGACCACCGCCGCTTGGGCCGGGAGCTGGACCTCTTCAGCTTCCACGAGGCGTACGGCCCCGGCCTGGTCTACTGGCATCCCAAGGGCGGTCGCATCCGCACCATCATCGAGGACTTCTGGCGCCAGGAGCATTACCAGGCTGGCTACGAACTTGTCTATTCGCCGCACATTGGTAAGGCTGCCCTGTGGGACACCAGCGGCCACCTGGACTTCTACAGGGAGAACATGTACCCGCCCATGGATGTGGATGGGCAGGAGTACTTCATCAAGCCCATGAACTGCCCCTTCCACATCCAGATCTATCGCAGCGCCCTCCGCAGCTATCGTGACCTGCCCACACGCCTGGCCGAGCTGGGCACGGTGTATCGCTACGAGCGCAGCGGGGTCCTCCACGGGCTGGCACGGGTGCGCGGCTTCACCCAGGACGACGCCCACATCTTCTGCCGGCCCGACCAGGTGGAGGAGGAGATCAGCCGTACGCTGG
Organism: Dehalococcoidia bacterium; assembly: GCA_049678585.1. GTDB lineage: Bacteria > Chloroflexota > Dehalococcoidia > DSTF01 > CAZFGZ01 > CAZFGZ01. The sequence goes on from JBAUEL010000153.1 coordinate 24,684, forward strand.
AATTCTCCCTGTTCATGCTGCGGAGCTTCGGCTTCAGCGACTTCCAGGTGTATATCGCCACGCAGCCGGAGAAGGCCGTGGGCTCGGACGAGCAGTGGGAGCAGGCCACCCAGGCCCTGCGCCTGGCGGTACAGCGGGCAGGACTCGTCTATGAGATTGACGAGGGCGGCGGCGTGTTCTACGGCCCTAAGATAGACATCTGGGTGAAGGACGCGGTGGGCAGGCCCTGGCAGCTTACCACGATCCAGTTCGACTTCAACATGTCCGAGCGCTTCGGCATCACCTATGTCGGTGAGGACGGGCGGGAGCACCGGCCCTACATGGTGCATCGGGCGCTGCTGGGCTCCATCGAACGCTTCCTCATGGTGCTGCTGGAGCACTACGGCGGGGCCTTCCCCCTCTGGCTTGCCCCCGTGCAGGCCGTCGTCATACCCATCGCCGACCGCCACGTCGAATATGCCGGGACGGTAGCCGCTGAGCTGCGCGCCGAGGGTCTCCGGGTGGAGGTGGATGAGCGCGGCGAGCGCATGCAGGCCAAGATTCGCGACGCCCAGCTCCAGAAGGTTCCATATATGCTGGTGGTGGGCGACCGCGAACAGAGCCAGGACGCCGTGGCCGTACGCTGCCGGAGTGGCGAGGACCTGGGCTCCCTGCCGGTCTTTCAAGTCATAGACCGCCTCAAGGACGAGGTGGGGAGCCGCACCTAGCAGGGTGCCGAAAAACTCCCGCTCACGCGGTGGCCTCACTTGCGGGGGATGGTGCCCTCATGCTAAAAGGGGCTGGACAGCGGAGTTCTGCTATTCTGGGCCGGGGAAGCGAAGGCGTGTTCACAAAGCTGCTGGTGGCCAATCGTGGGGAGATCGCTCTGCGGGTCATGCGCACCTGTCGAGAGATGGGCATCGCCGCAGTGGCCGTCTACTCCGATGTGGACCGCAATGCCCTTCACGTCCGCTATGCCGACGAGGCTTACCTATTGGGGCCTGCCCCGCCTCGCGAGAGCTACCTGAACATCCCACGGATCATCGAACTAGCCCGCCGCTGTGGAGCCCAGGCCATCCACCCCGGCTATGGCTTCCTGTCGGAGAACGCCGACTTTGCCCAGGCCTGCCGCGACGCTGGCATCGCTTTTGTTGGGCCACCGCCCGAGGCCATGCGCCTGCTGGGCGACAAGGTAGCGGCCCGCCGCCGCATGCGCGAGTCGAACGTGCCGGTTATCCCCGGCGTGGACGCGGTCGTAGACGACAGGGCGGCCACGGCGGCCGCCGAAAAGGTGGGCTACCCCGTCCTCATCAAGGCGGCTGCCGGGGGCGGCGGCAAGGGTATCCGCCTCGTCCGCAACAAGAAGGAGATGGCAGAAGCGCTGCACGTCGCCAGCAGCGAGGCCGCCTCCGCCTTCGGCGACCGCGGGGTGTACGTGGAGAAGTTCATGGAGCCGGTGCGCCACATCGAGGTGCAGGTCATCGCCGACCAGCACGGCCATGTCGTGGCCCTGGGCGAGCGGGAGTGCTCCATCCAGCGGCGCCACCAGAAGCTAGTCGAGGAGTCTCCTTCAGTCGCCGTGGATCGTGCCCTGCGGGAGCGGCTGCTGGCCGCTGCGGTGGCTGCGGCCAAAGCCGCGGGCTATCAGAACGCAGGTACCGTCGAGTTCCTCATGGACAGCGCTGGTGACTTCTACTTTCTGGAGGTAAACGCCCGTCTCCAGGTGGAGCATCCGGTCACGGAGTTGGTCACCGGCATCGATCTGGTGGCCGACCAGATCCGGGTGGCAGCCGGTGAGCTCCTCTCCTACCGACAGGAGGACATAACACTGAAAGGCTGGGCCCTGGAGTGCCGCATCGCTGCGGAGGATCCCTTCAACAACTTCCTGCCCTCCCTGGGCCGCGTGGACTATGTACGCGAGCCCAGCGGTCCAGGCATCCGGGTGGACAGCTCGCTCTTCGATGGTGCGGAGTTGCCCTATCACTACGACCCCATGGTGGCCAAGGTCATCACCTGGGGCCGTGACCGCAACGAGTCTCTCCAGCGCATGCGCCGCGCCCTGAAGGAGTTCGTGGTGGTGGGCATCCAGACCAACATCCCCTTCCATCTTCAGCTCCTAGACGACGCGCGCTTCGTGGGAGGACAGTTCCACACACGCTTCCTCGAGGAAGAGTTCACCATGGGGGCAAGCGACGGCCATGATGAGGAGCAGGTAGCTCTCATGGCGGCCGCTCTGCTCTGCCACCTGAAGCGGCGGCAGCCTGCCCCGCTAGCCGCTCCCGCCGCGGGCGAGCGTAGCGGCTGGCGCGCCGCCGGTCGGGCCCCTGTCCTCCAGGGGCGTGATTGGGCCACGCGAGTGAACCGATGGGGACGAAGTATCAGCTGAGGCTTGGTGACCGCGAGCACGAACTGGAGGTAGAGGAAGGGGGCGAGGCCTACCGCGTCCGCCTTGATGGGGTGTGGCATCCAGTACACCTCCAGCGCATTGGAGAGACCGCCCACTACTCCCTCATTCTGGACGACCGCCCCTACGACTTCTTTGCTGAGGAGGGGCCTCACGGCTACCATATCGTGATCGGCTCCCGCACCATCGTCGTGGTCACGCAGGCCCAGGTACGTGGTCGGCGCGGTGCCGGTGGGCCCGAGGTGGTAGCGGCCACCACCGAGACGGGCGAGTGGATCCTCACCTCGCCCATGTCCGGGGTGGTCCAGGAGATACTGGTTTCGGTCGATGATGAGGTTGAGGCCGGAGCCGTGGCCATGATCATTGAGGCGATGAAGATGCAGAATGAGCTCCACGCCCGGCGCGCCGGCACGGTGAAGGCTATCTATGTTAGCGTGGGGCAGCGGGTGGAGCAGGGAACGCCCCTGCTGGTTCTTCTGTAACTGCACGGGCGACGTTGACTCCCTTGACTTGCCCTGTTATAGTAAACAGCCGTATGGTGGGTTGCGCGCATAGACCCTTTGTGAGGAACGGGGCATAGTTCGCGAAGTCCGCATCAACGAGCGCATTCGCGCCCGGGAAGTCCTGGTTATCGCCGAGGAAGGCGAGCGACTGGGCGTGCTGCCCTTAGAGCAGGCGCTGGAGACGGCTCGTGAGCGCGGCCTGGACCTGGTGGAGGTGGCGCCTAGTGCTCAGCCGCCGGTCTGTCGCATTCTGGACTACGGCAAGTACAAGTACGAGCAGGCCAGGAGGGAGCGGGAGGGCCGCAAACATCAGAGACAGGTGGTGCTGAGAGAGGTACGGTTCCGGCCCAAGATCGATAGCCACGACATGGACTTCAAGACCCGCACTGCCGAGAAGCTGTTGCGCGGGGGGGACAAGGTTAAGGTTTCCATCATGTTCCGGGGCCGTGAGATCACTCATCCCGAATTGGGCCGGGCTCTGATGGAGCGAGTGTACGAACGGTTACGCGACATTGCCGCTATGGAGAAACCGCCCACCATGGAGGGCCGCTTCATGAACATGATCCTGACCCCTCTGGCCGCCAAGCAGGCTGCCGGAAAGCAGCCCGGGCAACCAGAAAAGGCCCAGACAGCATCGGAGGGGTAAGCGTGCCCAAGATGAAAACGCACAAGGGCGCCAAGCGGCGCTTTCATATTACCGGCACGGGGAGGATCATGCGCCGGAAGGGCAGCGTGGGGCACTTTCGCCGGAACAAGCCCAGGCGGGTGCGCAGCCAGTTTGATGAGATGCACCCGGTGGTTGGCCGCGCCCGCAAGCATATCCGCCGCCTTCTCCCCTACGGGGTTCCGTAGGACCAGCGGGAGCGATAGTGTGAGCCGAGCCAGAGGGCGCGTCGCCGCCCACCGGCGACACAAGAAGATGCTCGCCAGGGCCCGTGGCCACAAGGGCCAGCGACATCGGTTGTTTCGCCGGGCCAGCGAGTCCGTGGTTCATGCCCTGGACTACTCCTATCAGGACCGGCGGGACCGCAAAGGGCAGTTCCGTCGCCTCTGGATCACGCGCATCAACGCGGCGGCGCGGGCCCACGGCATGAGCTATGGTCACCTCATCGACGGGCTGCACAAGGCTGGCGTGGAGGTGAACCGCAAGATTCTGGCAGACCTGGCCGTGCGCGACCCCAACGCGTTCGCCTCCCTTGCAGCCACCGCCAAGGGAGCACTGGGCACTTCCTAGCGGAGCCCGAGGAGCCAGCAGGGCCCTGGAGCAGTCCTCCAGGGCCTTCTCTTTGGGACGGAGGAACTCGGTGGCGAAAAACGTCCTGATCTACACGCAGTCCGGCTGAGCCTTCTGTAGCAGGGTGAAGGAGTATCTTTCACAGAAGGGCGTTGCGTTCACTGAGCGCGATGTCATCGCCGACCCAGAGGCCATGGCTGAACTGGAGGAGATCGGCATCTTGAGCACGCCGGTGACACTTGTCGACGGCGAGGTCGTGGTGGGCTTCGATCGACGCAAGCTCGACGCGCTTCTCGCCAGCTAGCCGCGTAGGGTCGCCCCTACCTCCCGCTTGAGCCGCTCCAGGATACCTCGCTGCGCCCGCGCCACCTCTTGGTCCGTCAACGTGTGATCAGGGGACTGGTATGACACGGAGAAGGCCAGGGACTTCTTGCCATCACCCACCTGCTCGCCGGTGTACACGTCGAAGAGCTTGGCGCGGCGCACCAGGGGCGCCTGCTCGATGATGGCCTGGACGCTGCCCGCCGGGACGCCCTGCTCCACGACCAGGGCGATGTCCTGCACCACCGCCGGGAAGCGCGGCACCGACTCGTAGTGGCGGGGACCCCCTACGCAGGGCAGCAACTCGTCCAGCACTACCTCGAACAGATACAGATCCCGCGGAATGTCAAAGGCTGCGGCCACCCGGGGATGCACCTGCCCCAGCAGACCGATGACGCGGCCCTCCACCTGCGCCTGGGCCGTACGGCCCGGGACCATCCCGAACACATCGGCTTCGACAAGGGTGGGAGTCACCCCCAGCCCGCTGAGGAGCTCCTGCAGATAGCCCTTGGCGTCGTAGAAGTCGATAGCCTCGTCGGTAGGGCGTCCCCAGCGGTCCTCGCGCCAGCCGCCGACCACGCCGGCGATGTGCTCCTGCTCCTGGGGCAGGTCCTCGCCGGCGGGGAGATACACCCGTGCCGCCTCGAAGAGAGCGATTTCTCCCTCCCGATGCCGGAGGTTGCTGGCTATCGTCTGGAGGAGGCTGGCCCGCAGGGTGGTGCGCAGATACTCCAGGTCGGCGCTCAGGGGGTTGGCCACCCGCAGAGGCGGACGAGCCGCTAGCTCCTCGGGCGCCAGCACCCGCTGGAGGGCCTCCAGGGTGGTGAGGGAATAGTTGATGACCTCCTGCATGCCCGCCGCAGCCAGCAGGTCGCGCACACGCTCCCGCAGGTCTCGCAGCGGCTGCGGAAGCACCGACGGGACTTGGCCTCCCAGGTTGCTGGTGGGGAGCTGGTCGTAGCCCACGATACGGGCTACCTCCTCCACCACATCGTCGGCGATGTGCACGTCGGTCCGCCAGTACGGTACTCCCACCGCGTAGCGGCGAGGGCTCTCCGAGCGGCAGGAGAAGCCCAGGGAGGTGAGCACGTCACGCACCCGGGAGGCGGGCAGGTTTACGCCCAGCACCCTGCGCAGCCTCTCCCGTGTGAGCTCGATGCGGACCTTCTGAGCCTTTCGAGGGTAAACGTCGATGATGCCTTGGGCGGCACGGCCACCCCCTAGCTCTACTATGAGTTTGGTGGCCCGGCGCGCCGCCACCACGGTGAGCTCCGGGCTGAGGCCCTTCTCAAAGCGGGAGGAGGCCTCGCTGCGGGCCCTCAGCCGGGTGGCGGTTCGACGGATGCTCACCGGGTTGAAGTTGGCTGACTCCAGCAGCACCGTGGTGGTGGCCTCGGTCACCTCGCTGTCCAGGCCGCCCATGACCCCGGCCAGGGCGACCGGCACCTCCGCGTCGGCGATGACCAGCGTGTCGGAAGCCAATGCGATCTCCGTGCCGTCCAGGGTCAGCAGCCTCTCGCCCGGTCTCGCGCGCCGCACGATGATCTTGCCTTTGCCCAGCCGGGCGAAGTCGAAGGCGTGCAGGGGCTGACCGAGTTCCAGCATCACGTAGTTGGTGATGTCCACCACGTTGTTGATGGGCCTCATGCCCCCGGCGATGAGCCGCTCCTGCATCCAGGGCGGCGAGGGGCCGATGGTCACGCCCTCGATGAGGGTAGCGACGTAGCGCGAACACAGGTCGGGGTCGGCGATCTCCACGGAAGCCTGCCCCTCGATGGGCGCGCCCTCCTCCGGGTAGGTGCTATCAGGTTCGTGGGCGGCACCGCCGGTGAGAGCGGCCGCCTCGCGGGCGATGCCTATCATGGACAGGCAGTCGGGCCGGTTGGGGGTAACGTCCACATTCAGAATGGTGTCGCCCATGTACTGGTCCAGTGGCGTCCCTATGGGGGCGTCCTCGGGCAGGACCAGGATGCCTGTGTGCTCATCGGAGATGCCCAACTCCTTCTCCGAGCAGACCATGCCTGCCGACTCCACGCCTCGGATGACCGCAGGCTTGAGGACGGTGGGCTGGCCGGTGTGGCCGTCGATGAGGCGGGCGTCAGTGCGGGCAAAGGCGATCTTCTGCCCCGCCGCCACGTTGGGGGCACCGCACACCACGGTCATGCGCTCGCCCCCAGCGAGTTCCACGGTGGCCAGGCGCAGGCGGTCGGCGTTGGGGTGAGGGTCGACGCTGTTCACCAGCCCCACGCAGATTCCCTCCCAGTCGCCCCCGCTGGACTCGATGGTATCGACGCCGAGCCCGGCCATGGTGAGACGGTGGGCCAGTTCCCTGGCCGGGAGGGCCAGGTCCACGTAATCGGCCAGCCATCTCAGGGAGACTCTCACGGCGACCCTTAGAACTGCTCCAGGAAGCGCAGGTCGTTGGCGTAGAACAGCCGGATGTCCTCGACGCCGTGACGGAGCATGCAGATGCGCTCCATCCCCAGGCCGGCGGCGAAGCCGGTATAGCGGTGGGTGTCGTAGCCCATGTTCGCCAGGATCTCCGGGTGGACCATGCCCGCGCCCATGATCTCGATCCAGCCCTCTCCGCCGCAGGTGCGGCAGCCCTCTCCGCCACAGAGGAAGCAGTCGATGGCCATCTCCGCGCCGGGCTCCACGAAGGGGAAGTAGTCGCAGCGGAAACGCACCTGGCGCTCCTGGCCGAAGACGCGCCTGGCGAACTCAGAGAGGGTGCCTTTGAGGTCGGCCATGCTCAGCCCCTCGTCCACCGCCAGCACCTCTACTTGGGTATGCATCCAGTCGTGGGAGGGGTCGGTGGCCTCGTATCGATACACCCGCCCGGGGACCACCACCCGAATAGGAGGCTGGGTCTTCTCCATGACCCGCACCTGATTGGGCGAAGTATGCGTTCGCAGCACGATGTCGTACTCCCCGTTACGGGGAATGTCCACGTAGAGGGTGTCCATCATGTCCCTGGCTGGGTGATCCTTGGGGATGCGCAGGGCCTCGAAGTTGTAGTAGTCCAGCTCCACCTCCGGCCCTTCTACCACCGAGAAGCCCATAGAGACGAAGGTGGCGAGGACGTCCCGCAGGGTCTGGGTGACGGGGTGCAGGCGGCCGACTTTCTTGGGGCGGCCGGGCAGGGTCACGTCCAGGCGCCCCGTCTCGATGGCGGCGGCGAACTGCTGCTGGTGCGCCTCCGCTCGACGGGCTTCCAGGGCCGCCTCCAGCTCGCCCTTAAGCCGGTTGGCGGCGGCGCCTACCTGACGTCGCTCCTCCAGCGTCAGGGAGCCCAGGCTGCGGAGCAACAGGGTTAGCCGGCCCTTGCGGCCCAGGTAGGCCACCCGCCAGGTCTCCAGGGCCCGGTCATCGGAGGCGGCAGCCAGTTCGGAATAGGCAGCCGATGCAAGCTGCTCCAGGTGGCTTGAGGGATCAGCCATTGTCGTTCAGAGCCTCCGCTTGATTCGTCGCCATTATGTTCGACCCTGCCCCTCATGGTCAACGGCAGGCGGAGTAAGAGGCGCCTGCGCGCCTGGGAGGAGGAGACATCCGCCAGGCCGAGGGGATGCCGTCGAGGAACACGGCCTAGCCCGTCATTGTGGCGCTTCATGCTCTTGACAGAACGTCCCGCAGCCTCTATTCTAGCGGCTGCTAGATTAAGATACCCCCGTCGGCTGTTCGATGCCTTCGTGAAGTATAGGCCTGGCCGGAGGGCGTGACATGAAGGTGCTGGTCGTCGTCAGCGGCTGTGCCCAGGACGGGGTGGCCCTTCGCATAGCCCGCCGCTTGCTGGGCGTCGAAGGCGTTGCCCATCTCCTCTACCTGGGTGCGGTCGACGGGAACGGGATCCCGTCACCGCCCAATACCGACCTGAGGGTGCGCGTGCCCTCCGGGTGTAACCGGCTCTCCGGCGGGACCGCCGAGCAGGCCCTGAGCCGGGCCTACGACGCGGCCATGGCCTACCTGGGAGGGCTGCTCCCGGAGCTGCATCCGGCCCGGGTGAGCCGCTCGGTGGCGCTGGGGTCCTGCCCGGCCGAGCAGGCGGTCTCGTATGCGCACCGTCATGCCGTAGACGTGGCGGTGGTGTCTGCCGAGGACAACGGAGCGGGCGTGGCCGACGCCATGGTGGAGTCGGGGGTGGCTCCGGTAGTCCTCGTGCCGCGCCAGCTTCTGGAGCGGGTGACCCGCGAGGAGGCGGAGCGGCTGGTCGCCGAGCATCAGCTCGCTGAGCTGAAGCGGAGCGGGCGGGACATCGTCTGCGAGCTGTATACGCGGCGGGGGCAGGGGCCCTGCGCGGGGCTGGATCGCTTCACTGATTTCGAACTCCAGCGTATCTACGGGCCCTTCATCGAGGGCATCGAGGCCCTGGACTCTTGCGCTCTCCGCCGGGCCGTCGCCCAGTTCGAGCGCTCCCGCCTGGATCATCGCCACTTGACCACCTGTGAGCTGATGAGGGAGGAGCGGCGGCTCTGCACCGGCCTGGCCCAGTTCAGTAACAGCGAAATGAGGCAGGCCTTCCCCCAAGTTTTTGCCCACCGAATCATCGTAGAATAGAAAACAGAGATCAGGACTGCGAGGTCCCGGCAGGTGGATCAGGAGCAGGCAGGATCGCCCCCGTTCATACCGTTTTTCGGTCCCTCCGGAGGGGGCAAGACCACCCTGCTGGAGGGGGTGGTGCGGCGGCTGAAGGAGCGTGGCTGGCGGGTGGCGGTCATCAAGCACACCCATCATCGCGTGCTGCTGGACCGGCCGGGCAAGGATTCCTGGCGCCTCGGGGAGGCTGGTGCGGACATTGTGGCTGTGTCCTCGCCCGACCGGCTGGCTATCTTCGAGCGCGTGGGACGGGAGTTGGGGCTGAAGCAACTGCTGCCCTCTTTGCAGGGGCGCGTGGATGTGGTGCTGTGCGAGGGGTTCAAGGACGCTGGCGTCCCCGGCGTGCTGGTCCTGGGCGACAGGCGCCTGGAGGAGGCATCGCGGTACAAGAACGAGGTAATGGCTGTCGTCTCGGCGGCACCTACGACATTATCGGAGGTGCGGCACTACAGCTCCGATGACATCGAAGGCATCGCTGGCCTGGTGGAGGAGATGGCGGGCCTGACGGGCCGGGCGCCCCAGGCCGAAAGCGGGCCCGGCCGGCGCGCTGGAAAGCAGGGGTAGCGGTGCGAAGCTTCGAGGAGTTACTGGCGGAGGCGCGGGTCTCGCACGGTCACCTTTGCGCCGGCCAGGTGCTGGGCGTACGCATGGCCATGCTGGGCTGCCGCGAGCTGGGCATCGAGGACCCTGCCGGTGACCAGCGCCTCGTCGTGTTCGTGGAGATGGACCGGTGCGCCGCCGACGCCATCCAGACGGTCACCGGCTGCCGCCTGGGCAGGCGCAGCCTCAAGCATATCGACTATGGGAAGATGGCTGCTACCTTCGTGGACACCGCCTCCGGCGAGGCCGTACGGGTTGCCGCCCTGGCCGGACTGCGGGAGCGGGCCGTAAGCTTGCGACCGGAGGCGTCTGGGAAGGATGCCCAGATGGCCCTCTACGCCTCCCTCCCTGACGGTGACCTCTTCGTGGTGCGGCGGGTGCGGGTATCCCTGCCCGCCGAAGATCTGCCGGGCCCACCCACCTCACGGGTCATCTGCGAGCGCTGCGGTGAGGAGGTGAGCGACCGCCGCGAAGTGCGCGTGGACGGCGCTGTCCTCTGTCGCTGGTGTGCTCACGACGGCTACTATCAGGTGGTAGACCCGCCGGGGCCCTCTGCGTAGGTCTCGGCCTCGTGGGCGCTGTGGTGTCTCTGGGGGTGGCCATTCGGTCCGAACGGCCTTAGCGATTTGGCTCAAAGGACCCTTCCGGCGGCGGACGGTCTATCGCTTACTGGGGAACATCCGGGGTGGCAGCTTGGGCTGGCTGCCTGTTTGTTATAGTATCAGGCGGGCCGGTTCGGGCGGTTGAGCTTGGTTTGCCCGAGCCTGGAGCGGGAGGAGAGCATGGCGGACGCCACCTTCGATGCCATCATCATCGGCGCGGGTCACAACGGCATGGCCCTGGGGACGTATCTGGCCAGGTGCGGGTGGGAGGTGGCCATCTTCGAGAAGAGGCCGGAGGAGGGAGGGGGTCTCTGCACGGAGGAGTTGACCCGTCCGGGCTTCCTGCACAACGTCCACTGCAACTACCACACCCTGGTGGGGGTCTGCCCGGTCTATGAGGACCTGAGGCTTGAGGAGCACGGTCTGAAGTACGTGCGTCCGCCCGTGCAGATGGGCAGCATCTTCGGGGACGGGACCGCCCTCACCGTCCATGCCGATATGGAGAAGACCTGCGCCTCCATAGCTCGCTTCTCCGGAAGGGATGCGGAGACCTTCCGCCGGCTGCATGATGAGGTCAAGGGCTACATGGACCTCATCGTGCGGACGCTGATGTACTCGCCGCCCATTCCGCTGGTGGACATCACCAAGGCCTTGGTGGTGTGGAAGGTGGCGGACAAGTCGGAGTTTCTGACGGTCCACCTGCGCAATATGAGCATCAACCAGTTTCTGGACCAGCACTTCGAGAGCGAGAAGGTGAAGGTGCAGTTGGCTTTGCAGGCGGCCTACTCCGGCTACTCCACCGACCGCGTGGGGCTGGCGGTGTCCTATCCTCTCCTGCTGGGGAAGATGGACAACTGGCACGTGTGCGTAGGGGGTTCGCATCAGTTGGCCCACGCCCTGTGGGAGGCTTTCGCCCATGCTGGGGGGCAGGTTTTCCTAAACACGCCTGTGGAGGGCATCGTGACGGAGAACGGCCGTACCACCGGCGTGCGCCTCTACAACGGGAGCGAGGTAGGGGCGAGGCACCTGGTGGCGAGCTCTATCGATCTGGAGCAGACTTTCTTTAAGATGGTGGGGCGCGAGCGGCTGGGGGAGGAGTCTGTCGAGGGAATCGAAGCTTATCCGCACATGGACTGGTCCTTCTTCAGCGCGCACCTGGCCCTGGACCGGGTGCCGGAGTACCGGGCGGCGGAGTTTGACCCGGACATCAACCAGGCCTGGGTGCTGAACGTGGGATACGAGAGTCTGGAGGGCCTCAACCGGCACTGGCGCACCATCCGCGAGGGGAGGCTGCCGGACCCCTGCCCCAACTGTGCGGTCAACTCCCTGTTCGACCCTGCTGACGCCCCCGATGGCTTCTACACGGGGCTCATCCGGCACTTTGCGCCGTACCGACTGGCCTCGGGTGGGGCGGAGGCCTGGGACGAGATGGGGACGATCTTCGGGCAGCGCTGCATAGACCGCTGGGTGGAGGAGGCGCCCAACCTGCGGGAGGGGATTCTGGAGTGGGCGGTGTACACGCCCCTGGACATCCCCCGGCGCATCCCCAACATGGTAGAGGGGGACTGGATGGGCGGGCTCATCGACCTCCAGAATATGCTGACGGATAGGCCCTTCCCGGCGATGTCCCAGTACAGGGCGCCCATCGAGGGGCTGTACATGTGCGGGGCCACCCAGCACCCCCACGGGTTCGTCACCTTCGCCCCCGCCTACAACGCCCTCCAGGTCATCGCCGATGACTATCAGCTGGAGAGGTGGTGGCTTTAGGGTATGGGCGGGGATCAGGATGTGCGGGTGGTGCTGGTGGAGGGTGAGGCCAGCAGCGGTCTGGCCCAGATGACCCATCAGTACCTGGAGCAGACGCTGGCGGAGGTGCCGGCCAAGCGGGGTGAGGCGCTGGGCCTGCGGGGGCGGCTGGGCTTGCAGGCCGACGAGGGGGGCGTGGCGGTCACCCTGAGCTTCGAGGGTGAGGAGATCCGCATCCAGGACGGGCTGCTGGTGCCGCTGGACGCCTACATCGCCGGACCCTTCCAGCTCCTGCTGGATGTGCTGGGAGGGCGGGCGAACCCCTATAGGGAGATGCTGCGGGGGCGGCTGCGTGTGAGGCCGTCGCTGAGGCGGCCGCTGTTCGGGCTGCGGGCCTACCGGTTCATGCGTCTGGCGGAGGCGGGTGGAGGAGGCTTGGCCGGGCGGCTGCGGGCGTGGTCGAGTATGGGGGTAGGGGGTATACTGGCGGGGCTGCTTCTGCTGGTCATGCTGAAAGGGCGCCGGCGAGGGGAGTAAGCGATGGCGGATGCGAGCTTTGACGCGGTGATCGTGGGTGCGGGGCACAACGGGATGTGCCTGGCGGCCTACCTGGCCAGGGCGGGCCTCTCGGTGGGGATGTTCGAGCGGCGGCACGAGGACGGAGGGGGCGTCCACACGGAGGAGGCCACCGTTCCCGGCTTCCACCACAACCTGCATGCCCAGTACATGGAGTTCATCGACTACATGCCTTTCTACCACGACTTCGAGCTGGAGAAGCTGGGGGGGCGCATGATCCAGCCGGAGGCGCAGCTTGGGATCACCTTTGCCGATGGTCGGCCTCCCATCATCCTCTACCACCCCAAGTACCACAGCAAGACCTTCGAGAGCATCGCCCGCTACTCGGAGCACGATGCCAAGGTGTGGTGTGACCTGAAGCGCGTCACCATGGAGAACGACGGGCTCATCGCGGGCTTCCTGTACACGCCGCCTGGGGACGCCGCCGGAGGGGAGGCAGGGGGCGAGCGGGTCGGGGAGCTGATGGAGCTGTGGGTGAGCAAGCTAGGGCTGCCCCTCCACTGGCTCGGCCGGGCCCCCAAGAACATCATTGACGACCTTATCGAGACGCCGGAGCTGAGGGCGCTCCTCTACCGGCAGTGCATCGAGTGGGGTGCGAACCTCCACGCCAGCAACGGTGCGGGCTTCCTGATGTGCGTGCTGTGGCTGAGCGGCATCCACTACATGTCCGTGGGTGGCACGCACACATTGGCCCATGCCATGGCCAACGCCTGCCTGCGGCAGGGGGTGGTCATGCGCTTCTGTAGCCCGGTGGTGAGGATCAACCTGATGGATAACCGGGCTGTGGGCGTCACCCTGAAGGACGGCAGCGAGGTCGAGGCGAAGAGGCTGGTGGCCTCGAATGCGGACCCCCGGCAGACCTTCATGGAGCTGGTGGGACAGGAGAACCTGACGCCGGTGCGCCTGGAGCACCTTTCCCAGTGGCGCTACGGGCCGGAGCATGTGCTGGGGACGCCGTCTTTCGCTCTGCACCAAGCGCCTGAGTACAAGTCGGCCCGCTGGGACCCCACCATCAACAAGACCTTCTACACGGTGGTGGGCTTCGAGGACGACGAGCAGGTGTCCAACTACATCCTGGAGGCCTACGGGGGGAGCGTGCCCAAGCGGCCGGGTGCGGGCACCTGGGTGAACTCCCTGTGGGACCCCACCCAGGCGCCTGCGGGGAAGCACGCCATGAACGGCTGGTTCTTCTTCCCGCGGGCCTCCTGCCTGAGCGAGCAGGAGTGGGAGGAGGTGCGGCGCACCTATAACGAGAGGTTCCTGGCCCTCTGGCAGGAGTACGCCCCCAACATGACCAGGGAGAACGTCATCGCCGACAAGCTGTACACGTCGTTCGACATGGAGAGGAAGATCGCCATGCCGGAGGGGGACTTCTCCCACGGGCGTTCTGGCGTCTACGGGGCTGTCGGGGGCATCCGCAGCATGAACTACCGCAGCGAGATCGAGGGGTTGTACATGTGCGGCTCTTCCGCCAGCGGCGGCGGGGTCAGCGCTGCGGGGGGCTACAACGCCTTCAAGATCATCTGTGAGGACCTGAACCTGCCCAGGGTGTGGCAGCAGCCCTGGCGCGACTACTAGAGGGTTTGCTCGAGGGGAGGTCCTACTGGCCTATGGCGGAGATCTACACCCGGGAGTGGTACGACAGTCTTCAGGAGATCCTCAACCGGAGCGAGGAGGTGACGGCCCAGGCGCCGCGGGGGGTGTGGAACGTGCTGGCGGAGGTGATAGGGGACGGCGTCTCTCCCTACGTGGGGGACGGGGAGGTGAAGCGCTTCGCCATCACCTTGGAGGACGGGCGCTGCACCAGCTATCGGGAGCTGTCCGAGGAGCCGTCCAAGCGGGGCTTTGAGTTCGTCCTGCGGGTGCCGGCGAGCCTGTTCGAGGGGATCGTGGCCAGCCAGGTGGACCCGGTGGAGGCTGGGCTCAAGGGTGACATCAAGATCAGCGGGGACATGCGCGTGCTCATCCAGAACGCGGAGCTGGTGAACGTTCTGGCGGTCATCTACCAGCAGGAGGTGGAGACCTCCTGGCCGAAGGGACAGCCGCCCTACTCGTGAAGGGACAAGGGTCAGGGGTTAAGGGACAGGGGCTCACCTGCTCGGCCCGTGTCTCCTGACCCCTGCCTCTTAGCCGAAGGGAGACGGCCCGGTCAGCAGGGCCCGCACGTGTTCCAGGTCCCGCGTCAGGAACTCCTCGGTCACGGACATCAGCGCCAGGAAGAAGGGGTGGGGCTGTTGCCGCTCCAGGCCCCGGCAGGCCCTTGGAACCCAGCGCGTCAGGTGCCGCTCCAGGAAGTCACGCTGGGCCCGCAGGTAAGAGGTTCGATCCCGGCCGCCGTGCAGGGCTGCTACCTCCTTGAAGGCCAGGAAGTGCATGAACTCCAGCTCCACGGTGATGTGGTCGGGGAGCTCACTGGAGGGCTGGGAGCGGTGGAGGCGGAAGTAGTTGTAGAAGCGAACTGTCTCCTCGAGCACCTTCTTGCGCCCGCCCAGGTGCACACCCCCGTAGAGGGGGCAGGGCGGCCTGCCCACACCCACATCGAACAGGCGGATGTATTCGGCCTGGAAGTCCTCGTAGCTGACTGAGGCGCCCGCCAGGCCCAGGTCCGAGCGCTCCTCCAGGGCGAGTTCGTAGGGAAGGCCGGCGCTGGTCTCAAGGAGCTCTCTCCGGAACTGACCTTTCCGCACCGCCTGGTAGAAGGTGACCTGGGGGAAGGAGAAGGCACGTTCCAGGGCCTGGTAGAAACGGCTGCGACTGGCCGCCTGGAGCTCCTCGACAGTGGTGAGACCTTCGATACGGGTCACCGGCGTACTCTCAGCCCTTGACGGTAGGCCGGTCCAGTTCGGCCGGGTCGCGGTCGAAGCCCCCGAAGTTGTCCTTCCACCTGTAGGAGATAAGGGTGTCCATGAGCTCGGAGCGCTCCCCCTTTCGGGTCTTCTCCATCTCCTGGCGAAGGACGGCCAGGACCCGCTTCACCTGTGGACCGAAGAGCTCGATGAGGTACTCGATAGGGATGCGGGGGTTCTCCTCGTCGATGTCGCCCACCTCGTTGAAGCGGTAGGGGGCCAGGGGCGGTATGTAGAAGACGTTGGGTGAGGTGCCCCAGTCCTCGTGGTAGGGAAGCGCTACCTTCCACTTCTTCACCAGCTTGTAGACGGCGCTGTCCTCATCGTCCAGGTAGCCGAAGAAGCGGAGGCGTCCGGGGCACTGACGCATGCAGGCGGGAGCGACGCCCTGCTCCAGGCGGGGGAAGCAGAGGACGCACTTCTGGGCGATGACCCGCAGGTGGTTAAAGTAGATGCGTTTGTAGGGACAGGCCTCCACGCAGAAGCGGTAGCCGTTGCAGCGCTCCTCATCGATGAGGACGATGCCGTCCTCCTTGCGCTTGTAGATGGCGGCGCGGGGGCAGGCCTCCAGGCAGGCCGGTTTGGTGCAGTGGTTGCAGATGAACTGGACGTAGAAGTAGTAGCAGTTTGGGTACTCGCCGGTGCCCTGGTCCTCTTCCCAGTTGGGGCTCCAGACGGGCTCGCCTCCCTTGGGGTGGAGGAAGGCGGTGCTGCCGCGGCCGCCCGAGGGGCTCGGAAGCCCCTCCTTGTCGACCCCCAGCACCTCGTCGTAGTTGTAGTCCCAGGCCTCCCCGAAGGTCTCGCGGGTGGGGAGTTGGCCGGGGTAGGCCTTCTCGTCCCGAAAGCCCCCGCCCATCTGGTCGAAGTCCCGGGGGGTGCCTCGGCCGGGCTTGGTGTTTACGATGTTCCACCAGTGGTACTCCATGCCCTCTTGGTGGGTCCAGAGGGTCTTGCAGGCGATGGAGCAGGTCTGGCAGCCCAGGCACTTGTTCGTGTCGAACACCACTGTGAGCTGCCTATCTACCTCGGGTGCCTCGGGCATGATTGCCTCCTCAAGGTCGTGCGATCTTAGGCCTCGATATTCAGCTCATGCCAGACCTGGGAGATAGCCTTGATGCCTCCGCGCTCCTGGGTGGAGCCTTCCCATACGCTGAAGGAGACCTTCACGCTTGTGCCCGGAGCGAGTTCCGGCACCTCCGCGGTGGGCTCAGGGCTGGTCTGTGTTGCCTCGAAAAGGCGGCCTATGACCACCCGCCACACGCTATCCCTCCAGACTGATGCTGCGGCCAGGGTCTCGCCCGGGTAACGCACAGTGGTGGAGTGGCCCACCGCACCCACACTCCTGGGCTGCTCCCAGTCGGCCCGCCAGAACCAAAGGTTCACCGGCTGGTCCTCGCTGCCCATGACCAGGAGCGGGGCGTCCCCCCTGGTGGGAAACATGACCGCCGCAGCGTCGGTGAACGTGTCGATGTCGGTGATCTCGGTGTCCTTGTGGGGGTCGTCCCACTCCAGCAGGAAGAAGAGTGCCTGGCCGTTGTGCAGTTGCCTCACCCGGACCTGCTTGACCCGCCCGTAGTCCCGTCCTTCCCAGGCGACGATCACGTAATCCGAGGGTTGGGTCTCCAGGGGGCTGGGGTCGAGTTCGATGGTCTCTGCGGGCCGGTCCCACTCCGGAGCATCCGGATTGAGGAGGGCCTGCGAGGAGGCGCGAACGTAGCTAGCAGTCAGAGTGGCCATGTATGAGCGCCCCCTCTACCAGGCCAGCAAAGCACGACCCTCACTCCGGCGTGTGGACGGTGCAATGTGTCCTGTGATGCTGCCACGATAGAGGTCCCTCGGCCCTTTTGCCAAGAGCCCAACGGACTCAATGGCCACGGACGATGACCCCAAGTTGGGATGCTGCGGCCCCGGGCAGGACGGAGGCGTGGCGCTGGTGGCGCCCCGGGCCTTTCGCGCGCTTGACAGGCCATGATAGAATTACTCATGTGTTTTAGCGTCTTACCATCGGTTTAGGGGTGAGCGAGAAGTATGGTCACTAGCCCTTTCGAGAACTATCTGGACCTGGTGGAGGCGGCGCGCATTCTGGGGATCCATCCCCAGAGCCTGCGGCGCCTGATTAAGCAGAAGAAGGTGCCCGCTGTCCTGTTCGCGGGGAAGTATCTCATCGAGCGGGACAAGCTGGAGATGTTCAAGGCCAACTACGATCCTCGGCCCGGGCGCAAGCCCATTCGCAGGCTGCTGTAGGGTGCATTGGAAAGATGTAGAGAGGGCCCGCGGGGGCCCTCTCTTTTTTCGTGCGCTGGAGAGGCCTTAGGGGGCCTCGATCTTGATGTCGGGGTCGTCGACGTCGGTAACGTTGGCCTCGAGCTGGAAGCTAATCTCCTGGCCGTCCTGTTCGCCGCTGAACTTGAAGATCGTCTTGACAGGCCAGCCTCCATCCTCGGCGAGCAGTGGTGTCCCTGATTGACGCTGGAGTGGCGGCCGTTCGATAATGCGGA
Source organism: Dehalococcoidia bacterium (assembly GCA_049678585.1). Taxonomy (GTDB): domain Bacteria; phylum Chloroflexota; class Dehalococcoidia; order DSTF01; family CAZFGZ01; genus CAZFGZ01. The sequence continues at coordinate 42,586 of JBAUEL010000153.1, forward strand.
GGACTTGCCGGTTAGTAAGCGGGTGCAAGGAGGTGCACAGTTGAAGAAGGTAGGGATATATCTCCTGATAGTGGTGGCTCTGGTGGCCGGTGCCGCTTTCGTTGCCTGCGGTGATGAGGAGGAGGAGGCTGCCCCTCCCGCCGCTACGACGGAGGCCGAAGCCCCAACGGAGGCCGAGACGGAAGAGGCAGTAGTAGAGGAGGAAGAGGAAGAGGCAGAAGAAGAGGAAGAGGATGCTGGCGAAGCGGCGTCCATAGCGGACGTACCGGTTTATCCAGGCGCGAAGAAGATCCAGTCTGGCGAGTGGTCAGGAGGAGAGGCTGCCATTCCTATGCTGGGCGCGCCTGTAGAGGCCGAGGAGTATGGCACCATCGAGTTCGCGATGTTCGAGACCGGTGACTCGGCCGACGAGGTCTTCAGCTTTTACAAGGACGAGATGGGGGATTGGGAAGAGCTGTGGACGTTTAGCGGCAGCGGCGAGGAGGCCGTGGGCATGGGCATTTGGACGAAGGATGACGGGAAGGTCGCTGCTTGGGTCGTAGTGGGTGAGGAGGACGGTACCACTAGCCTGATGATTGCCGTCGGCCATGAGTAGGTAAGGCCAACGGTAGGTTACGCTTACGGCTATCCTGAGGTGACAGAAAGAACTGTCGGCGTACTTGACTTCTGGTGACGGAAAGGGGACCGAGCTGTGAAGAGATGGAAAGGCATCCCGGGCCTCGTGGGCATCGCTGTGCTGGTCATGGCGGGCGTGGGTGTGGCCTGCGGTGGAGAGGAAGAAAAGAAGGCAGAGGGGCCGGAGGACTACGCGCAAGTCTTTTGTGACGCGTTTGGAAAACACGCTGAGGACTTTGGTGCACTAGTCCAGAAGATGGAGGGGTTCCAAGACATAGAGGACATAGAGGCGCTTCGCGAAGTCCTGTCCGACATGGCTCCGCTCTTCGAGGACCTGGCCGAGGACTTGGGGGAGATCGACCCGCCGAAGGACATTGAGCAACTACACCAGGACGTCGTATCTGCCTTCTCCACCGGAGGGGAAGTTGCCCGGGAATTCGAGCAACTGCTCGAAAAGCCTATGGGTGAAGTTGTGGAGGAAATGGAGGAATTTGCGCAGCGAAGCGAGGCGTTCGGAGAGGCTTTCGACGCGCTTGGCAGTTTTCCGCCGGAGTACCAGGCGGCGTTCGAAAGCGAGCCCAAGTGCCAGGAGATCAAGGAACTGATGCCTTGATAGGCGGCATCCTGCAAGGCAGCTCTCAGCTAGCCGAGGCCCGTCAGCACGAGGATGCTGACGGGCCTAGTTTCATCGAAGGAGGTCAGACTTCCGAGCCGCCTGATGGCAGCCACCCGTGGCCATAAGCAGCTCGCTTTGAATCTGCAAGCAGGTTGCTTGACATTCCTCACCGCCACGAAAGCTTCACTGCTCACCTCCTGAAAACGCTTTCCCTGCGAGCCACGCGCAGTATGGCGTGCCAAATCGCTTGGGTCAATGAGCGAATTCTCTCATTATCCTCCTAGGATAGATCGTCGCCGTGGTGGGATTTCAAGAAGTCCATGCTCCTCCGGTACCAGTCTTCGGGGATCTTGCGGCTGGACATCAGGTAGTTGAGGATGGTCTCCAGGGTGAGGAGGGCGACAAGATTGATGCCCCGGCGGCGCAGGCGTTCGCGGCCCCCCTGCTGGCGATCCACCAGCACCACAGCGTCTCTGACCAGAAGGCCGCATTCCTCCAGGTGCAAGGCCGTCTCCAGGATGCTGCCACCGCCGGTGATGAGGTCGTCCATGATGAGAACGCGCTGGCTGGGGCTGTACAGTCCTTCGATATCCTGCCCCAGGCCGTCGGAGCGGGGGTGCAGGTAGACCATGGGGACCTTGGCGGTGAGGGAGAAGGCGGTAGCTACATGCAGGCCGCCAAAGGGGACGCCCGCTACGAGGTCGAAGAGGGCCACCTGGGGATGTCGCATCTGCTGAAGGGTCTGCAGCTCCTTTAGGAGGACGTGCGCGACTCGCCAGAGGGCGGTGGGGTGGCCGATGAGGAGGCGCAGATTAATGTAGACGGGAGAGTGGACGGTGCTCCTGCCGAGGGTGAAGTCACCGAACTGGACGCCCCCCAACTTCCAGAGGGTGTCTGCAAGCCAAAGGTTGCTGCGGCGAGAGAGAGCCATCGAAGTTCGGTCTAAGCATAGCAAAAAAGCCAATCCCTTACGGGGATGGCTTTTAAGCCGAATTCAATATTCTGTTGTTTGGGTGTTCGGCGGGCCCCACGAATGGGTAGCCCCCAGAGGGCTCGGGTCATCCGTCAATATCAGCCCGTGCCCGATCGGTGTGGCGGGACCCACCGCGACTGGGACGCCCTGCCGTGTCCGACAGGGCCTCACCTGTCGACTTGCCACACCCCCCAACGAACCCGGTCGTTAATCATGAGTCCCCTCCTTTCGGAAATGGCCTCATGCAGCCCTTTCGGGCTTCGAACTATGATAACGCCGACGCTGGGGGCCTGTCAAGGTCGCCTGGCGGCGGCCTGGGGGTTCACGCAATGTTCCGGCAAGCCTCCCCGCAGGACCGCCAGGGCGTTGTCGATGGCCATGTCTGCCATGCGGGCGCGGGTGGCGAGGCTGGCGCTGGCGATGTGGGGGGTAACGATAAGGTTGGGGAGGTCTAGGAGGAGGCTGTCCGCGGGCAGCGGCTCTACCTCGGTCACGTCGATGGCCGCGGCGGCGATCTCTCCCGAGCGGAGGGCATGGTGCAGGGCAGCCTCGTCGACCACGGGGCCCCGGGAGGTGTTGATGAAGGCGGCGGTTCTCTTCATGAGGCCGAACGCGCGCCTGCCGAACAGGTGGTGGGTTTCGTCGCTAAGGGGCACGTGCACGCTGACGAAGTCCGCCTCCCGCAGCAGCTCATCGAGGGGGGCGAAGGCGAGGTTCAGGTCCGACTCAGCCTCCGGTCTGCGCACGCTGTCGTGGTAGAGCATCCGCATGCCGAAGGCGCGAGCCCGCCGGGCCAGCGCCAGCCCGATGGCCCCCAGCCCGACGATGCCCAGGGTTGCGCCGTGTATGTCCTGCCCCAGCAGGAAGGAGGGATGCCAGGTGCGCCAGCGCCCCTCGCGGGTGGCGCGGTCGCCCTCGACCACGCGGCGGGCCGCGGCCATGAGCAGGGCGAAGGCAAAGTCGGCGGTGGTCTCGGTGAGGACGCCGGGTGTGTTGGTCACCAGGATGCCCCGCTGGGTAGCGGCGGCCACGTCGATGTTGTCGTAGCCCACGGCCACGTTGCTGATCACCCGCAGACGGGGCGCTGCGTCCATTAGGGCAGAGTCGATGCGATCGGTGAGCAGGGTAATGAGGGCCTCGCTGCGGCCCGCCTCCTCCAGCAGCCGCTCGTAGGCAGGGGGGAGTTCATCGTCCCATACGGTCACTTCGGCCTCCGCGCGCAGACGGTCCAGGCCGCTGCCGGGAAGCTGGCGGCTGACGAAGACGCGCGGTTTGACAGGCGATGGCACGGGCGATTCCTCGCTAGTCGTCTGAACAAGCAGGCTCCGCTGGCCAAAGCACTGCCTGCCGGCGGTGGGGCATCGTCGGCCTAGCGGTGTTCTGGGGCGTAGGGTTCGTCTACTGCTTCCAGAACTCCCACCAGCGCTTCGGGGGCGCCTCGGCGGCGGGAGGCGCCTCCGGCGCAGCAGCCGGAGCCGGAGCCCCTGCGTACTTGGCCGGGTCGGCGTCGAACTGGCTCTTGCAGGCCTCAGCGCAGAAGTAGTAGGCGGTGCCCTCGTGCTCGGACTTCGCAGTCGCCGTCTCGGGATCGACCTCCATGCCGCAGACGGGGTCCTTTACCGGTTCGGCCATGTTCTTCCTCCTCCCTGATGTTGCGCGCGCTCGTGGCAATCATACACAGTACAAGGCGGTTGTCCAGTCCCGCTCTCGAGGCCGGGCGCAGTAGGCGGCACCCGGGGCGTTTGGGTACTGCGCCGGAATATGATAGTTTGTGACGCACAAACACACCATGGGTCGCGAGCAATGATCCTGATTCGCCAGCGTCGGCTCATCTTCCGGCTCGCCCTCAGTTTTGGGTTGGTGGGGCTGCTGATGTGGCGCATCAACATCGGCGAAGCGCTCCAGACGTTCACCGAAGTCAACTACCTGTATGTGCTGGGGGCCTTGCCTGTTTACACCTTGTCCAAGCTGGTGGACGCGGCGCGCTGGCGCCTGATGATCCGGCCCATCGGGAAGGCGCCGGTGCCGGGGCTCCTGGGCACATTGCTTATCGCCAACATGACCAACAACGTGCTACCGGTGCGCCTGGGCGACGTGATGAGGGTGCAGGTACCCGCCCAGCGCTACGGCCTCCCGCGGGCCGGCCTCACCGCTACGGTCTTCGTCACCGAGTCGCTGCTCGATGGGGTCGCCTTCGTCGCGCTCACACTGGTGGGCATAGCCCTGCTGGATGTGCCCAACCTGCCCCTGGACCTCGTGTGGGCGCTGATGGTGCTGGTGGCCGTAGGGCTACTGATGGCGGGACTGGTTGCGCGCCTCCGCCTGTCCGAGGGGTGGGAGGAGCGGGGCTGGATGCGCTACGTGGCTCCCAAGGTCCGGGAGACCGCAGCCGGGCTCGTTCCCCAGTTCATCAATGGCCTGGCCGTCCTGCGGGACTCTGCGCTGGCCGCCCGGGTCATGGTTCTGACCCTGGCCGCCTGGGGGCTGGAGGCGCTCATGTTCTGGCTCTTCGGGCTGGCCTTCGGACTGGACCTCTCCTTTAGCGCTTACCTGATCATCATGGTGGCCGCTAACATGATCGTGTCGATGCCCGTGGTCCCGTCGAACATCGGCCCCTACGAGCTGGCCACCGCAGAGGTGGTGGCGGTCCTGGGCGTAGCCCGGCCCCTGGCCGGCGCCTATGCCATCGGCACGCACCTGCTGAACATCCTCTGGGTGGGAATCTCGGGCCTGATCGCTATGTGGGTGATGGGCCTGAGCTTCGAGGATTGTTTCTCCCTGAAACGACCCGAGGAGCCCCAGCCCGAGCCAGCCGGCGAAGCCCCCTAGAAGCGGGTGGCTCAGACCTGCTTCTTGAGCTCCTCGTACGCCGCCTTCACCTCGTCCACCGAGGCCCCGTCCTCCAGCGTGGTGACGTCGCCGACGGGCACCTCGGTGGCCACCGCCTTGAGCACCCTCCGCATGATCTTGCCGCTGCGAGTCTTGGGTAGCTTGTGGACAAAGAAGATCTGCTCGGGAGTGGCCACAGGTCCCAGAGTCTTACGGATGTGCCCCACGATGTCGTGCATCAGCTCCGGTGAGGGTTCGTAGCCCTCCATCAGGATGGCGAAGATGACGATGGCCTCGCCCTTTACCGGGTCGGGCTTGGTGACGGCGGCACCCTCCGCCACCGCGGGATGGGAGACTGCGGCGTTCTCCAGCTCCAGGGTCCCCAGCCGGTGGCCGGCTACCTTAATGACCTCGTCCGCCCTGCCCAGCAGCCAGAAGTAACCCTCCTCGTCCTTCACCGCGTAGTCGCCGGTGTAGTAGGAGCCGGGGAATCGTTGCCAGTAGACCTCCTTGTACTTCTCCGGGTCGCCGTAGAGGGTCGTGAGCATTCCGGGCCAGGGCTTCCTGAGGATGAGCAGACCCCGTTCGCCGGGGGCGGTCGGTTCCCCGTTCTCGTTCACCACGGCGGCGTCGATGCCCGGCAGGGGGAAGCCTGCCGAGCCCGGCTTGAGGGGAAGCAACTCGATGCCTGGAGCGTGCGAGATCATGATCCCGCCGGTCTCCGTCTGCCACCAGGTATCCACGATGGGGCAGCGCTCCCCGCCGACGTGGCGGTAATACCAGAGCCAGGCCTCGGGATTGATGGGCTCGCCCACCGTGCCCATCAGCTCCAGGGTGCTCAGGTCGTACTTTGACAGCCAGTCCTCCCCATGCTGCATGAACATGCGGATGGCCGTAGGGGAGGTGTAGAAGGTGGTGACCCCGTAGGTCTGCATGATGTTCCACCAGCGACCCAGGTCGGGGTAGTCCGGTGCCCCCTCGTACAGGACGATGGCCGCGCCGTGCATCAGCGGGGCATAGACGATGGAGCTGTGGCCGGTGACCCAGCCCACGTCCGCCGTGCACCAATACACCGACTCCTCTTTGATGTTGAAGACCCACTCATAGGCGGAGTTGTTGAACACCAGGTAGCCCCCGGTGCTGTGGACGATGCCCTTGGGCTTTCCCGTGGTACCGGAGGTGTACAGGATGTACAGGGGGTGGGCAGACTCCACGGGCAGCGGACGGACCCACGGTTCGGCGTCCTCCAGCAGCTCGTCGTACCAGAAGTCCCGTCCCTCCTGCATGTCTACGTCTGTTCCCGTGCGGTTGACGACCACGCATTTCTCCACGCAGGGCGAGAGTGCCACGGCCTCGTCGGCGAGCGCCTTCAGACGCATCGCCGTGCCCCTGCGGTAGCCGCCGTCGGCGGTGACCACCAGCTTGGCGCCGATGTCGTTGATGCGGTCGGCCAGGGCCTGGGCGCTGAAACCCGAGAAGATGACCGTGTGGGTTGCCCCGATCCGCCCCGCGGCCAGCATGAAGATGGGCAGCTCGGGGATCATGGGCAGATAAAGGGCGATCTTGTCGCCTTTGCCTATCCCCAGCTTCTGGAGAACCGAGGCACACCTGTTAACCTCTCGGTACAGCGTCGAGTAGCTCAGGACGCGGGTGTCGCCGGGCTCGCCTTCCCAGTAGATGGCGACCTTGCTCTTCCTCCAGGTCTTGACATGCCGGTCCACACACTGGTAGCAGGCGTTGAGCTCCCCGCCCGCGAACCACTTGGCGAAGGGAGGAGCCCAATCCAGGACCTTATCCCAGGTCCTGAACCAATCCAGCTTGCGGGCCTCCTCCTCCCAGAAGCCTTCAGGGTCTCGGAGAGACCTTTCGTATATGTCAAAGTACCGCCTGCGCGGCCAGTACTTGGACTCGTCGATGCTAGGGCTGGTCATGCGAGATCACCTCCCGAACGTTCAGTCTGCCCAGCGAGCGTGCGAGTCATGCAGCCGGGACAAGCGTGGATCCTTGCGCTGGAGACTTATGGGTAAGAGCGAGATGGCAGGAATCCCTTCCCCGGCCAGAGGGAATTGAGCGGTACGAGCCCAATTCCCCGAGGGAACTCTAATCCCATCTTAGCATTGCGCCCGACGATCATCAACGCGGCCGCTGAGCGGCCCTGAGTAGAGCAGCGCCCTCGCGGCCCGCAGGCGGCCCCGGACTTGAGACCGGCAGATCTGCTCTGGCAGCACACTGCGGGACCCTGCGGGCATCGGCGGCGAGGCTTTCGGCACGGGCCGGGCAACTCGGATTCCCTCTAAGGCGTGCCCTCCGTTACAATGAGCCGGGGTACGTGTATGGATCGCCTAGTTCTCTTTGACATAGACAATACACTGCTGTACAGCGGTGGCGCGGGCAGCCTCGCCATGAATCGGGCGTTTCATGAGGTCTTCGGGATCGGCGATGGCTTCCGCGATGTCGAGTTCACCGGCCGGACCGATATGGCCATCCTGCGCGAGGCGCTGGCCCGGCAGGCCCTGCTCGACGGCTCCTTCCCCCAAGCCCTAGAGCGGTTCAAGGAGTCCTACTTCCGACACCTGGCTATCGCCCTCCATGAAAGCAGCGGCCGGGTCATGCCCGGCATCTCTGATCTGCTGCCGGCCCTGGAGGCGCGGAAACAGGTCCGGCTGGGACTGGCCACGGGCAACTTCCGTCAGGGGGCCATGATGAAGCTGGCCCACTACGGCCTGGCGCGTTTCTTCGGGGACGGCGGCTTCGGGGAGGATGCTGAGGAGCGGGCGGTGGTGGTAGAGCTGGCCATCCGGCGGGTGGCCAAGGGCGACCCTCTGCCGCGCGGCAATCGCTCCGTCTATGTGGTGGGCGATACGTCCCTGGACATCGCCGCAGCGAAGGCCAACGGAGCCTGGGCGGTGGCGGTAGCCACGGGTCCCCGCTCCCCGGCTGAGCTGCAAGAGGCCGGAGCGGACCTGGTGTTCCCCGACCTGTCGGATACACAGGCGGTGGTCCGGGCGCTCCTGGGCTAGCTCCGCACGAACCCCTCGATGGCCTCCTGCACCGCGTCGATCTCAGAGACGCCCTCGTTCAGGAGCTTCCTCAGAAAGCTCTCCCGGCGCTCCATCTCCTCGATCAGTTCGCCCTCGCCCATGCCCAGGCGCCCGGCGAGGGCGGCCAGGCTCTCGGGCGAATCCAGCACGGAGAAGGAATCGCTGGCCTCGTCCCAGGTGGCCAGGTGCCGGAACGCCAGTTTGCCCTCCTTAAGGTCGAAGAGGGTGGCCTCGAGGACGCGCCGCAGGGGGCGTCCGCCTCGATAGCGGAAGGTCAGAGGCACCACAAAGGTCAGCAGGGCCAGGTGCTCTGGGGGCACCCCTACCTCTTCCCCGAGGATATTCGCCACCTCTTCGGCGGTGTCGGCATGCATGGTAGTGGCCATGGAGTAGCCTTCGGCCACCAGCTCGAAGATGCGGATGACATAGGGCCCCCAGGAGTATACGGGGATGTCGTCGCTCATCTCGTTGACCAGGATGTAGGTGGGGACGCTGTTGTCGCGAGGGGGCAGGTCGAAGGTCTCGCCCCAGCCGCGGGTGAAGTAGGCCAGGGCGTCGGGCGGGGTGAAGGGGAGGAGGGCGGTGAGCAGGGCGGTCTTACCGGCACCGGGCGGCTCAGCGGCGAAGATGAAGGAGGCGCCGCGCTCCATGCCCAGCCAGAAGGCCGCCGCAAGGCGCGGTGGCAAGGTACCCGCCCGGATGATCTCCACGATGGATAAGGGGATGGGCTGGTTCCAGCCGTGCCAGCCCCACCAGCTCTGCGGACGATTGACGGCGTGCATGGCCTGACCTGAAGGCTCGGTGTGACCATGATAGACCAAGGCGGAACGCAGGCAAAGGCCCCCGCGGCCCGGCTCTGCCCTATGGAATATCCTCGCTGCGAGCCGCCGCAGGCGACGAGAACCGAGATGGGGCGCGGGGCTTCCTTGGCGGCTCTTGATCATCTTCAGATAGCCAAGGTCGGCCCTGGTATGTCCAGAGCCGACCTCGTCAATGCCGCTGGCGGCTGCTTCGCCTACTTGGTCATGACGTTGATCGTGCAGGCGGAGGTGAGACCGATAACGTGAGCCAGGCCTGCCTTCGCCCCTGGCTGCTGGCGACCGCCTGACTCCTCCCGGAGCTGCCAGACGATCTCGGCGATGCCGCAGGCACCGGTGCACCCCAGGGGGTGGCCCCTGGAGATGAGGCCGCCGCTGGCGTTCATCGCCACCTTGCCGCCGATGTCGAACTTGCCCTCCCTGAGGTAGCGCGGTCCTTCGCCCTCGGGGGCGAAGCCCAGGTTCTCGTAGTGGAGCATTTCAGCAGTAGCGAAGCAGTCGTGCAGCTCCGCCACGTTCAGGTCCTCCGGACCCAGGCCGGCCAGCTCATAGGCCTCCTTGGCGGCGAGGCGGGTGACCTCGTTGATGTCGAGGATAGCGTTCCCCGACTCTGTCCAGGGGTCGCTGGTGAGGACACAGGCCGCTACCTTGACGGCCTTCGCCCCGTACTGGCGGGCCTTCTCGGCCGAGGCGTAGATGACGGCGCCGGCTCCGTCGCCTGTGGGACAGCACATGTAGAGGGTGTTAGGCCAGGAGATCATGCGGGCGTTCATGATCTCCTCCATGCTGAACTCCTGCTGGTACTGAGCATAGGGGTTGTGGACGGAGTTCTTGTGGTTCTTGTACGCCACCCTCGCGAAGTCCTCGAAGGTAGTGCCGTACTTGCGCATGTGCTCGACGCCCCACTGGGAGAAGACGGACGGCATGGTGCCGGAGCCCAGGAGACCCTCGCTGATGTAGGCGGGATCGAATCCGCCGCCACCACCAAGGCCGCGACCGCCCCCTCCTCCTCCTCCGCCCAGCAGGCCGACCTTCCCCATCTGCTCCGAGCCGATCCCCATGGCCACGTCGTAGGCACCGGACGCCACCGAGAAGTAGGCCTCGCGGCAGGCGGTGGAACCGGTGGCGCAGGCGTTGGACACGTTCACCATTGGGATGCCCGTCTGACCCACGACCTTGAGGATGGCCTGGCCCACGGGCGCCGACAGGTTGCCGCTGGCTGCCATCTGGATGTCCTTCATGGTCATGTTGGCGTCCTTGAGGGCAGTGATGACTCCCTCGGCGCCCAGCTCCACCACCGACTTCTCCGGGTAGCGGCCGTACTTGATCATGCCCACGCCCACGATGTACACGTCTCTGGCAGGTTTCACAGGATCTTCCTCCTTTTCCCCCGACCCGAACCGGACGTTCATGTCCGGGCCTCTCGCCTATGACGATTGTTGGCGTTGCCTCAAGGGCCCTATCCCTATGCCGGGCGGAACTTGAAGGCGATGACGTCGTTCCCCTCGCGGTCCGTCCGCACCTTCTCCGTGAACATCTCTACTCTTTTCCCCAGCAGAGGTACGAGCTTATCCGGGTCGGGCTCTATGCCTTCGATATTGCAGCGGACGCTCGTTCCTTCCGGCAGGTCAACAATGGCGGCGACGAATGGTACAGGCAGGCCCGGCATCGTCTGGTGGACGATGGTGAAAGTGTGGAGTTCTCCGTAGCCGCTGAAGCGGATCTGCTCGAAGTCGCCCACGGCGGAGCACTTGCCGCAGGCCAGGCGGTCGCCTAGATAGGCGGCACCGCAGGACTTGCACTTGTTGCCGCGAAGGTAGGGCTTGTCTCCCTCCTTGTCAGGCAGCACCAGAAAGGGCACGATGGGGCGTTCTTTCTTCTCGGCGGGGGCTTCGGCTTCCTGAGTCAAGCTGGTCCTCCTTTCGGTCTAGCTCTGATGTTACGCACGTGAGAATCCTCATCTTTCCGAAAATGCGCCGGTCGCCCGTTGTCCGTGATGGCACCGCGCATTATAGACCACCGCGCCGGTTAGTCAAGCCGAGCAGCTTCGGATAGTCCCGCCGGGCCCGCTCGTACTCCTCCGGTGTGTTCAGGTCGAGCAGCACCAGGGGTGTTGGGAAGGGCACCTCCCGCACCGTCTGCGCGTGACGCTGGAGGAGGCCCCGCAGGCCCTGGCTCTTCTCGTCTACGGCTCGCAGGTCCCCCAGCAAGCCGCCTGCCAGCACCGTGGGGTGCCCATGGAGGCCCTCATAGGTGGGTACAGTGATGGAGGTGCTGCCCTCCCGGTGCGCCTCCAGCAAGCGACGGAGGAGCATCCGCGGGCGGGGCTGGTCGACGTTGAGCACCAAAACAGCCTCAGCGTCGTCGGGCACGGCCGCGGCGCCCACCCGAAGGGAGCTGGCCCGCCCTTGCCGATAGCCCTCGTTCACGACGACGCGGACGCCAGGGGTGCTGGCGAGGGGACGAACGCGCTCGGCCTCGTAGCCCAGGACCACTACGATGTCGTCCAGGCCGCTGGCGGCCAGCTCCCCTAGCTGGTACTCGATGAGAGTAGCTTTTCCCCAGGGGAGCAGGGGCTTGGGCTCGCCCATGCGGGCGGACTCGCCAGCGGCCAGGAGGATGGCGGCTCTGCTCACCGGCACCTCCTACGTGATCTCGAAGAGGCGCTCCAGGCGCGCGACCAGGCCTGCCCTTCGCAGCGGCTTTAGTCGCAGCCGCCCGGTGAGCATGGCCACCAGCGGGTTTGTAGCCTTGGTCTGAAGGTCAATCCAGAGAGCCGGGGTGGTCCGGATTTCGATGTCCGCTCGCTCCGGCCGTCCGGGGTAAGAGGTTGCCCGCCGCTCGGCGATCTCCAGCGTCCACTGGCCGCCGCTGGGACCTTGAAGGTCGAAGAGATAGGTGACGCGCAGGTCGCCGCCGCGCTCCGGCCAGTACATGAGCGGCATCAGCCTGAAGGTGCGGTCCATGCTGTCGTGTATCTCTTCGAGCGAGGCCAGTTCTGCCCAGTGGGGGATTCTCCGGCGCTTGCGGATGCAGTGGCGGATGTCCTGATAGTGCAGGGGGAGGTGGAGGTAGTACATGTCGAAGGTGGTCTGGACGGTGATGGGCCAGCGCAGGCCGGGGTTGGTGGCGGGCCGCTGGAGGTCCTCTTCGCTGGCCCCATCGAGGAGACGCAGGTGCTCCTCCACAGCCGAGCGCAGGCGGGCTATCATCTCCTGCGGCGAAATGTCGCGCACGGTCTCCAGGTTGCGGGCGTTGAAGGCGTCGATGCCGCCGGGCTGGCTGAGGCCTGTGATCTCCACGGGCCGTCCGGCCAGGCTCTGGGCGGTCGCCGGCGTCCCCTCCACCTCCTGGGAGGTGACCAGGTGCCCCAGGTAGTCTCTGGCCGTCCAGCCGCCCGGCTTCGCCGCCTGCTGCCAGTCCTCGGCGTCGAGCTGGCCGAAGACCTCCAGGCATCGCTGGAGGGCTCCACCGTAGTGGGCTCTCAGGGTCTCCTTTGCTTCGGCCATGGCGGCCTCCCTGTCGGCTGCGGACGGTGCCGCAGCTAATCCCTGACCTTCCCCAGGGC
>JBAUEL010000154.1:0-13574 GCA_049678585.1 Dehalococcoidia bacterium
CCCCCCCATCCCCCCCCTTTCCTTGACCCGCTCTCGGCCCGATGCTAGTATCCCAATCAGGCGGAGGGGCCATCCCCTCCTTCTTTTACCGGCGGCGGGGTTCATCCTGTGGCATCTATGACCAAGCAGGAGCGCGTCCGGGCGGCCCTCGCGGGTGCGGAGGTCGATCGCGCCCCTGTCAGCTTCTGGGGCCACGACTTCCTGCGCGAGTGGACCCCCCAGGGCCTCGCTCAGGCCATGCTTGAGAGCCACCGCCTATACGACTGGGACTACATGAAGGTCAACCCCCGCGCCACTTACTACGCCGAGGCCTGGGGCTGCCGCTACCGCCCCTCCGGCGACCCCGCCTGCGGCCCCGAGACCGTAGACTACGTCCTGAAGTCGGCCTCCGACCTGGAGAAGGTCCGGCCCGTCGACGTGCATCAGGGCCCCTTCGCAGAGCAGCTCCAGGCCCTCCGTCTCATCGCCCAGGGCCTCGCGGGCGAAGCGCCCTTCGTCCAGACGGTGTTCTCGCCCCTCTCCGTCATCGGGCGCATGACCAACGGTGACCGCGAGGCGGTCCGCCGCTGGATGAGGGAGGCGCCCGACCCGCTCCACCGCGCCCTCGCCGCCGTGACCGAGTCCCTGGCCGCCTACGCCGCCGCCTGCCTCGAGGCCGGCGCCGGCGGCATCTTCTTCCCCACCGTCGAGTGGGGCACCTACGACAACGCCACCGCCGAGGAGTACAACCAGTTCGCCCGCCCCTACGACCTGCGCGTCCTCCAGGCGGCCGCAGCCGGCTGGTTCAACATCCTCCACGTCTGTCGGCAGAACAACATGCTCGCCCTGCTCTTGGACTATCCCGTGCACGCCTTCAACTGGGCCTCCTCTCAAGAGGGCAATCCCAGTCTGGCGGAAGGCCTGGCCCAGACCGAAAAAGCCGTCATGGGCGGAGTTGACCAGGCCACCATCGGCGGCGGCTCGCCGGAGGAGGTGGCTGCGGAGGTGCGCGAGGCCCTGCGCCAGACCGGCGGTCGGCGCTTCCTGCTCGCCCCGGGCTGCTCCATCTCCCCGCTCACCCCGGAGGCCAACCTGCGCGCCGCCGCCCAGGCGGTGCGGACATCGTAGCCGTCCCATGGACACGACCCCACGGCTGGCCAGAGAGGAACTGAGCCGGGTGGCCCCCGGCGGTGACACCGCCCTCACCATCGGCGTCTTCGACGGCGTGCATCGGGGCCACTGCTACCTGGTCGCCCAGCTCATCGAGCGCGCCTCCGCCAGAGGCCTGGCCAGCGGCGTCATCACCCTGCACCCCCATCCCGTCCTGGTGCTCCGGCCGGAGACCCCCGTGGCCTACCTGGGAAGCCTGGAGGAGCGCGTCGAGTTGCTCCGAGCCACCGGCGTGGGCTTCGTGGCGCCGCTCACCTTCTCCTCGGAGCTCGCCCAGCTATCCGCTGGCGACTTCATGGCCCTCGTGGTCGAGGAGATGCGTCCCAAACTTCTCCTGGTGGGCCCCGACTTCGCCCTGGGCCGCAGCCGCGAGGGCACCCCGGCCCACCTGGCCGAACTGGGCCGCAAGTCCGGCTACGAGGTCGAAGTCCTCCCGCCCCTCCAGCAAAACGGCGAGGTGGTAAGCTCCACCGCCGTCCGCAACGCCCTGGCCGCTGGCGACATGGAGACCGTGGCCGGCCTGCTGGGCCGCCTCTTCTCCCTGCGCGGCCCGGTGGTCCGCGGCGCGGAGCGCGGCAAGACGCTGGGCTTCCCGACCGCCAACATCGGCGTCTCCGGGGACCTGGCCCTTCCGCCCTTCGGGGTCTACGTCACGCGGGCCATTGTCGGGGAGGGTCAGTACCCATCGGTGACGAACATTGGCCTGCGCCCCACCTTCGAGGCGAATGAGCGAGCAGTGGAGGTGCACGTTCTGGATTTCGAAGGGGAGGTGTACGGGCGGGAGCTACGCATCGAGCTGCTGCATCGCCTGCGCGAGGAGCGCCGCTTCTCCGGCCCGGAAGAGCTCGCCGAGCAGATCAGCCGCGACGTCGAGGAGGCCCGCCGATTGTTCCGCCGGGAGGCCGCGTCGCTATGAGCAAGGCCAAGGCGTCCACCCCCGCCCGCTCCGTCGACGAGCAGATGCGCGTCCTCATGCGTGGGGTGGAATACGGGGACAAGCAGATCCACCGCACCATGGAACGCGAGCTCCGCGAGCGCCTGGCCGAGGGCCGGCCCCTGCGCGTCTACCTCGGCGTGGACCCTACCGCGCCGGACCTCACCCTCGGCCATACGGTGGCCATGCGCAAGCTGCGCCAGTTTCAGGACCTCGGCCACGAGACGGTCCTGCTCATCGGGGGCTTCACCTCCCTGATCGGCGACCCCAGCGACAAGGACAGCGTCCGCCCTATGCTCACGCCCGAGGAGATCGAGGCAAACGCCCGGACGTACCTGGACCAGGCCTTCACCGTGCTGGACCGCGACCGTACCATCGTCCGCAACAACGCGGAGTGGCTCGACAAGTTGACCTTCGCCGACCTCATCAAGATCGCCTCCAACTACACTGTGGGCCAGTTCCTCCAGCGCGACAGCTTCGCCCAGAGGCGCCGCCGCGGCGACCCTATCTACGTCCACGAGTTCTTCTACGCCTTCATGCAGGCCTACGACGCCGTCGCCCTTGAGACCGACGTTCAGGTCGGCGGCATCGACCAGCTCTTCAACCTCATGGCCGGCCGCGACCTCCAGCGCGTCTACGGACAGCCGCCCCAGATCGCTATCACCCTGCCTATCCTTGTGGGCACCGACGGCACCCAGAAGATGTCCAAGACCCTGGGCAACCACATCGCCCTCAACGACCCGCCCCAGGAGATGTACGGCAAGGTCATGTCCATCCCCGACCACGTTATGATCGACTACTTCACCCTGGTCACCGCCGTCCCCGCCGACGAGATCGAGAAGATCCGTCGCCAGCTCGCCGAGCGCTCCGTTAACCCCATGGAGGTGAAGAAGCGCCTCGCCCGCGAGATCGTCGCCGACCTTCACGACCAGCCCGCCGCGGAGGAAGCGGAGCGGCACTTCACCCGCACCTTCCAGGAGCGCGAACTGCCGCAGGACGTGCCGGAATACGCCCTCACTCCCGAGACCCAAGCGGCCAAGGAGGGCTTCGGGCACGAGTGGGCACCGTCATTCCACGATGTCGCGGCGATCATCTTTCGCGCACGTCTTGCATCAAGCATGTCAACGGCGCGGCGCCTCATCAGGCAGGGCGCTGTGGAGATCAATGGCCAGCGCCTGGAGCGCAATATCGCCGCCGTCGAGCCAGGCGACGTCATCCGCGTCGGCAAGCACCGCTTCCTCCGCATCGTCCCCGCCGACAAGCAGCCCGAGTAGCCAGGCACTCGGCAGCCGCTCGCCCCTTGTCACCGCGAACCTAGAAAGCCGCGCCTTTCAGAGCGTGTTGCTAAAAGGGGAGTGCAGAGGGGCTCTGCCCCCAAGGTTTCCGCCCTCAGCCTCCCCCGTCCGAGCATTCCGCCCCCGCGCAGCGGGCCGGGGGTCTGGGGGTGTCCCCCAGATTCCAAACATCCCGAGGGCGGGCGGGTGGGCAGAACCACCTTACTTCTGCACGGACTCTGGAACCCGCCAGCACCTGCTGTCGTATTCAGGCGCCGGGGGTTCAGAGCCTGTCGATAGACCCTTCTGCCCTGTCGCCCTGAGCGGAGCGAAGGGTCTGCATGAAACAGATTCTTCGCTGCGCTCAGAATGACGAGGCCGGCACTGGGGCCTTCTGCATCCCTCAAGTGTCTTGAAACACTTCGCCATTGACACGCCACCCGCCCGCAGGTAAGCTCATCCTGTCCTTGCATGATCCAAGCCTACCGCAGGATAACGACGGCATAGCCCGCCAGCCACCGCAGCACCGGAGAGGCAACATCTCATGCGTGCTCACTTGCGCCCATCCCTCCTTCTCCTGGCTGCTATCACCCTCGCCGTGCTCGGCACGGCGGGGAAGTGCGCGATCGGTCGTGTCGCCTGGGTCACGAACGGCGACACCTTCATCGCCCGGGTCATCTGGCACGACCCCGAATACGGCTGCCGGATCTTGGACGGGCGATCCTACTCCATCCGCCTCGTCGGCGTGGACGCGCCGGAAACCGTCCACCCCGGAAAGCCTGCGGAGTGCTACGGGCCGGAGGCGTCGGCGCTTACGAAGGCCATGCTGGAGGGCCGCAATGTGTGCCTGCTGCGCGACGTGTCGTGCCGGGACAGGTATGGCCGCTTGCTGGCCCACGTCTGGGTCGACACGGACCCCAACCATCCAGGCTGTGAAACGTGGCTGAACACTGAGTTGGTCGAACAGGGGTACGCGCGGGTGAAAACCTACCCGCCAGACACGGCCTTTGATGACCTGCTCAAGACTCTAGAGTGCGAAGCCTACCAGGCTCGACGTGGCCTATGGGGAGCCTGCAACTATCCGCCGCCCACGGACTGCGGTCCTACTCCTACCCCCACTCCTACTCGTACCCTCACTCCTACTCCCAGCCCTACTCCTACTCCTACCTCCACCCTCGCCCCTAGCCCTACTCCTACTCCTACCCCTACTCCTACTTCTGAGCCTCCTCCGTGATGCGCTGAGCGATGTGCGCCGGCACCTCCTCGTAGTGGCTGAACTCCACCGAGTAGCCCCCCCGTCCCTGCGTCATCGAGCGCAGGTCGGTGGAGTAGCGCTGGATCTCCGCCAGCGGCGCCTGCGCGTCGATGATGCTCATGCCATCCTCCGGGCTCATGCCCAGCACCTTGGCCCGCCTGCTGTTCAGGTCGCTCATCACGTCCCCCGTGTTCGCCTCGGGGACGGTCACCCGCAGGTTCATAATGGGCTCTAGCAGAACGGGTCTGGCCTCCGCCGCCCCCTTCTTAAGGGCGGCCGCCCCGGCGATCTTGAAGCAGATCTCCGAAGAATCGACGGGGTGCTCCTTGCCGTCGAACAGCGTCACCTTCACGTCGGTAAGGGGATAGCGAGCGATTACCCCCTCCTGCATCGCCTCCACCACGCCCTTCTCCACCGCCGGGATGTAGTTCTTCGGGACCGCGCCCCCCACGATGCGCCTAACGAACTCGAACCCGCTGCCCCGCGGCAGGGGCTCGAGCTCGATGGCCACCCGCGCGTACTGACCGTGGCCGCCCGTCTGCTTCTTGTGGGTGTACTCGGCCGAGCCGCTGGCCGTGATGGTCTCCTTGTAGGGCACCTTGGGCGGCGCCAGCTCCACGTCCACCCCGAACTTCCGCTTCATCCGCTCCGCCGCCACCTCGATGTGCGACTCCCCCAGCCCGGATAGCAGCGTCTCGCCGGTGTCCTGCTCCCGCTTGATGCGCAACGTGCGATCTTCCTCCACCATCCGGGCCAGCGCGGGTCCCAGCTTATCCAGGTCGGCCCGCGTCTTCGGCCTGACCGCCAGGCTGATCGACGGCAGTGGGAAGCTGATAGGCTCCAGGATGAGGGGCCGCTCCCGCGTCGACAAGGTGTCGCCGGTGGCCGTCTCACCGAGCCTGACCACCACGCCGATGTCTCCCGCCTCCAGTTGCGAAACCTGCTCCTGGTTCTTCCCCCGCATGACCGAGAGCTGCCCGATCCGTTCCTGAGCCCCCTTGCCGGCGTTCCAGACCTGCGAGTCGGCCGCCAGCGTACCCGAGCACACCCGCAGGTACGTCAGCTTCCCCACCCTCTCCGCGCTCGTCTTGAAGGCCAGGGCAGCCAGGGGCCCGGCCGGGTCGCCCCTGAGGGCCACCTCAGCGCCCGAGTTCGCGTCCTTCGCCGGAAGCTCACCTCTGTCGGAGGGGGCCGGCAGGTAGCTGCATATCGCCTCCAGGAAGCGCCGCACGGCGATGTTCTTGGTGGCCGAGCCCGTCAGCACAGGCACAATCGCCCCCGAGCAGATCCCCGCTCGCAGGGCCTGCTGCAGCTCCTCAACGCTCAGCTCCTCCCCCTCCAGGTACTTGGTGAGAAGGTCGTCGTTCGTCTCGGCAATGGCCTCTATCAACTGCTCGCGATAGCTCTCCACCTGGCCCGCCACCGAGTCCGGGATCTCGGCGGGAGCCCCCTTCTCGCCCATGTACGCCTTCTGCTCGATCAGGTCGACCACTCCCTCGAAGGCCTCTTGAGAGCCGATGGGCACGTGCAGGGGGGTGCACTTCCTCCCGAACTGCGCCTGGATCTGGCCGACGGTGCGAGCGAAGTCCGCGTTCTCCCGGTCCAGGCGGTTGACATAAATAAGCCGTGGCAGCTTCGCCTCATCCGCGTAGGCCCACACCTGCTGCGTTCCCACCTCCAGACCTGAGACCGCGCAGACCACCATGGCCGCCGCATCGGCTGCCCGGATGCCCGCCTTCACCTCCCCCACGAACTCCGCATAGCCCGGCGTGTCGATCAGGTTGACCTTGTGCCCCTCCCACTCGCAGGGCACCAGGGAAAGGCTGATGCTGATCTGGCGGTGGATCTCGTCGGGCTCATAGTCGGATACGGTCGTGCCCTCGTCCACCTGGCCCAGACGGGTGATGGCGCCCGTAGCGAAAAGCGCCGTCTCGCAAAGCGAGGTCTTGCCGGTCCCGCCGTGCCCCAGCAGAACCACGTTCCGGATCTGGTCGGTCTTGTACTGCTTCATAGGCGACTGCTCCTGATAGGGGATGCAGAGCCGATTGTAGCGTACCCCTGAGACCCCGACAAGGCGGCCCCTCGCTACCCTATCGCCCGCGCCGGCGCCAGGTCCTTCACTTGCAGCTCCAGACCCCCGAAGCCCCGACGGTCCGGCGAGAAGGAGAACACCACATCCAGCAGGTCCCCCTCGGCAGGGGCCGCCTGCCCCAGCCGGAAGGCGATGGCCGGCCACAGCACCGGGCCGTCGCGCAGTTTGAGACGCAGGTGCTCGCCCCCCTCTCCCACCGGCCAGCTCCCTTCCACCAGCACGCCCCGGCTGACGAAGGTGGGCTCCGGGTTGCCCATACCGTGGGGCCTCAGGCGGCCCAGCCACCCGATCTCCTCGCCGCGCAGCGACCGCAGCGGCAGCTCCTCGTCGATGTCCAGGCTCGGCCCCAGCTCGACCCCGGCCAGCTCCCGCCGGGCATGAGCCAGCAGCCGCTCCTTGATGACGGGCAGACAGTCGTTCTCGGCGGTGAAGCCGGCCGCCTGCGGGTGCCCGCCGTAGCGCAGGAACAGCTCGCGACAGCCCCGCAGCGCCCCCACTATGTCGAACCCGCGGATGCTGCGCGCGCTGGCCCGGCTGTTCGTCTCCCCTCGCTCGTATACCACCACCGGCCGGTAGTACGCCTCCGCCAGCCTCGACGCCACCAGCCCCACGATGCCCGAGGAGATGTCCGCGTGCCCCAGCATGAGCAGCGGCGCATCCGCGCCCTCGCGCTCCTCCTCCAGAAGCTGGCCGGCCAGCGCCAGGGCCTCCCTGGTGAGCCGCTGACGCTCCTGATTCAGCTCGTCCAGGCGCAGGGCCAGGGCGCGGGCCTCCTCCTGCGCCTCGCAGGTGAGGAGCTCATAGCTCAGCCGCGGGTGGGCGATGCGGCCGGCCGCATTGAGGCGCGGCCCCAGTGCAAAGGAGAGAACCTCCGTGTCCACCCGGGCGGGCTCCACCCCCGCTACCTCCATGAGCGCCCGGAGCCCCGGCCGCGCCGCCCGCGCCAGGGCCGCCAGGCCTCCGCGCACCAGCTCCCGGTTCCCCCCCACCAGCGGAGCCACGTCGCAGACCGTGCCCAGCGCCACGAGGTCCAGGTAGCCGTCCGCTGCGAAGGGCCGGCCCAGCGCGTTGTGGAGGGCCGCCAGGAGGTGATAGGCCAGCCCGGCCGAGGCCAGCTCCTCCCCCGGCCCGCCGCCCCCCGAGAGCTTCGGGTTCACCAGCGCGTGCGCCGCCGGCAGCTCCGGCGGCACCGTGTGATGATCCACGATGATCACGTCCATACCTTGCTCGCGAGCGAACGCCACCTCGTCCAGCGAGCTCGTCCCGCAGTCCGCAGCGAGCAGGACCGTCGCCCCCTGCCTCCCCAGGGCCCCGATGGCGGGCACGTTGAGCCCGTAGCCCTCCCTGAAGCGGTCCGGCACGTAGGCGATCGTCTGGGCGCCCAGGCGCTTCAGCCCTTCCGCCAGCAGCGCCGCCGCCGCCAGCCCGTCCACGTCGAAGTCGCCGAAGACCGCCACCGTCTCGCCGCCGCGGCACGCCGAGGCCAGGCGGGCCACCGCCTGCTCCATCTGAGGGAGGCAATAGGGGTCAACGACGCTGGCGGCCTCGCCCTCCAGGAACGCGCGCGCTTCCGCCGCGCTCCGCATGCCCCGATGTGCCAGCAGCCGCCCGATGAGGGGCGGAAAGGGCCCCTCCGCCACCTGCGACGGCTCCGGCCGCAGTCGCCAGCGCTTGGGGCGACTACCCTCTGGGAGATTCACGGGCTTCAACGCTTCCTGCTAGAGAATCCGTCCCAGGATCATCTGATAGGCCCAGTGCGCCTTCTCCCGCCCTCGGAACTCCATCTCGATATTGTGAGCAGCCGTCTGTACCACCAGCTTGCTCCCCACCAACTGCGCCGGCCTCAGCAGACCCCCCTCATCCTCACTCCCCAGCGCCACAATGTGCTTGTAGGGAATGCTCACCATGGCCTTCCGTCCGCCCAGAAAGTCCTTGTCGTAGATGATGAGCCGCCGGTCCGTCAGCCCGACGAATCCCGTCTGTGCACCCTTCAAGTCGAATACAGCCTGCACACGCTCGCCTTCCAGGAGGACCTCCCGGATCTTGTCGAGCTGGTCCCGCTTGTCAAAGATAACGTCGCTGGCCATCGAGCCGTCCCCCCCTTCCTGGCGGCTTCGCCTCTCCCTACCCCTCGTACCGCCGGAACGCGATGGTCGCGTTGTGGCCGCCCAGACCCACCGAGTTCGATATGGCCACGCGTACCTCCGCCCGACGCGCCTCGTTCGGCACGTAGTCCAGGTCGCACTCCGGGTCGGCCACCTCGTAGTTGATCGTGGGTGGCAGGACCTGCTCGTGCAGCGCCATCACCGTGGCCAGCCCCTCCAGGGCCCCCGCCCCACCCATCAGGTGGCCCACCATCGACTTGCTAGAGCTCACCGCCAGCCGGTAGGCGTGCTCGCCGAACACCGCCTTGATGGCGGCCGTCTCCACCCGATCGTTCAGGATCGTGGCGGTGCCGTGCGCGTTGATGTAGTCCACCTCCTCCGGCGCCACCCCGGACTTACGCAGCGCCATCTGCATCGCCAGGATGGGCCCCCGCCCCGATTCGTGCGAGGCCTCCATGTCGAAGGCATCGCTGCTCGAGCCGTAGCCCAGCACCTCCGCGTAGATGCGCGCCCCTCGCGCCCGCGCGTGCTCCAGCGTCTCCAGCACCAGCGCCGCCGCACCCTCGCCCACCACGAACCCGTTGCGCCGCGCGTCGAACGGCTTGCACGCCTTCGCCGGATCGGGGTCGTCGGCCACGGCCCGCAGCGCCATGAACCCCGCGTAGAGCACCGGCAGGAGCGGCTCGTCGGTGCCCCCGCTGATGACCACCTCCGCGTCCCCCCGCCGGATCGTCTCCGCCGCCTCGCCGATGGCAGTGGTGCCCGTGGAGCAGGCCGAGGCTGGCGCCATGTTCGGCCCCATCGCCCCGGTGAGGATAGCGATGTGCCCCGACGCCGCGTCGGGCAGCATGTGCGAGATCAGAAAGGGGCTCACCCGGCGGGCGCCCCGTTCCACCAACGTCCGCTCCTGCTCCAGCAGCATCCCGTAGCCCCCGCCCGCCGAGCCGAAGATCACCCCCACCTGCGCGGCGTTGCCCTCGTCGATGCTCAGGCAGGCGTCCCGCACCGCCTCCAGCGCCGCCGCCACCCCCAGCTGCGCGTTGCGATCCATGCGCCGCAGCTCTTTGGGCGGGATGACCTCCTCCGGGTGGAAGTCCTTCACCTCGGCGGCCACGTTGATCTCGAAAGGGGAAGGGTCAAAGGCGTTGATGCGCCCCACGCCGGACTTTCCGGCGACCAGCGCCGCCCAGGTGGTGGGAGCATCGTTTCCTACGGGCGAGACCGCCCCCAGGCCGGTGACCACGACCCGCCGCTCGGCGCTGGCAGCCGAGGTCATCGAATCGCTTTCACCTTCGCCGGCCGTACCTCAGGCAGCCCCGCCGAGAGCAGCTCGTCGGGCAGCCCATCGTGCAGCGTGACGATGCGCACCCCCTCGTGGATGCGCCGGGCGATGCGGGACAGGGCGTGCCCCGGCCCCACCTCCACAAAGGTGGAGGTGCCCTCGTTGAGCATGGCCAGGAAGCAGCCCGCCCACTGCACCGCCGCGCAGATCTGCTCCGACAGCTCCTGGCGCACATCCTCGGCGCTGCTGACGAGCTGGGCGGAGATGTTCGAGACGAGGGGCGGCTGAGGGTCCCGGAACTTCAGCGTGGAGATGAAGCGCGACAGCTCGCGGGCGGCGTCCCGCATCACCGGCGAGTGGCCCGGCACACCGATGGGCAGGCGGAGAACCTTGGCACCTCGCTCACGCGCCAGCGCCATGGCCCTCTGGAGGGCCCCGGCCTCGCCCGAGATCACGGTCTGGCCGGGAGCGTTCACCACCGCCACCCAGGCCGATTCCCGCCCCGACGCCTCCTGGCACACCCGTTCCACGTCCTCGCTGTTCAGCCCAAGGATGCTCGCCAGACCCCCTGGCCGCGTGCGCGCCCACTCGGCCATGATGCGGGCCCGCTCCACTACCAGCCGCAGCCCGTCGGTGAAATCCAGCGCCCCGGATGCCACCGCCGCCGTGAACTGCCCCAGGCTATGCCCCGCCACCAGCGACGGCATCCGCCGCTTGCCCAGCTCTTCCAGCCGCTCGCGCATGAAGGCCAGATACGCCATGCTGGTGGCCAGAATGGCGGGCTGGGTGTTGACGGTGTTCTCCAGCTCCTCCTCAGGACCCTCGAAGCAGAGCCTCGACAGGCGGAAGCCCAGCACCTCGTCCGCCTGGGCAAACACCCGGCGGGCCGCGCTCGAGATCTCGTGGATGCGCCGGCCCATCCCCGGGTGCTGAGAGCCCTGGCCGGGAAATAGCAGCGCCAGCTTGCGCTGCGGGGCGCCCTCGTCGTTCTCGGGCATCCCTGCTTCTCCCTCCGAGTTCGGCGTTCCGTCTCCACCGCCCAGCCGAACCGATGCCATACTATAGCACAAGGGCCAGCGCCCTTGAACGGGGCCCCAGCCCTCGTCTTTGGTTCGTAGCCGCTAGGGCGCCTTCTCCTGCCCTCTTTGCGACATCCGGTCCAGAAGCCGCGAGTTTCAGGGTCTGTTGATAGACCCCTCTCCCCTGTCACCATGAGCGAAGCGAAGGGTCTCCATGAACCAGGTTCTTCGCTGCGCTCAGAATGACGAGGCCGCCGCAAGGGCGTTTTCTAACAGGCTCTTCAACCCGCAGGGCCATCTCTTCACCCTGCCGAGCCGTCGCCAGCCTTTCCCCCGACTCGCTACCCGCTCCTGAGCCCCCGTATGACCCGCGGCAGCTCCGGCAGCAGGTCACCCGCCACCAGCCCGGCCTCTCCTAGCTCCTCTCGGAGTCCCTCGGCGGCCGCAGCGTGCAGGTAGACGCCGCAGCACGCCCCCTCGAACGGGTCCAGCCCCTGCGCCAGCAGCCCCGCGATCGCTCCCGCCAGCACGTCCCCCGTCCCCGCCGAGGCCAGCGCAGGGTTCGCGTAAGGGCTCACCCCCGCCCGCCCGTCGGGCGCAGCGATCAGCGTATGCGCACCCTTCAGCACTACCGTCTGCCCCCACTCCCCCGCGAAGCGCACGGCCGCCCCCAGCCGGTCCCCCTGGATCTCGGCGATGGACAGCGTGCTCAGACGCGACATCTCCCCGGGGTGAGGCGTGAGCACGACCGGCGCCTTCAGCTCACGCCACCAGTAGGGCACCTTGGCCAGGTTGTTCAGGCCGTCGGCGTCCACCAGCACCTTCGGTCCGTCCTCCTCCAGGGCGAAAAGCACCGCCCGCACCAGCGCCCGCGTCCCCGCCGACTGCCCCAGCCCGCAGCCGATGAGCAGCACCTCGTAGTCGCGCAGCGCCCGCACCACCGCGTTCCCTGCCGACGCCGCTATCGCCCCGTCCTCCTCCGCCAGCGGCAGATAGGTGGCCTCGGTGAGCCCGCCGGCCACCAGCGCCTGCAAGCTCTCCGGGCAGGCCACCGTCACCAGCCCCGCACCGACTCGCAGCGCCCCCGCAGCCGCCAGCCGCACCGCTCCAACGTAGTTCCTCGAGCCGGCCACCACCAGCACCCGCCCGAACGTCCCCTTGTTCGCGCCGAGTGGCCGCGCTGGCAGCCTCTCGCGCACCCACCGCGCCGACAGCAGCTCGTATGGCAGCTCAGCCGACGCCTCCGCCGGCAGGCCGATGTCCACCGTGCTCACCCGACCCGCGTACTCCGCCCCGGGAAGGGCGTGCAGCCCCACCTTGGAGTGCCCGAAGGTCACCGTGAGGTCGGCGCGAACTGTGTGCGGGTCCACCGCGCCGGTGTCGCAGTTCACGCCCGTCGGCAGGTCCACGGCGATGACCAGCGGCGGCGAGGGGTGCTCCCTCGCCTGCGCCACCCGGTCCAGCATCTCCGCCGCCGCCCCTTCGATGGGCCGCGGACTCCCCGTCCCAAGTAGCGCGTCCACCACCACGTGCGCCGAGCCTAGCGCCTCCTCCAGCGCGACGAAGCCCGCGTCCTCCTCGACGCAGCGCAGCGGCACCCGCCGCTCGACGAGCTGGCGATAGTTCGAGTCATCCTCCGTGCGCGGCACCAGCAGATACGCTTCGACCTGGGCGCCCCAGTCGTGCAGGTGACGCGCCGCCACCAGCCCGTCGCCTCCGTTGTTCCCCGGCCCCACCAGCACCACGATGCGCCGCTCCTCCAGCGTTCCCAGCGCCATCCATACGTCCTGCGCCACTGCCAGGCCGGCGTTCTCCATCAGCACCGAGGTCGGCGTGCCCGCCTCCGCCGCCTGCTCGTCCAGCATCCGCATCTGCTCGCCTGTGACCAGCTTCACAGCAGCCCTCGCTCCCTCAGCTGGCCTATCAGCCACCCCCGCGACGCCCACGGGTCCTCGCCCTTGGAGTCGCGCACACCTATCACCGAGGCGATGGCGTACTCCCGGGAGTGGCTCAGGCTCACGTCGATGGCGGCCAGCCCGATGTAGCGGGCGCGCGTCTTGGCCCGCCCGTGCAGGTACACCAGCGGCTTGCCCCGCCGGTCCGGCAGGATCTCGATTTCCCGCCAGCCGATCCCCCGCGCGCCCGTCCCCAGCGCCTTCATCACCGCCTCCTTGGCCGCGAAGCGAGATGCCAGGTCGTGCACCCGCCCCCGCGAGACCGCCGCCTCCGCCTCCGTGTACACTCGCTCCCGGAAGCGCCGAGGGTGCCGTTCAAGCACCCGCCGCACCCGCTCGATCTCCACCATGTCGATACCCACCGCGTAGTAGCCCATATCGCGCCCATTCTAGCACAGGCATAGCGAATGACTACTTCGTACTCGGTGAGATAGCCTGTTTCATCCCGCGGGATGAAGGGGGTGTTGCAATGGGGGGAGTGCAGAGGGGCTCTGCCCCCAAGGTTTCCG
>JBAUEL010000155.1:0-2932 GCA_049678585.1 Dehalococcoidia bacterium
TACGGGGTTTTTGGGCGCGTAGGGGCGGGCCGTGCTACCATAGGCGCGCTGTGGACTATCGCATCCGTTCGGCCCGCCGCCAGGACTTCCCCGCCATCTATGACCTGCTGAGGGTGTGCTTTCGCCACGAGCCCATCGAGACGTTCATCCGCCAGACGGAGGACGACTCGACGTACCGGTTGCGGCACACGCGGGTGGCGGAGGTGGACGGGCGGATCGTGTCGCACGTGCGCATCTTCGAGCGGCGGATGCGCGTGCGGGGCGTGACGCTGCCCGCCGGGGGCATCGGCTCGGTGGCGACCTATCCCGAATACGAGGGGCGCGGTCTGGCTACAGCGCTCCTGCGGGACACCATCGAGCGGATGGAGGGAGCCAGGTATGCCCTCTCGTTCCTGTTCACCGGCCGCCTCTCCTTCTACGAGCGGCTGGGCTGGCGGGTGGTGCCCCAGCCGATCTACACGGCGCAGCCGGAGGAGGTGGCGGGCCTGTCGGCGGCAGCGGACGTGGGCGTTCGTCCCTTCACGAGCGCGGACCTGTCCGCAGTCGCGCGCGTCTACCGGCGGGCCACTGAGGGCACTACCGGGGCGATCGTGCGCAGCCAGCGCTACTGGCGCGACCACATGACCTGGGTCCAGCACGACCCTGAGGGCTTCCTGCTGGCCGAGGCGAGAGGGCGGGTGGTCGCCTACGTGCGGAGCTATGTCGAGGTCGACAACCACCTACACCTGCTGGAGGGGGAGGCGCTGCCCGGGGCGGAGGATGCTCTCAGCGCCCTGCTCGCCGAGCTGGGCCGCATGGCCGTCGGGCGGGGGTTGACGCCGATGCTGGGCGTCATCCCCGAGGGACATACCCTGGGCCGCCTTCTGGAAGGCCTGCCTTCCACGCGGGTCGCTGACAGGCCGCCCTTCCCGATGATGGTTCGACCGATGTCGAAAGAGAGCGAGGCGATCTTCTCGCCGGGCGAGCCATTCCACTTCTGGCACAGCGATCTGATCTAGGCGGGTTGGCCCTCGTCGAGGTGGCAGGTGTCGTTGAGGGTCAGCAGCATGGCGCGAGGGCGGGGGTCCGTGGGGAGGCCGGGGGCATCGCGGATCTCCAGCACGCTGAGGGAGCCGTTGTCGAAGGCGAAGGGGATGGGCCGCCGATAGGGCATTCCCAGCACCTCGAGGCAGAACACGGCGATGGGCCCGGCATGGGTCACCACGACTGCAGTCTGATGGGGATGCTGCTCGGCGACGCGCCACAGCGCTTCGGTGACGCGCTCACGGAAGGTCTCTCTGCCTTCCTCAGCGGGGAAGCGCGGGTAGTCGGGGCCCTTGAGGTAGGCCTCCACGACCTCGGGGTAGCGCTCCACTACCTCCCGATAGGTGAGGCCGGCCGCCTCGCCGAAGTCGTACTCCCGCACCCCAGGCAGGGGGACGACGGATAGCTCGTGCGGGGCGGCGATAAGCTCGGCGGTCTCGCGGGCGCGGGCGATGGGGCTGGTGTAGACGGCGGCCAGCTCGAGGGCGGCCAGCCGCTCGGCCAGCCGGCGACTCTGCTCGCGGCCACGCTCGGTGAGGGAATACTCACCCTGGCCCTGGAGGCGTCGCTCGGCGTTGCCCACGGACTCCCCATGGCGGACCAGAACGAGGCGCACGGCTCTAGGTCCTCTCCGGTGCGGCTTCGGGAGCCAGCAGGTCGAGGAAGTGTTTGAGCATGCGGGCAGTGACGCCCCAGATGAGATGGTCGCCCCAGCGGTAGGTGTAGGTCAGGATGTCCTGGCCGTTGATGCGGCGCCACTCGCTGACCACGTTAGAGTCGTTCTGGAGGTGAAGGATGGGCACCTCCAGGAGTTCGGCCACCTCAAAGCGGTTGTGGTGAAAGGGGTAGGGAGCGGGGCGGGTGATAGCCCCTGCGAAGGGCGTGACCACGAAGTTGCTCACCGTGATCCAATCGTCCAGCGGGCCGAAGATGTCCACGTCCTCCGGCGCGATGCCCAGCTCCTCGTAGGTCTCCCTGAGGGCGGTTTCCCGCAGGTTGCGGTCGCCGGGGTCGGCGGCGCCGCCGGGGAAGGAGATCTGTCCCTTATGATGCTCTACCAGGTCGGTGCGACGGGTGAACAACAGGTGCTGCTGCCCGCCCTTGTCGTACAGGAGCAAGAGGACGGCGGCACGGGGGCGGCCCTCGGCCTCTATCTGCCGGGGCCGGTAGGCGGTCACGCGCTCTCGGATGAACTCGATCATGGGAGAAGCCCTGGGGCGAGGCCCACACACGCATTATGACAGATGTCGGAGGTGCTGGGCCAGGGGAGCCTCAGGGCGAGGCTGCGGCGGGCCAGCATCGGGCCCCCTAGCTGCCCAGGACGGGCACGACCCGCTGCCGGGCCTCCTCCCTCATGTGGTCGACCAGCTTCTGATGGAGGGGGCGCAGGGGCGCCAGGGCGGGGTCAGCCTCGGCCCGTTCGCAGAGGGGGGCCAGGCGAGCGAGCAATGCCCGCAGGCGGTTGTTCTCCTGCATGAGGTCGGTCATGGTCAGGGAGCAGGGCCTTTCGCGGGCCCCGGTCCGCAGGTCCGCGGCCAGGGTGTCGATCTCGCCGGCGGGTTGCGCGTCGGCCAACGACGCCAGGACCTCGGCCGCCTGGCCGAAGATCTCCCGCATCTTCCGGTTGTCGTCCACCAGGGCCTGGACGCCGCCGTCCCAGTACTTCGCCACAACGTTCAGCAGCATGGTGATGTACATGAGCTGGGCCTGCGCAAACGAGGACCGCAGCTCGGGCATCACGTGGGTCATCAGGGAGTTCTGGATGCCCTGGATGATCTCGAGCGAGTGGGGTCTCATCTCTCTTTCCTCCCCGGCGGCGGGGGCCTAGCAGGGTGCTGAGAGAGCCTGCCGCCGACCCGGCCACGTCGCACGCCGCCTCCGGCGGCGGCTCGCGGCCTCAATCTTAGAA